>JAFSXY010000112.1 GCA_017443805.1 Clostridia bacterium | reverse complement strand
GTGGTCAACGTGACCGATGGTGCCGATGTTTACATGGGGTTTGTTTCTGTTAAATTTTTCTTTTGCCATGAGAAATTTGACCTCCTTATGGTTGTACAATAATTTTGTCTTTTACAGTATAACAAAAGCATTTTGAAAATGCAAGTGCTTTTTACGCCGAACACCCTTTATTTTTTAATAATGGAATCGGCAATGGACTTGGGAACCTGCGCATAGTGGCTGGGCTCCATTACGTACTGCCCTCTGCCCTGCGTTTTGGAACGCAGATCGGTGGCGTAACCGAACATGGAAGACAGCGGAACGTCGGCGTTGACCTGCGTTGCGCCGTTGCGGTTTTCCTGATCGCGGATCATACCGCGGCGCGCGTTGATATCGCCGATCACGGTGCCGAGATAGTCGTCTGGGACGGTTACGGCAATTTTCATGATCGGTTCCATCAGCACAGGCGCAGCCTTTGCCATTGCGTCCTTGAACGCCATGGAACCCGCCAGCTTGAAGGCAAGCTCGGAGGAGTCCACCTCATGATACGAACCGTCGAATAACGTCACCTTGACGTCCACGACCGCATAGCCCGCAAGCACGCCGGTCAGCATGGCGCCCTTGACGCCCGCTTCCACGGCCGGAATGTATTCCTTGGGGATCGCACCGCCGACGATCTCGTTTACGAACTCAAAGCCCTTTTCGGGATTCGGCTCAATGCGAAGTTTGACGTGGCCGTACTGACCGTGACCGCCGGACTGACGCGCGTATTTTGTATCCGTTTCCGCCGTTTTGGTAATGGTTTCACGGTAGGCGACCTGCGGTGCGCCGACGTTGGCTTCTACCCGGTACTCACGGAGCATTCTGTCCACGATGATCTCCAGGTGCAATTCGCCCATGCCGGCGATAATGGTCTGGCCGGTCTCTTCGTCCGTATAATACTTAAAGGTGGGGTCTTCCTCGGACAGCTTCATCAGCGCAATGCCCATTTTCTCCTGACCGGCTTTGGTCTTGGGTTCTATGGCAACGCGGATCACGGGCTCCGGGAATTCCATCTGCTCTAAAATAATGGGGTGTTTTTCGTTGCAGAGCGTATCGCCGGTGGTGGTGTTTTTCACCCCCACAACGGCGCAGATATCACCGCAGTAGCATTTATCAAGGTCTGCCCTGTGGTTGGCGTGCATCTGCAGGATCCTGCCCAAACGTTCGTTTTTATCCTTGGTGGAGTTATAGACCGTTGCGCCTGCTTCGGCAACGCCGGAATACACACGCGTAAAGCAGAGCTTCCCCACAAAGGGGTCCGCGGCGATCTTGAACGCAAGCGCCGAAAAAGGTGCGTCGTCGGACACTTCCCTTGTGGTCTCTTCGCCGTTTTTGGGATTGATCCCGTGCACGGCGCCGACGTCCAGCGGCGACGGCATATAATCCACGATCGCGTCCAGGAGCTTCTGAACGCCCTTATTACGGTAGGAAGTACCGCAGCAAACGGGCACCATGCTGTTGGCGATGGTGGCTTTGCGGATGCAGGACTTGATCTCTTCAATTGTCAGCTCTTCACCCTCGAAATACTTCTCCATCAGCGCGTCGTCCATCTCCGCAACGTGCTCAATGAGCTCGCCGCGGTAACGCTGCGCCAGTTCCATCATATCGTCCGGGATCGCGATGACCTCTGTTTTCAGGCCCTCTTTGTCATCATAGACGGTGGCGTTCATTTCCACCAGATCGATAATTCCCTTAAAATCCGCTTCTGCGCCGATCGGCAGCTGAATGGGGACCGCGTTGCATTTGAGCCGGTCCTTCATCATGTCGATCACGTTGTAGAAGTTTGCGCCCATGATGTCCATCTTATTGACGTACACCATGCGCGGCACATGGTATTTGTCAGCCTGACGCCATACGGTCTCAGACTGCGGCTCAACGCCGCCCTTGGCGCACAGGACGGTAACGCTGCCGTCGAGCACTCTTAATGAACGCTCCACTTCAACGGTAAAGTCCACATGGCCGGGGGTGTCGATGATATTGATGCGGTGATCCTTCCAGAAACACGTGGTCGCGGCGGAGGTAATGGTGATACCTCTCTCCTGCTCCTGCTCCATCCAGTCCATTGTGGCGTCGCCGTCGTGCGTCTCGCCTAATTTGTGGTTGATGCCCGTATAAAACAGGATGCGTTCGGTCGTGGTGGTCTTACCGGCGTCAATATGCGCCATAATACCGATATTTCTTGTTAAATCAAGGGATACCTTTCTTGGCATTTGCATGTCCTCTCGCTAAAGATAAAAACAAAAATCGAAATAAGCTTACCAGCGGAAATGGGAGAAGGCTTTGTTGGCCTCTGCCATCTTGTGTGTATCCTCGCGCTTTTTGTAAGCGGAACCGGTCTGATTGACCGCGTCAAGGATCTCGCCCGCAAGTCTTTCCTTCATGGTACCCTCGCCGCGCGCTCTCGCGTACAGGGTGATCCATCTGAGTCCCAGGGTCTGTCTTCTCTCGGGACGGACCTCGATCGGAACCTGATAGGTAGAACCGCCGACACGACGTGCTTTAACCTCCAGCACGGGCATCACGTTCTCCATGGCAGCCTCGAAAACCTCGAGGGGTTCCTTGCCTGTTTTTTCACGGATGATGTCAAAAGCGTCATACACGATTTTCTGCGCAACGCCTTTTTTTCCGTCGTACATAACACTGTTGATCAAACGTGTTACGAGTTTTGAGTTGTAAAGCGGATCGGGCAAAACGTCACGTTTTGCGATATTGCCTCTTCTTGGCACTTCGCTTCCCTCCTTCATAGTAATGATATCATAGGTACTCGAGTGACAAATTCCCGTTGCGCCAATGAAGGCATATACGACCGATCAAAAACGATGTATATACACTTACATTGCAGCATGCAAGAAGATTTTGTCTGTTCGATTGCGCAAAAACAAATTCTTATTTCTTTGCCTTTGCTTTTTTGGCGCCGTATTTGGAACGGGCCTGCATTCTGCCGCTGACGCCCTGTGCGTCAAGGGTCCCGCGGATGATGTGGTAACGCACACCGGGAAGATCCTTCACACGGCCGCCTCTGATCAAAACGACAGAGTGCTCCTGCAGGTTATGACCCACGCCGGGGATATAGGCGGAAACCTCGATCCCGTTGGTAAGCCGGACTCTGGCAAGCTTCCGAAGCGCGGAGTTGGGCTTTTTGGGGGTATCCGTTTTCACTACCGTGCACACGCCTCTCTTTTGGGGAGAATTGTGGTTGGTCATCACGTTTTTCTGTGAATTGAGACCCTTGCCGAGCGCAGGCGCCTTGGATTTCTTTTCCAGTGACTTTCTGCTGTTGTGAACAAGCTGGTTAAAGGTTGGCAATCTGTTTGCACCTCCTTACTTATTTTTTATCTGAAAAGGGAATATTGTTTGAAATATTCCCCTTTTCGATCAAATAATGCACTGCACAATTTTGTATTTTACCATTTACGGCAGAAGTTTGTCAACACCTTTTACAAAGTTTCCCGTAAAATTTCGGCATTTTGCCGAATTTTTCAGACGTCCGCTTCCGCAATAAAGGTATATTCCACCGGATCCTCATCGTCCGGCGCGGTCTTGATAATCTCAACATCCGCATAACACTTCATTCCGGTACCGGAAGGAAGCAGCTTGCCGATGATCACGTTTTCCTTCAGGCCGAGCAGCGGGTCCACCTTGCCCTTGATGGCGGCGTCGGTGAGCACGCGCGTGGTCTCCTGGAAGGACGCGGCTGCAAGGAAGGAATCCGTTGCAAGAGAAGCCTTGGTAATACCGAGCAGCACCGGCTCGCACGTTGCTTCGATCGCCACGTGGCCTGCCGCCTCTGCATCCGCGCGGACCTGCGCGTTGGCCTTGTTGAAATCGTACTTATCCACCGTGGCGCCGGGCAGCAGGTTCGTATCGCCGGGTTCGATCACGCGCACCTTGCGCATCATCTGCCGGACGATGACCTCGATATGCTTGTCGTTGACGTCAACGCCCTGCGTACGGTAGGTCCGCTGTACTTCGCGGATCAGATAGTTGTGTACGGCTTCCACGCCGAGGATCTCCAGAATGTCGTGCGGGTTGACGGAGCCCTCGGTCAGCTCGGTGCCTTTTTCGATGACGTCGCCTTCCTGGACCGTTTTACGGTAACCGTAGGGAATGGTATACTCTTCTCTGCCCTCTTCGCCGGTCACCAGAATATTCTGGGCGCCCTTTTTGCCTTCCACGAAGGATACCGTGCCGCCGATGGCGGAAAGGATGGCAAGCGTTTTGGGCTTTCTTGCCTCAAACAGCTCTTCCACGCGGGGAAGACCCTGCGTAATATCGGACGTGGTGGTAACGCCGCCGGTATGGAACGTACGCATGGTCAGCTGCGTACCGGGCTCGCCGATGGACTGGGCCGCAATGATGCCGACCGCTTCGCCGATGGAAACGGCTCTGCCCGTGGCAAGGTTCCGTCCGTAGCATTTGCGGCAGACGCCCTGCGCGGCTGCGCAGGTCAAAAGGGAGCGGATAACGACCTTCTTATAGCCTGCATTGACGATCTTCTTCGCGTCAGCTTCGGTGAGCATATGCTCGTTGTCCATGATCAGCTCGCCGTCGTCCGAAACCAGATTGTTCAGCAGGTACCGGCCGGTCAGACGTTCCACGAGACCTTCGATCACGTTGTCCTCGTCGCCGTAGATATCGGAAACTTCCAGGCCCTCTGTGCAGCCGCAGTCGTTTTCACGGATGATCACTTCCTGCGAAACGTCCACCAGACGACGCGTCAGGTAACCGGAGTCCGCAGTACGAAGCGCGGTATCGGCAAGTCCCTTCCGGGCGCCGCGGGAGGAGATGAAGTATTCCACAACGGAAAGGCCTTCACGGTAGTTGGAACGGATCGGGATCTCGATGGTCTGGCCGGCGGTGTTGGCGATCAGACCGCGCATGCCCGCCAGCTGGTTCAGCTGGGAAGCACTGCCTCGCGCACCGGAGTGGATCATCATATGGATGGGGTTGTTATCCGTATCCAGATTGTTCTTTAACTCTTCCGCGACCTTTTTCGTGCATTCCGTCCACACCTTGATCACGGCGGAGGAACGGTCGGTATCGCTGTAAAGACCGCGGCGGTAGTATTTCATGATGGTATCAACCTGCGCCTGTGCCTCGTCGATATATTCCTTTTTCTTTTCGGGGATGATGGCGTCGAATACAGAGACGGTGATACCGCTGCGGGTAGAATACCGGTAGCCCTGATTCTTGATCTTATCCAGCACGTCGGCGGCAATATTGGTACCGTGCGCGTTGATGCAGCGCTCGATGATCTTGCCGAGGTTTTTCTTATCCACAAGGAAATCCACTTCCATTGCGACCATGCTGGCGGGATCGGCGGGATCTCTGGTCACAAAGCCCAGATCCTGCGGCACGGGACGGTTGAAGATCAGTTTGCCGAGCGTGGTGTCGATCATAGCCGAATAGGTCTCGCCGTCCACTTCCACCGTGCGACGGATGCGGATGGGCGCATGCAGGCCGAGAGAGCCGTCCTCGTACGCCATAACGGCTTCGTCCTCATCTCTGTAAACATGGCCGGAGCCGGGCTCGTAATCCTTTACGGTCGTCAGGTAATAGGAACCGAGCACCATATCCTGCGTGGGCACCGTGACGGGCTTTCCGTCGGAGGGCTTTAACAGGTTGTTGGCGGCAAGCATCAGGAAACGCGCTTCCGCCTGCGCCTCTGCGGACAGGGGCACGTGCACAGCCATCTGGTCGCCGTCGAAGTCCGCGTTGAACGCGGTACAGACCAGCGGATGCAGCTTGATGGCGCGCCCTTCAACAAGGATCGGCTCGAACGCCTGGATGCCGAGCCTGTGCAATGTAGGCGCACGGTTCAGCATGACGGGATGGTCCTTGATCACGGTTTCCAGCGCATCCCAAACCTCGGGGCCGGCGCGGTCCACCATTTTTCTGGCGTTTTTGATATTCTTTGAAATGTCAAGCTCCACAAGGCGTTTCATGACGAAAGGCTTGAACAGCTCCAGCGCCATCTCCTTGGGCAGGCCGCACTGGTAGATCTTCAGCTCGGGACCGACCACGATAACGGAACGGCCGGAATAGTCCACGCGCTTACCGAGCAGGTTCTGACGGAAACGTCCCTGCTTGCCTTTGAGCATGTCGGAAAGGCTCTTTAACGGCCGGTTGTTGGGACCGGTCACCGGTCTGCCACGGCGGCCGTTGTCGATCAGCGCGTCCACGGCCTCCTGCAGCATCCGCTTCTCGTTGCGGACGATGATCTCGGGAGAACCGAGCTCCAGCAGCTTTTTCAAGCGGTTATTGCGGTTGATGACTCTTCTGTATAGGTCGTTCAGGTCGGAGGTGGCGAAACGGCCGCCGTCCAACTGGACCATGGGACGCAGGTCCGGCGGGATCACGGGGATCACGTCCAGGATCATCCATTCCGGACGGTTGCCGGAAAGACGGAAGGCGTCTACGACCTCCAAACGCTTTAAAAGTCTTGTGCGCTTCTGTCCGCCCGCCGTTTCCAGCTCGCTTCTCAACTCGGCGGCCAACGCCTCCACGTCGATCTCAGCAAGCAGCTCCTTGACCGCCTCGGCGCCCATCTTGGCGACAAAGCTGTCCTCATCGTACTTTTCGGCGATATCGTCATATTCCTTATCGGAGATAATGGCATATTTTTCCAGCGGCGTATCGCCGGGATCGATCACGATATATTTTGCAAAGTATAAAACCTTATCCAGATCTCTGGGGGAAACGTCCAGCATCAGGCCGATACGGGAGGGGATCCCCTTGAAATACCAGATATGGGAAACGGGGCAGGCAAGCTCGATGTGCCCCATCCGCTCGCGGCGCACCTTGGCCTTGGTGATTTTTACACCGCAGCGCTCGCAGGTTTTACCCTTGAAGCGGATCCGCTTATATTTTCCGCAGTGGCACTCCCAGTCCTTTGTCGGACCGAAGATCCGTTCGCAGAAAAGACCGTCGCGCTCCGGCTTTAAGGTGCGATAGTTGATGGTCTCGGGTTTTTTGACCTCGCCGTAAGACCACTCTCTGATTTGATCGGGAGAAGCGAGTCCGATTTTGATGGACTCAAAATTGAGCTCGTTATAATTATCCTCAGTATATCTTTTTACAGTTACTGCGCCGTCACTCATCTAAAGCAGCTCCTTTACTTTCATTTCGCGGCAGATACGGTATTTGCGTCTTACGAGTCGTTCTGCCGGTTAAAACTCGTCCGGGTCGAAAGCGTCGCCGTTGGGAAGGAAGGAATCGTCTGCAAAATCATCCTCAAAGCTGTCGGTGAAATCCGCAGACACGGGGAAGATCTCGTCTTCCTCCTCATTCTCTTCCAGCATATAGCCGTCGGCGTTCTCGGCGTCGTTGACCATGTCGAACTCCGCCTCGTTCACGAACCCGCCGTCCTCGTCTTCGTCGTAATCCTGTTTCAGATCGATCTGGATGTTCTCATCGTCGTAAACGGTCACGTCAAGCGCAAGCGCCTGCAGTTCCTTTACAAGGACCTTGAAGCTCTCGGGGATGCCGGACTTCGGCACGTTGAGTCCCTTGACGATCGCTTCGTAGGTCTTTACACGGCCGACCACGTCGTCGGACTTCACGGTCAGGATCTCCTGCAGCGTATAGGTTGCGCCGTAAGCCTCCAGCGCCCATACTTCCATTTCGCCGAAGCGCTGGCCGCCGAACTGTGCTTTACCGCCCAAAGGCTGCTGCGTGACCAGCGAGTACGGGCCGGTGGAACGGGCGTGGATCTTATCGTCTACCAAATGGTGCAGCTTTAAGAAATACATCACGCCGACCGTGACGGGATTGTCAAACTTTTTACCGGTACGGCCGTCGTAGAGCGTGACCTTGCCGGAGGGATCCAACCCCGCCTCGTTCAGGCATTCGATGATATCGTTTTCATGCGCGCCGTCAAACACGGGCGTCATAATGTGCCAGCCGAGCTCACGGCAGGCTCTGCCGAGGTGGACCTCCAGCACCTGGCCGATGTTCATACGAGAGGGAACGCCCAGGGGGTTGAGCACGATATCCAGCGGCGTGCCGTCCTCCATGAAAGGCATATCCTCCTGCGGCAGGATACGGGAGACAACGCCCTTGTTGCCGTGACGGCCGGCCATTTTGTCGCCCACGGAGATCTTCCGCTTTTGGGCGATGTAGCAGCGCACGACCTTATCGACGCCGGGAGAAAGCTCGTCGGAATTTTCCTTGGTGTAGACCTCCACGTCCACGATGATGCCGTATTCGCCGTGCGGCACCTTTAAGGAGGTATCGCGGACTTCCCTCGCCTTTTCGCCGAAAATGGCGCGCAGCAGACGTTCCTCCGCGGTCAGCTCGGTCTCGCCCTTGGGCGTGACCTTACCCACAAGAATATCGCCGGAATGCACCTCCGCACCGATGCGGATAATGCCGTTTTCATCCAGATCCTTGAGCGCGTCGTCGCCGACGTTGGGGATATCGCGCGTGATCTCTTCGGTGCCGAGCTTGGTCTCTCTGGCCTCGACTTCGTATTTTTCAATATGGATAGAAGTATAAACGTCGTTGCGTACCAGCTTTTCGTTGATCAGAACGGCGTCTTCGTAGTTGTAGCCTTCCCAGGTCATAAATCCGATCAGCGCGTTTTTGCCGAGAGAGATCTCGCCGCCGCTGGTCGCGGGGCCGTCCGCGATCACGTCGTTGGCTTCCACTTTGTCGCCGACGTTCACGATCGGCCGCTGATTGATGCAGGTGCCCTGGTTGGAGCGCATGAACTTCAGCAGCTCATAGGTATCGATATGTCCGTCGTCGCAGGTGATCTCCACGCGCTCTGCGGAAACTTTGGTTACGGTGCCCGCGTTGCGGCACAGTACGCACACGCCGGAATCACAGGCGGATTTGTATTCCATACCCGTGCCGACGTACGGCGCTTCCGTTTTCAGAAGCGGCACTGCCTGGCGCTGCATGTTCGCGCCCATCAGCGCACGGTTGGCGTCGTCATTCTCCAAAAACGGGATCATCGCCGTAGCGACGGAAACGACCATGCGCGGGGAAACGTCCATATAGTCCGCAAACTGCGGCTCGATCTCCTGGAACTCATCTCTGTAACGCACGATCACGCGGTCGTTTTTGAAATAGCCCTTTTCGTCCAGCGGCTCGTTGGCCTGCGCGACGCGGTATTCATCCTCCACGTCCGCGGTCATATATTCCACCTCTTCGGTCACGCGGCCGGTCTCTTTGTCCACGCGGCGGAAGGGCGCCTCGATGAAGCCGTACCGGTTGATACGGGCAAAGGTGGCAAGATAGGAGATCAGGCCGATGTTGGGACCTTCGGGAGACTCAATGGGGCACATTCTGCCGTAGTGCGTATAATGGACGTCACGCACCTCAAATCCGGCGCGGTCTCTGGAAAGACCGCCGGGGCCCAAAGCAGACAGACGGCGCTTGTTGGTCAGCTCCGCCAGCGGGTTTGTCTGATCCATGAACTGGGACAACGGCGAGGAGCCGAAGAACTCCCGGATCACAGCGATCACGGGACGAACGTTGATCAGCTGCTGCGGCGTCAGCTTATCCGTCTCCTGCGTATGGATGGACATCCGTTCCCGGATCACACGCTCCATACGGGTAAAGCCGATGCGGAACTGGTTCTGCAGCAGCTCGCCCACGCTGCGCACGCGACGGTTGCCCAGATGGTCGATATCGTCAAAGCTGCCCACGCCGTGCGCGGTGCAGTTCAAATAGCTGATTGTCGCAAAAATATCGTCAATGGTAATATGCTTGGGAATGAGCTCGACAGCCCGCGCCGCCAGCATTTCCGTCAGCGCATCTTTATCGTCGCCGCAGGCGTCAAGCACTTCCTGCAGCACGGAAAAGCTGACTTTTTCGTTGACGCCGAGCTTTTCCAGCTCGTCGGAAGTGAACATCGGCAGATAACCGAGCGGGTCCACCATGCCGTTGGCGATGATCTTGATCTCCACGCCCTCGGCATCCACATAAGCAACCTTTACGCCCGCCTGCTCGATGGTATGCGCCATTTCCTTGGTGATCTTTGTGCCGGCCTCGGCGAGCAGCTCGCCGGTCGCCTCGGAGAACACGTCCTGCGTCAGCGTGTTTCCGCGCAGACGGTCCGCAATGCCGAGCTTTTTATTATACTTATATCTGCCCACGCGGGACAGGTCGTAACGGCGGTCGTCAAAAAACAGACCGTTCAGATGCGACTGCGCCGTCTCCAGCGTCGGCGGTTCGCCCGGACGCAGCTTTTTATATACTTCAAGCAGCGCCTCGGCGGTATTCTGGGAAGGATCCTTCTCCAGCGTAGCGGCGATCCGCTCGTCATTGCCGAAGAAATCCATGATCTCGGCATTGGAAGAAATGCCCAGCGCACGGATAAAGGTCGTGATCGGGAGTTTTCTGTTCTTATCTATTCTGACATAAAATACGTTTGCGGGATCGGTTTCATATTCCAGCCACGCGCCGCGGTTGGGAATGACGGTTGTCGCAAAAAGCTTTTTGCCGAGCTTGTCTCTGCTCATTTCGTAATAGACGCCGGGCGAACGGACCAGCTGGGAAATGATGACGCGCTCCGCGCCGTTGATGATAAAGGTGCCCGAATCGGTCATCAACGGGAAGTCGCCCATATAGATCTCATTGATCTTGATCTCGCCGGTCTCCTTGTTGAGCAGACGCGCAGTTACGCGGAGCGTGGCGCTGTATGTCGCGTTGCGCTCCTTGCACTCCTTGACGGTATACTTGGGCACGGGGTCGATCCGGTAGTCCACAAAATCCAGAACGAGATTGCCGGTATAATCGGTAATTTCGTCCACGTCCCGCAGAACCTCTCTGAGCCCCGTGTCAAGGAACCATTGGTAAGAATTCTTTTGCACCTCAATGAGGTTGGGCATCTGCATGACCTCATTGATCTTGGAGAAACTGCGTCTGGTTTTCTTGCCGACCTTGACGGTTTTGGTATTCACCATAGAACATTTCACTCCGATCTTTTTAATCCGTTTCCGTATAAAAATCCTTTATAATGCAACAGAAAATCCGCTTGACAAACCCCGCCTTTTTGCTTATAATTATAAATGCTTGGAAAGCAAAGGGATATTCGTATCCATTATAATGCAGTATAGTATTATATAGAAAACTTCGGTACTTGTCAAGTACAAATATCGAAGTTTTTTGTTTATTTTTTTTCGTTTTCGGCGCATCCGGGACAGTGCAAAAAAAAGGCGGCGCCGCAGCGAACGGCGTCGTCTCTTTTCTTTTTTTTGCAGGTCAGCGTTCCTCCCGGAAATAGGAGACCCCGAGGCTTGCAGGCGGGAGGTTTTCTCTCTTATTCCGGATGCTGATAAATATCAGGACCGCAACGGTCACGACGTAGGGCATCATTTTGATGACCTCCTTCATAGGGGCGGACAGACCGGGGATATATACGCAAAGGATATACAGTCCGCCGAAAATAAAGGAGCAGAAAATGGAATTTTTCGGTTTCCACAGCGCGAAGATCACGATCGCAATAGCAAGCCAGCCCTTATCGCCGAAACCGCCGTTCGTCCAACCGCCGCCCGTGGCGTCCATTACGAAATACAATCCGCCGAGGCCTGCGATCATGCCGCCGATCAGCGTTGCGAGATATTTATACGCCGTTACGTTGACGCCGGCGGCATCCGCAGTCGCGGGAGACTCGCCAACAGCCCGGAGGGAAAGCCCCGCCCGGGTCTTATTCAGGAAACGGGAAGCAAGAAGCGCGATAACAACGGCAAGATAAGCAAGAAAACCGTAAGAGAAAAATAATGTGCCGACTACGGGTATTTTTGAAAGGAAAGGAATGGTGGTTCTGTACGCGGCGCTGGTCGTTGCAAGGTAGATGGAGCCGCTCTCACCGAAAAATTTCAGAAGCGAACCGCCGAAGAAATTGCCGACGCCCACACCGAAAATGGTCAGAGACAGGCCCGTAACGTTCTGGTTCGCACGCAGCGTAACCGTCAGGAAGCTGTAGATCAGCGCCAAAAGCGCGGAACCGAGCAGTGATGAGACCAAAGAGATCAGGACAGCCACGATCCCGATCGGCGCAGGTGAAAAATGCTCGTACAGATAACCGCCGATGATACCGGAAATACCGCCCATATACATGATACCGGGGATACCGAGATTCAGATGGCCGCTCTTTTCGGTGATGATCTCTCCCGTTGAGCCGTAGATCAGCGGGATCCCCTGCACTACGGCGGCGGCAAGGAAAGCAATGATTTTTGTTACGATTGCAGGCATTCTCTCATCCCTCCCTGTGCGTTTTTACGATTCTGTAGTTAATAAAGAATTCGCAGCCGATAATAAACAGAATGATGATGCCGGAAATAATTTCTCCGACGCTCTCGTTGAAGCCCATATTCATGGCGATATCGCTTGCGCCCTTATCGAGGAAAACGATCAGAAAAGACGTCAGCACCATCATCAGGGGATTGAATTTCGCAAGCCACGCCACAATGATCGCGGTAAAGCCGTAGCCCCTGTCCAGGCCGGTCGTGATGCTGTGGTCCGTACCCGACACGAGCAAAAAGCCGGAAACACCGCAAAGCAGACCCGAGAAAACAAGCGTCCGGATGATGACTTTTTTTACGTTAATGCCGATATAATTCGCCGTGTTGACGCTCTCGCCCACCACGCTCAGCTCATATCCGTGCTTGGAATAGCGGAGATACACATACATGACGACTGTGAGAAGAACGACTATTATAATGTTAAAAAAATAATTCTTAGCAGAAGGCGACATCCCCCACGATTCAGGGAATACCATCGTCGGCATCCAGCCGATCTGCGTGGTCTGGTTTACAACGCCCATGACGCTGGAGCCTGTGGGGACCCACACGTTGATCATGCAGGACACAAGCTGGATGGCAATGTAGTTCATCATCAGCGTGAAAAGCGATTCGTTCGTATTCCACCGGGCCTTGAAGATTGCCGGAATCACCGCCCAAACGACGCCGCCGACCATCGCCGCGGCAAGCATAAGCACAACCACAAGCCATTTATGCGTCTCCCAATACCCCTTATTGAGATAGAACATAACGGCGACCGAACACAGTCCGCCGAAAAGGACCTGACCCTGCGCGCCGAGGTTCCAGTATTTCATTTTGAACGCCGGCGTAACGGCAAGACCGATCACGAGCAGCATGCTCAGCTCCTGCAGCATGGCCCAGAATTTCCGGCCGGTGAGGATCTGGGCGAAAAAGCCCAGTTCGGAGGATTTATTATAGGCGCCGAAGCTCGCCTCATAAACAAGCTTCATCGCTTCAAGCGGAGATTTCTTTGTCAGGACAAAAAGAACAAGGGATGAAACCGCAAGCGCGGCAAGAATGGCGACGGCCCTGATCAGCAGCGCTTTCCAGCGCGCGATCGCGGGACGTTTAACGATATGAAACGGAGGCTCGTGCACTTTATTCTGTTTTGCCATCGTTTTTTCCTCCTGTCTGCTTTGTCATCAGCATGCCGATCTCGCTCTTGTCGGCTGTTCTGCCGTCAAGAATTCCCGTGACCCTTCCGGCGCAGAGCACCAGGATCCGGTCGCAAAGCTCGATCAGCACGTCCAGATCCTCGCCGACAAAGATCACCGCGACGCCGTTTTTCTTTTGGTCGTTCAGCAGGTTATAAATTGCATAAGAAGAATTGATATCCAGGCCTCTTACCGGGTACGCCGCCATTAAAACGGTCGGCGCGGAGGCGATCTCACGTCCGACAAGCACCTTTTGCACATTGCCGCCCGAAAGTCTCCGGACCGGCGTCGTGGGACCGGGGGTAACCACCTCAAGGTCGGAAATGACCTTATCTGCGAGCTCTCTGGGGCCTTTTCTCTCAACAAATACGGATTTCCCTTTTTTATAGGAACGGAGCATCATGTTGTCGATGATATCCATATTGCCGACAAGGCCCATGCCGAGACGGTCCTCGGGCACAAACGAAAGCCGTACGCCCAGTTCCCTGATCTGCATCGGCGTTTTGTTGCGCAGGTCTTCTTCGACGCCGGTTGCGGGATTTACATAACCGATCTCGCCGCCGTCCAGCTTCTGCAGGCCTGCGATCGCCTCAAGCAGCTCCTTCTGCCCGCTGCCGGCAATGCCCGCAATCCCGAGGATCTCGCCCGATTTCGCCGTAAAACTGACGTCGTCCAGCACTTTTACGCCGTCGTGGTTTGTAATGTCCACACCCCGTACGATCAGCCGGTCTGTACTCAGTTCCGGCTCGGAGCGCTCTATGTTGAGGTCGATCTTTTTTCCGACCATCATTTCGGTCAGCTGCGACTCGTTTGTATCGCTTGTTTTAACCGTGCCGATATACTGGCCCTTGCGAAGAACGGCGACGTTATCGGAAATTGCAAGCACCTCGTGGAGCTTATGCGTAATGATGATGATCGATTTGCCGTCCTGCTTCATCTTGCGAAGCACGGCAAAAAGTTTTTGCGTTTCCTGCGGGGTAAGCACGGCCGTCGGTTCGTCGAGGATCAGAATGTTGGCGCCGCGATAAAGAACCTTAATGATCTCGACCGTCTGCTTTTCGGAAACCGACATCTCGTAGATCTTTTTTTCCGGATCGATATCGAAACCGTAGCGTTCCGTGATCTCCCGCACTTTGGCGGAAACCTGCCTGATATCGTATTTCCCTTTTTCCTGCAGACCGAGCGCAACATTTTCCGCGGCAGAGAAAAGCTCAACAAGCTTAAAGTGCTGATGGATCATGCCGATGCCGTGCTTGAACGCATCCTTCGGGGATTTGATGACGACCTCTTCGCCGTTGATGAAAATTTGTCCTTCATCCGGGAAATAGATCCCCGAAATCATGTTCATGAGCGTTGTTTTGCCGCTGCCGTTCTCCCCGAGCAGCGCGACGATCTCGCCCGCGTCGACGGAAAGATTGATGTTTTTGTTGGCAACGATCTGCCCGAAGGTCTTGGTGATATTTTTTAATGCGATCGCAGGAGTGCTCAAGCCTGTTTCCCTCCCAAAAAATTACTGTATCTGTTTCTGAAAAAAACCGCGGGCGGAGCTGAAACGCTTCGCCCTCGGTTAACAATGTATTTACCTGTTATCAGCCAAGCTCCGTGATACCGTCGATCAGAATGTCGAAGTACGGGGCGGAACGGAACTGCTCGTCGGACTCGGCAAAATAGGTGATGCCGGTAGCCTCATCGGTCAGAATGACATTGGTCTCGGGAACGAAGTCGCCCTCGTCAACCACGTCGGCCGTATATTCGGCAAGATTTTCACCGTTCACAGTGAAGGTCGCACAGTCAAACACCTTGACAGAACCGTCGGCAAGCGCAGCCTTGACTTCCTCAACCTTGGCAGCAGCGTCGTCCGTGCAGTTTGCGGAGAGCGGAAGGAGCTCAACGGAGCCGGTCGCGATGGTGCCGATCCAGTCGGTCGCGAAGGTTTCGCCGGCAGCAACGGCGTTGATCACCATCTCATAGTAAGGAGCCCAGTTGATTCTGGAGGACACAAGTGCGGTGTTGGGCGCGATGGAAGAAGTGTCGATGTTGTAAGCAACGTCCGGAACGCCTGCCGCTTCACAAGCCTTGGGGGCGCCTTCGGAGTCGGCGTGCTGGGAGATCAGTACGCAGCCGTCGTTGATCAAATTCTCGGCAGCGGTCTTCTCAAGATCGATATCGAACCAGCTGTTGGTATAAACAACCTTCATGGTAGCGCTCTCACAAACGGAGCGGGCGCCGAGGAAGAAGGAGGTGTAACCGGATTTCACTTCCGCATAGGGGAACGCGGCAACGTAACCGATCACGGCCTTGTCGGCGGTGATATCGCCGGCCTCGATCATGGCGTTCAACTTCAGACCGGCAACGACGCCGGCAAGATATCTGCCTTCATAGATGGTAGCAAAAGCATTGTGGAAGTTGGCGATGCCGGCGCTCTTGGAGCTGGTGCCGGTGGCATGGCAGAACTGAACGTCGGGATATTCCTGCGCAGCCTGCTTCATATAGGTCTCATGACCGAAGGAGTCAGCCATAATGATGTTGCAGCCGAGCTCGGCAAGATCGCAGGCAGCCTCATAGCAGGCGTTGGACTCGTCGACATTGGTCTTGATAAGGACCTGATCGTCGGAAAGGCCAAGCGCAGCCTGAGCCTCTTTCGCGGCCATGATGAAGTTGTTGTCGTAAGTAGAGTTCTCGTCGTGCAGACAGATCAGACCGAACTTGATGTTGGACAGATCGGCCGCCTCGGGAGCCGCGGTGGTGTCAGTGTCCGCGGGCGCAGCGGTGGTCTCGTCGCCGCCGCCTTTTTTACAGGCCGCAAACGCAAAAACGAGAGAGAGCGCAAGGATGATGGAAATAACTTTGATTGCCTTTTTCAATGATGTGTACCTCCGAATTTTTTTTATCTTATTGTCAATCGCTTGTCCGGAAGGATATCGACGTATCCGTCATGGAGTCCACGATTGCCAAAGATTCCACTTTTATGCCGCGTTCCCGCAGCCTTTTGCCGCCGGGCTGGAACCCCTTTTCGATCGCAACGCCAACGCCCGCAAGAGAAGCGCCTGCCAGAGAAAGGATCTGCATCAGCCCCTCAACGGCCGCGCCGTTTGCCAGAAAATCATCAATGATCAGCACCGTATCGTCCGCATTGAGATATTTTTTTGAAACGGAAACAGCGGTTGAAAATCCTTTAGTATAGGAAAAGATATCCGCGGTGTAGACGTCGTTCCCGACGTTTTTGTTTACGCCCTTTTTCGCAAAAACCAACGGCACGTGGAAAAACTGGGCCGCAGCAAACGCGATCGCAATACCGGACGCCTCCACTGTGAGGATCTTACTAATTGGATAAGAAGAAAAAAGACGATAAAACTCTCTTCCGAGCTCGGTGATCAGGTCCACGTCCATTTGATGGTTTAAGAACCCGTCCACCTTCAGGATCTCGCCGGGAAGGACCTGTCCGCAGCGCAGGATCTTTTCTTCCAGCAGCTTCATCTGCCCAGCTCCCCTCTTCTCCGAATGACGAATAGAGTATAGCC
Organism: Clostridia bacterium; assembly: GCA_017443805.1. Classification (GTDB taxonomy): domain Bacteria; phylum Bacillota; class Clostridia; order Oscillospirales; family Acutalibacteraceae; genus RUG806. Next base: position 6,523 of record JAFSXY010000112.1, on the reverse strand, counting down.
CATCAAAAATTCAAAAGCAAGCTCTTTTTCGACAGTTTCCGAAAATCTATGTTTTACCCAATGCCGTTTGGCTGTTTCGACAAAAAACGGAAATATAATTTTGGCTCGGTTCTGCTTTTTTATCCATTTATTTGGCAAGTAATTTTCTTTACATATATTAATTATTTCAGAAATGGAACAATTTTTATTTTGGAATATGTTATAATACATAAAATTCAGCATTTTGCATAATTTTCAAATTCACATATATATGAAAAGAAATTTACTTGCCAAATACGTTTGTGCAACTTGCACAAACGTATGTTTTTTCTTCGCAAAACACACGGCGACGAAAGAAATCGGAAAAAAATTTCCCACAAAAAATACACATAATTCTTGTAAAAAACGGCAACGGTGCGGATATTGACTTTTTTGGGGAAGTAAACTAAACTATAAATGTAAAGTCCCGGTCCGGAGCGGCGCGGCCGCTCCCGCATCCCAGGGGAATTTACAGACAATAGAGAAAGGATGTAATTCCCATGAAACTCTCAAAGAAAATCATCAGCCTTGTTCTCAGCGCCGTCATGGTGTTCTCCATGGCGTCCGCCGCACTGGCGGGCACCCTGAAAACAGACACCTACAACACCGTTGAGAAGCTGATCCAGACCGACAGCCTCGGCGTCATTCTGGAATCCCTGATCAAAGACATCAACGATGCCAAAACGCAGATCTCAGGCACCGTGCTCCGTCTGCTGTTCACCTTCCTGCGCTTCCCGGATCTTTCGGAGATCATCGCCGGTAAAAACGTAAGCACGCTGACCGACGACGAAGCGGCGTCTATTCTTATTCAATGGACGGACAAGATCTTAAAGGAAAAAACCGCAGATCTGAATGACAATAAAACATACAAGCTTGTTGTCAACGCGATCAAAGTGGCCTCGCTCGGCTCCGCGAAAATCGATCTGAGCAGCACGAAAAACGCGCTTGCCACCGTGTATTCACTGGGTAACATGAAAGCGGTGCTTTCCATCCTCGGCGACGCGAAAAAGCTGAATGTAAAAGCCCTGAAGGACGTAAAGAAAAAGACCGACCTGCAGACGCTTTACGCGGTGATCGAGTTTATTAAAGATAATACGGATATCATCAAAAAAGCGATCAACGGCAAGCTGGATCTCGGCATCGACGCGCTCAACGATATGACCGAGGACGTTATGAAGTCCATGAAGAACCTGCCGCTGTTCATCAAGAGCTGCATTTACCTGATCGTCAACCCGTATGCGGCAGTCGGTCAGTTCAGCCCCGACGCGGCGGCAGCCAAGGGCGAGTGGGGCACGTCTGACTATGCGGGTTATACGGCGGACGAGCTGCTTGCAGCCGGTCTGATTCGTTCCATCAAAAACGACTTTGATCCCGAAACCGTGACCTATGGGTTCGTTCCGAAGGGAGAGGCCGACGCCGCGCTTGAGCTTTCCTTCTATGAGATCCTGACCACCTACGCAGGCGAGCTGTTCGATTCCTACGCCGTAAACTGGCTCAACGCTTCCCTGCCGGGATTTATTAAGAGCATCTCCGTAACGGATGAGATCAAAGCGGTGTTCAAAGATACGATCCCGGAGATCACCGATGAAACCATTGCCGATCTGATTGAAGGCGCAAAGGAAACCGGCGTACTCGGCCAGGTCAACAATCTGCTGGTCAAGATCGCGGAGTTTGTCTTGAAGCCCGCTGAGTTTACAAAGCTCGGTTTAGCAAAGGGCGGCAACGACAAACTGAACGCAAACCTTGAAAAGGTCGCCCGTCTGGTCCTGCCGCTGATGGCAAACAAGACCGTTTCCGACAACCTCGGCTTTGATTTCACGGCGTTTACGAAGGAAGCCGTACAGAAGATGAGCCTTGAGGATATGGCGGTCGCCGTTTTGAAGATCTTCTATGACGGCTGGTTCCATACAAATGAGGCTTATAACGCCGCCGCAGTTGCAAGCGCCGACTCCATGGAGCAGATGCTGCTGCTTGCGCTGTACTACACATCCACCAACAAAAACTGGCTGCCCATTTCCGTTGATTTCTCCGCTTACGAGGCAAAAATATTCAACGGCGACAAAGTTAACGCCGTTACAACGGAGGATGCCGAGGACCTTGCCATCTCCATGGGCCTTGATCTGGGCGTTGGCATGCTGAAGTTCACCGCGCAGAATACGAACTATGACTCCGACATCAAACCTGCCGGCCAGTCCGTAATGCTCGGCGACATCAACGGCAGCGGCGACATCAAGGCGGACGACGCGCGTCTTGCCCTGCGTATGGCAGTCGGCTTTGACGATTCCGAAACGGAGCCCGTCTTCTATCCCGCGGCTGCGGACATTGACGGCAACGACAAAGTGGAAGCCGGCGACGCGCGGCTGATCCTCAGAGGTGCGGTCGGGCTGGAAGAGCTGACGGGCACCGTGAACGTGGGCGGCGGCGTCACGTGGAGAGATTACGTGGACGACGTCTCCGACTGGGCGCTGAATTACATCAAGGGCACTCCCGCAATTGTCCGGACCAGCAACGTGACCACCGAGAGAAACGTTTACGATCCGTATCAGGACGGCGCGTTCAACAAACTGAACCTCGTGCTCAACGAGCTGATCGATTTCAGTTTCTTAAACGGCGTCAGCAGCGACACGTACAAGCTGGATCTTGAAAAACTCGTATTCGACGGACTTCTGAAAAACTTCTACAACTTTGACGTAGCGGGCCTGCTGGGCGTGTTTGCGGTCAACGACAACGGAGGCAATATCCTCAACCAGAAATTCGTTCCCTCCGTGCTCGGCGTGGCCGACAGAATCGTCACCGCCCTCTTTAAGCCCGTAGAAGTCTGATCCCATTCGTTTACGCACATTCAAAAAAAAGGGGCTGCCTCATACCGAGGCGGTCCCGCTTTTTCTCTGATCCAGACAGGCAGAGCCTGTCATGATTTATGCATTATGCCCATTCGCCGTTTTTGAAGATCGGGATCGCCTTACCGTTTTTATAGCCTGTGATCTCCATATCCGGCGCGCCAATCATGAAATCCACATGGATCATGCTTTCGTTGACGCCAAGCGCCTTGCATTCCTCGTTTGAAAGATCCGTATATCCGTCGATACAATCGTTGAAGCCGTGTCCGAGCGCCACGTGGCAGCTGGCGTTTTCATCAAAAAGCGTTTCATAAAACAGGATGCCGCTGTTGTTGATCGGGCTGTTTGAGGGGATCAGCGCAAGCTCGCCGAGCATGGCGGCGCCCTCGTCCATGCTTACCATTTTCTCAAGAAGGGACTGCCCCTTTTCCGCCTTGCAGGCAACGACCTTTCCATCCTTGAAGGTCAAAGAAAAGTTTTCGATCAGCTGGCCCTCGTAGGACAGCGGCTTGGTAGCGACAAGGGTCCCTTCCGCCTTTCCTTTATACGGCGTGGTAAAGATCTCCTCAGTCGGCATATTGGGGTTGAAATAAACGCCCTGCTTTGTATATTCGCCGCCGCCGCACCAGTGTCCCTCCGGGATCAGCCAGGCCTTAAAATCGGTGCCGTTGGCGCTTTTGTAGGTCAGATAATCAAATTTCTGCTCGTTCAGCCAGCTGCAGCGGCTGACAAAATTCTGATTGTGGACGCGCCAGGCCTCCGCGGGATCGTTATCTTCCGTCACACGGACGCTTGCAAGGATCGCCTCCCAGAGCTTTTCATACGCCGCATGTTTATTAAGCGCCGGAAAGACCTTTTTGGCCCACGCAAACGAAGGCGCGGCGGCGATACACCACTGGTGCCGGTTGTCGATCGCATCCCGGTAGGGCTTGATGATCGGATACTTTGCGACCCGCGCTTTCTGCATCTTGGTCTGGTTGACGCCGCGCAGACCGTCCGGATCGTCGCTGACGATAAAGATCCTGCACGGCAGCTCCTCGCTCATCTGCTTTAATTTTGCCTCCTGCCACGGATAAACGGTGTTCAGGGTTTTCTGCGCCTGATAACGGTAGTGCAGCTTCGTTTCCGCCTGGCATTCCCATTCCACATCCACGCGGGAAGCGCCGGCCTTGTAGCATTCCTCCTCCACAAGCACGGCGAAATCCACGGCGTTTACGTTTACGAACAGGCGTACGGCCTGTCCCTTTTGGATGTTTGCGCCGACGCGCGCGATCAGACGCGCATATTTTCTTAACAGTGTTTTTTTCATCGGATACGACCTTCCTTTCTTCCGGCAGTTTATCATATTGTACACCGAAAGTCAAACAAATTACCGTTTCAACCGGACAAAAATTACATTTTTGCGGACAAAAATTACATCGGCGGGAAAAAAAGGTTTTTTTATGGTAAGGTTAGATTAGAAAAACAGAGCAAAAAAAGAATGGAGATCCTATGAATTTCAGTGTGATTTACAACCCCATCGCGACAAAATTTTCACAGGCCGCGCTGGACCATCTTGTATTCAAATTTATTGACAAGGGCTATACGCTGCACAAAATCGCAAAGAGCGCCTATTCCGGCCACGTGATCGAGCTGATCAAGGAGCTCGACCCCGTTTCGGATCTGCTGATTACGCTCGGCGGCGACGGCACGGTCAACGAAGCAGTCCGTGCATTCAACGAGATCGAACAGCATTCGGTCTATGCGCATATCTCCGCCGGCACAACGAACGATATGGCGAACAACTTCAATCTGCCCCGTCATGACCCGATCCATGCGATCGACAAGCTTGCCGCGCTCGGGCGGGAAACGCAGATGGACTCCCTGCTTGTCAACGGCGAGCCCGTGTGCTACGTCTCCGCTTTCGGCTACGTTGCGCCGATCCCGTTTCTTGTAGGCACAAAACTGAAAAAAAGGCTGGGGCACGCCGCCTATGTGGTTTCCGCGCTGCCGATTATCACAAAAAAACCGGAACGCATTAAATTCCGCTATACCGCGAACGGAGAAACGAAGGATATAGGGGCCATTATGGCGCTGATCACGACGTCCAAGGGCATGGGCGGGATCAACCTGTATAAAAACTCCGACCAGAACGACGGGAAGTTTGAAGTTTTTTTCCTGGAAAGGCTTTCTCCGAAACTGGTTGCGAAGCTGTTTCCCAAATACCTGACAGACTCTCTTGACATCCGTGAATACATGGATTTCTGCACCTGTTTTTCCACGGACAGTCTGGACATCAAATTTACGGGGCTGCTCCCCCGCCACGCGGTCGACAACGACGGGAACAAAGCGGGATTTGAGCTGACGATCCACGATAACGAGCTGCACTACCGACTGGGCAAAAAAATCAAAATTCTTATGCCGAAGCAATAAAAAAAAGGGCGGCTGCACAAAATAAGGCGACACAGGGCTTTTTGTCTTGTGTCGCTTTTTTCCGTATCCGGGATCATCAAAAACACAAGACCCCCGTTTAAAAAAACACTTGACAAACGCTTTTTGACACGCTATAATGATACCAACCTACGATGCAGGTAGGTATATGAACACAAAAAAGGAGAACTTCATATGGCTAAGATATTTACTTCCGCGGATCAGTTGGTCGGCGGGACCCCGCTGCTCCGTTTAACGCATATAGAGGAGGCGTTCGGGCTGAAAGCGAGGCTGCTTGCAAAGCTGGAGTATTTTAATCCCGCCGGCTCGGTCAAGGACAGGATCGCCAAGGCAATGATCGACGACGCGGAGCAAAGCGGTAAATTAAAACCCGGCAGCGTGATCATTGAGCCAACGTCCGGCAACACCGGCATCGGTCTTGCTTCCATCGCTGCGGCAAAAGGCTACCGGATCATCATTGTGATGCCGGAAACCATGTCCGTGGAACGCCGGCAGCTAATGAAGGCCTACGGCGCAGAACTGGTGCTCACGGAGGGCGCAAAAGGCATGAAGGGCGCGATCGCAAAGGCAAACGAGCTTGCAGAAGAAATACCGGACAGCTTTATACCCGGCCAATTCGTAAACCCCGCCAATCCCGCCATCCACAGAAGCACGACCGGCCCGGAGATCTACGCGGACACAGACGGAAGCGTTGACATTTTTGTGGCGGGCGTCGGGACCGGCGGCACCGTGACGGGCGTAGGCGAATATCTGAAAGCAAAGAAACCGGACGTAAAAATCGTGGCCGTGGAGCCCGCAGGCAGCGCCGTGCTCTCGACGGGGATCGCAGGCCCGCACAAGATCCAGGGGATCGGCGCAGGATTTGTGCCGGATGTGCTCAACACCGCCGTCTACGACGAGGTCATAGCCGTTACCAACGAAGACGCGTTTGAGACCGGCAGACTGATCGGCAAAAAAGAGGGCGTATTGGTCGGCATATCCTCCGGCGCGGCCGTGAAAGCCGCCGTCGAACTTGCGCTGCGTCCCGAAAACGAGGGTAAAACCATTGTGGCGCTGCTTCCCGACACCGGCGACCGGTATCTTTCCACCCCCCTGTTTGCGGACTGATCTTTCTTGTATATCAACATATCGTTTTGCCTCGCGGCTGTTCTTTTCGGAACAGCCGCGCTCTTTTTTTGGCGGCGCGCAAAACAGGGCGGAAAGAAGCAGGAAAACATCCCTTTCAAAGCAAAACG
>JAFSXY010000111.1 GCA_017443805.1 Clostridia bacterium | reverse complement strand
GGCAAATTATCGATCGCCTGCCGGACGCTTGAGAGAGAGAATGCCATTCTGGAACGGCGGCGAATTACAAACAGGCACACGGCGGACAAAACCGCGCTCGACGCAAACAGCATGATATGCGCAGCAAGCGGGATCCGGAGGAAGCGGTCCGGAAGCGCAAAAGCGCCGGCCTCATAAAATGAGCGGTTATACTCCGAGAGCAGAGCCAGATCAAGCGTGAGGACGATAAACAAAACCGTCTGCAGCGCCTGAAAGAGCCGTCTGCCGCGCCAGCGGACCGGGTACACGGCCCAAAGCAGCGTCACGGTCAGGCAAAATGCGCAAACAGCCAGGAAGGAAACCAGCATCCCGAGCGCAGCGCCGTGTGAAATCCAAAGGCCCTCAGGCATCGTTTTGCACCTCCCCGCCGTAGTCCGAAAAAAAACAAACGCAGTTCTCCGCGGGTTCTTCCTCCGTCCGAAGCATGCCGTCCGGCGGCGCGACCGCAGCAGCCGCGGCAGATAAGGCCGGATAGCCGTCCGCGCCCGTGTAAGCGGTCAGTGAAAACCGCAGCGCGTCCGCACGCGCCGTAAGCAGCAAAAAGATCCGCGCACAGCGGCCTATAAGAGCGTCCGTCAGCGTTTGCAGGGTCCGATAGATCCAAAGCGCGGCGGGCAAAGACACCCCCGCGGGAAGCGAAACGGAACAGGTCATTTCCAAATCGCACAGGCGCATGTTTTCCGCAAGCTCAGCCATGCAGAACGAGAGCTCTTCTTCCGTGATCCTTTCGCCGCTCTCGGCGATCATGACGGCGTTGCCGCGGCGTTTGAGGAACACGCCCGCCAGATTGATGCGCGCCAGCATCTTCCGCCGCAGATCGTCGTCCGTTTCGGCGTCCAGACGGTCAAGCTGCGCGCGGATACCGGCAAAATCCGGTTCCAAAAACTCGGAGATCAGGCCGTACAGCCGGTTTTCCTCCCGGATCCTTTCGCGGCGACGCCGGGCGGCGAACTGCCGCTCCTCCAGCGCGTTCCCCTCACGCAGCTCCTCCGCGTTCAGCTTTAATTCGGCGATCATATCCGTTAACGCCCCGATATCCTCCTGCCAAACGGAATAGCCGCAGTTCACGGGGTAGGCGTGCAGCTGCGTATCCTCATTGCAGACAAGCGTTCCCTCTCTTTTCAGCGCCGCAAAGGTCTCCTCGTCCAACGGCCCCGCGCCGGGAGACGACAGGTACGGCGCGCCGAAAAAATCCGTGATCTGCAAACGCAGCGAGGAGGCGTGGAAGAAATCCGCGTACCGTGTGTTGCCGGGGATCAGCCCCGTACAGATACAGCTCTCCCAGATCATCACGGAAAACCAGCAGACGCCGACGGTCAGCTCAATAAAGCCGACGCCGAAAAAGGTCGGCGACTTCCAATAGCCGAGGCAGTAGGCAACGCTTGCAGCAAATACCGCAAGCGGGAGATATTTTTTGCGTCCGGGGACATATGCGCGCGAACGGATCACAAGAAGAACGGCGGATAATTCCAGAAGCGCCACCCAAGCCGCCACGATAAAAAAAACGGGGCCGTAAGCATAGGTCTCCCCGCTGCCGTCGTAGACGGCAAACGCGGACGGCGCGAAGGAAAAACGAAAAGCCCAGCCGTGCAGGTCGTTTGTCAGGACCAAGCCGGCCAGCGCCGCCGCGGCCGCGGACAGACACAGCATCGGCCTGCGCGGCCGCTCCCCCTCCGCGCCGCAGACGCACAGCGAGACATAAAAATGCAGCAGCGGCAGCGCGATGATGGGGATATAGTATGCGTACCACAGCAAACGGTCGGCAGCATACGGCGAAAACGCATAAAAGAAACGCGCGCTGCGCAGCAGCAGCCAAAGCATCATCACGATCTCCGCCGCCAGCAGCAGCCTGCGCAGGTCGTCCCGCATGACGCGCCGCCGGATGGAAACGCCCCACGCCGCAAGCATGCCGAAAAAGATAAAAAAAGTAAAGTGATTGCACAGGGCGCTTACAAATCCGCCGAACCGGACGTCCGCAAAAAGGCGGAGCCCCTCGGACGCACAGAGGATCACAAAGGACAGCGCCGCCGTCAGCGCAAATTTTTTATATCCGCCCATTGCAGCGCCCCCTTTATTTTTCTGAAAATATTATACATATCCCAAGCAAAAAAAGCAAGAAGAAACCGGAGCCGTTTGCTTGACAGGAAAGAACACGCACATTATAATTAAAAAAAGATATTTCGCGTTTTACAATCATCCGGAAAAAGAAAGCAGGTATAATCCGATCATGAAGAATCGCTTAATAAAGCTTTTATCCGTTTTTCTCTGCTGTATTATGATTTTACAGACGGTCGACACGGCTGTATTTGCCATGGCGACAGATGAACAGCCGGATTTTTTGGCAACCGATGAAATAACGGATGAAGACGTGTCGGCCGACATCGAACCGGAAGAGGATAATCCTGCGCCGGGCGAAGAAATCTTTTACGACGGCGACGGTGAAACCGAAGCGGAAGAACCCATTGCGGCGCAGGCGCTTGGGGAGTTGAACGAATACCGTACGGCCGATACGAAGACCTTTTCGTTTTCGGACGGAACGAAGCGGGTTTTTCTTTATCCGCAGGCGGTGCATTTTACCGATGGAAACGGCGAGCTTGCCGAATACGATAACACCCTGACCGAGGTCAGAGAAAACGAAGAAAAGGTCTTTGTCCCCGCAAGGAACGACGCCGGCGTGCGGATCGCGGCAAGGTCGGGAGAAAACAACCTTGTAAGTATTGAGAAAAACGAATATGCTTTATCGTGGACGTATGCGGAAATCCGAAATCAAGACGGAAAAGTGATAGAAACGGAAGCGGACGCCGATCCAACCACGCTTGAAAACACAGTCGGCGAGGTGTATTTTTCCGACGCATTTTACGAAACCGACCTGCAGTATCTTTTGGTCGGCGATAAAATCAAGGAAAATATCATCCTGCAGTCGCCCGACGCCCCCGCTTGTTTCACTGTTACATACAGTTATACGAACCTTGTTCCCTCGCTGAGCGAAGACGGGCATACGATTGCCTTTCTGTCGCCGGCGGGAGAAACCGTGTATACCGTTTCGGCGCCGTTTATGACCGACGCCGCCGGCAAAGCGAGCAGTCAGTTGAATTATGAAGTACAGGAAATCGGAGAAACCTGTTTTACGGCTGTTCTATATGCGGACGCCGCTTGGCTCTCGGAGCCGGAGCGCACTTATCCCGTTGTTATCGATCCGCTTATGAGCACGTCGCAGTCATCCGGTTCAAATTATTCCGCCTTTGTATCGTCAAAATACCCGAACAACACTTACGGACAGGGCGGGAACAATTATGAAGGAAGTCTTTACGTCGGGAATTTCGGCACGTATTACAACATTACGCGTTCGTATATACAGTTCCAGCTGCCTGCGCTCTCGGCGGGCGACCGCGTGGTAGATGCAAAGATGTTTACCTGGCTTGCGTATTGTTACCCGGCTGTTACCATCAATCTGCATAAGGTCACGGCGAGCTGGAACCAAAGCACGGTCTGCTGGAACAACAAACCTGCTTACAGTACGGAAATCTGTGAATATAAGGATTTTATCACCGCGGAAAATGAAAGCGCTTTTTCAAGCTATGCGGACGGGCACTGGATCAGCTGGGACTTGACGACGCTTGTGGACGGCTGGTATACCGATCCGTCGTCCAATCACGGCGTCGCGTTGGAAAACCCGGCGGAAAACCAGAGCGACGCAAACGGCGCGCGGTTTTATTCCACGGGCTATACAAGCTATTCCTCTGTGCGTCCGATCGTATATATATCTTACCGGAACATGTCCGGTTATGAGGATTATTATACCTATGAAAGCGTCAGTGCGGGCCGCGGCGGCACGGCGGACGTAAACGTTTACAACGGAAACCTTGTCGTTACGCAGCCGGTCACAGTGAGCAACGGCGGTCTTTTGATGCCGGTCAACATCAGCCTTTTCTTTAACACAAACAGAGAATATGCCGAAACAGGGAGAAGCGGCTACGGCTGGAAACACAACTATAATCTGTATATCCGGCATAATCCGATCGCGCAAAATTCAACCGATCCGAATATCCAAAAATACAAGTATTATTTTGAGGACAGCGACGGCACGCGGCACTATTTCTATTTTGCTTCGGGCGAGACCGACGGCACCGACGAGGACGGGCTTGGGTATGCGCTGCATGTCAATACCGCCGTTGCGGAAACTTCAACGGACAGTATCCGGTATATCCTGACCGATAAAAACGGCAATACGATGCAGTTTAACGGCAAGGGCAACGTAAAAACAATTCAAGACAATTATTCACATTCGATCAACATATCCTATCAGTCAAATGCGGCACGCGGCGACCGGATCGCCTCGATCACCGACGGCGCAGGAAGAGCCTATACATTTACATATTTAACCGAAAATACAAGCACAAACGACTGGTTGTATATCAGTTCGATCACAGATCCCGCCTCGCGGACGACAACGTTTCATTACAGCTACGGAAAACTGACTTCCCTTGTTTACGCAGACGCCGCTGCAACTGCTTTTTCGTATAACGCGGCAAGCAGACTGACAACGGTTACCGCGCCGGACGGCATTGCGGCCAATATCGGCTATGATTCCTCAACGATCGCAAGAGTTGTTTCGCTGAACAACACAGGCGGCTCGCTGACCGGTGCAAGCTGCAGCTTTACCTATAAGAAAAACGCCACTGCGGTCACCGATCAATTCGGAAAAACCTACACATACCAGTTTGACACCTACGGACATAATACGGGAGTCGTCAGTCTGGATTCCGGCGAGGCGATCTCTATGGTATTCAACAACGGCAATTCCACAAACGCTTCGTCAAATAAGATCACCGCGTCCTCACGCACGCAGGCGTCTGTTAAAAATTTTATCACAAATCCAAGCGTCACAGGGAGTTTAAGCGGCTATGAAGCTGTAAAGGGCGTGTCATCGGACGTCGGGAACGTTTCTTTTGACAGCACAAAAGGGCGTTACGCAAACGGCTCGATCAAGGCAACGAAAGCCTCAACCGATTCGGGATACGTTTACGCAAAACAGATAAAAAGCGGACTTTCGGCGGGTTATTATACGCTTTCGGCGCACGTATCGACCGATGGCGGAACCCTCAGCGCGGCAACGCCCGTTTTGTTTGTGCAGATCAAAGAAAACGGGGCGGTCGTTGCGACCTATAAACCCGCAAATATTTCTACGACCGGCGCCGGGGCATGGTCAAGACGGACTGTGACGTTTGAACTTGCCGCAAATCAGACCGTCCAGCTGCTTTTCGGGCTTGAAACATCCGTTACAGGCACGGTATGGATCGATGATATCCAGCTGGAAAAAGGAGCGGGCATGTCCTCGTTCAACCTCTTACAGAACCCCGAATTTTATTCCGGCACCTCCGGCTGGACCGCTACCGGCGCAACGGCAACAACCGAAAATGTGGATACAAACCTGCTGCCCGGCTTTGCAAAACAGGCAAGCTTTACGCCTTCATCTTCGGGAACGGCGCGGCTTTCACAGAGCTTCCAGTATAAGGGCGCTTCTGGTCAGGCCTTCAGCGTCGGCGGCTGGATCAAGGCGGCGTCTGTTTCACTGAACGATAAAGCGGCGGCAAGCGGAACGTCAAAGCTGCCGTGCCTGCAGCTGCGTATTGAATTTAAGAACAGCAGCGGCACAACGCTGCAAACGGCAAATAAAACCTATAACGCCAATGTAAACGACTGGCAGTTCATATCGTTCCCGGTCAAGTCCAATCAGGCGTTTGCAAGCGTTACGCTCAGCATTGTCTGCGATTATAACGTCAACACGGTAAAAACGACCGGTCTTTACTGTCTCGCGGAGGAGCACGGCGAAACCTATACATATGATTCCTCGGGCAATCTGACCGCGGTCCGCAACCTTTCGGGCAGCACGGACGCCTACGGCTTTGTGGGCGACAATCTTTCGATCAGTGCGAAGTCGGTTGGAGAATCGACCGTTATCTCTTATGACGAAGAAAATCAGACGCCGAAAGCCGCGTTCACAACGGACGGCGGCTATTACAGCTATACAAATGAGCAGGGACTGATCACGAATGCAGCCTATGCGGCCGGAACAGTGGCGGCAACCGTTGCCGATAACGCCGTATATTGTATTGTCAACGCTGAAACAGGTAAGGCACTGGGCGTACAGTCCACGGCGTCGGGACAAGCGGTCGTCAACCAGCCCCTTTCGGGTGCGCAAAACCAGCAATGGGTGGCAAAAAAGGTGAACGACAACGGAGAATACCGTTTTGTTCTTCAAGGCACTGCGTTGGCGCTGCACGTTGTCAGCGCCGCCGATAACGCAGAGATCAAACTTGCGACCTATTCGACTTCCTCAAACAATCAAAAGGTCAAGCTTACCGCATATAACACGGCGGGGATCTTTTATGTGCATACCGCCGTCAGCAGCTATGCTTCCTCCGTGGACGGCCGGCCGAACAGGCCCGACACAGTAGAAAACAACGGAGCGGTCAAACAGAAAACCAACAATACCTCTTACCGTTCACAAAAGTGGTATTTTGTGCAGATTCCGTCAAACCTGTCCTCCGTATTACGTCTGGAGTCGTCCACGGCGTACACCAACAACAATAATTTTGTCTCGTCAAGCACCAATACCAACAATCAGACCACAACGTACACCTACAACACAACAAGCGGATTGCTGCAGTCCGTGACAGACCCCTGCGGCAATACCACAAGCTATACCTATACCGCGATGGGGCAGATCAAAAAAGTCAGCATGCCGAGTTATGATATCACCTATGCGTATGACGACGACCGTTTAACGG
>JAFSXY010000110.1 GCA_017443805.1 Clostridia bacterium | reverse complement strand
CGGACAGGCCGGACAAGATCGACCGGCCCGCGCGGCTCGACGCCGCGGATAAAGTTTACAATGTTAACGATTTGACGTGGATGCATAGCCGTTTCCGTTCTTTCCGTTTTTGCTTTTATTATGATAAAAACGCCGATATCCGAAACCATCATAACATATCTCGGCTGCGCAGACAAGTAAAAAGAATATTTTATGCGCATAAACACCGCAGTTTTTTTTGTTGCATTGGTCGTTCCGATATGATAATATAAAAAAAGAAAACAGGAAAGGAAAGAAATAATGAAAAGAATAAAAAAACCGGCAGCCGTATTGCTGGCTGCGGTCATGATCGCGGCGGCGTTTGCCGGCTGCTCGAAAAAGAACGGTTTTACCAAGGCGGCGGGCACGCTTCCCGCTGCGACGCAGGCGGAGCAGGCCGTAAACGTTACGGCGTCGCTTTCGATCCGTTACTATCTGGCTGCGCGCGCCTACCTTGACCGTTTTATCGGGTTCGACACGGCTGCCATGGATGAAGCGCAGGCAAAAGAATTCGTCGGCACGCTCCAAAACGCGATCACAACCTTTGAGGCAGTCGAAAAGCTGTCTGCCGGTCTGGAAGAGGCCGTTGACGTATTTGAAAAAACGGCCTATGCCGAAAAAGCTTCTCTTGTTGTCGAACGGGGCAAAATTTCCGGTCTCGGATTGGATTTGACCGTTTCCGCCGATGACGACGGTGCAAAAAAATGGGCGCAGGATATTGTTGATGCGTACGATAAAGCGCCTGCCGGAAAGGGAATACGTACCCTTGCAGAGCAGATGGGCACGGACGCAAAACATGCCTACGCGCAGTTAAAGCAGGCGCTTGCCGTACTGGATGGCGCGGAATATACCGCCATCGCCGATAAGGCGAATACAGCCGTTCAGGTCGCAACGGGCTTAAAGGCCGCAGGTACCGCGGCAGGCCTTGTGATCGCGGTTGCTGCCGCCCCCGCGACGACAACGATCGGCGCGATCGCGCAAACGGGCGGTATCGTCTGCTCCGGTATCAACACCGTATTGGAAGTCGGCTCCGCAGGCTCCATTATTTACAACAACGGCGAAGAGAACGAATTTTCCCTCGCCTGCGATAAAACCGAAGCGCAGTTCGCGCCGATCGGGCAGGTGTTCTCCCTTATGGGACTCGGTCTCGGGCTGAAGGATATCGGCGAAACGGGCAAAAAGATCCTGGACGGCGGTTATAAATCCCTGACGCCCAAGGAAATGAACGACCTGGGTGAAAACGCGTTCGGTGTAATTTCCTACGTCGCCACGTCCATTAACGATTACGTAAACGACGGTTCGATTTTATCCGGAACTTTTAAGAAAAACGAGGACGGCGGTATCGATTTCAAGCTTTTCCAGACGACGCTCGGCTGGAGCGACGAGGAAATGGATAAATTTCTGAAAAACGACAGCGATCTTGAGAAGCTGCAGAAAGCGATCGATCAGATCTCTGCCGCTTACGCTGCCGCAAATGTTGTTGCACAGGCGACCGAAACGCCTGCTCCCGCATCAGAGGCCGAAACGCCCACGGCAGAAGCGCCGGTTACCGAAACGCCCACGGCTATGCCCGCGGACGACTCTACCGAAGCGTCTGTGACCCAACCTCCCACCCCCGTCACCAATCCTCCCGAAGAGGAGACGCCTCCCGCAGACGACGGTATTCCTTCAGAGATCGGCGATGAGATGATCAGGCAGAAAACCGAACTGACCGGTGAGGACGATTTTGACATTCAGGCGTATCTGGACAATCTCCGGGCCGTCCTCTATGAGATTGCCGCAATGAAAGACGTTTCCGAAACCGAGGAAGAAACCGAGGAGGAAACTGAAACGGAAGAAGAAACCGAAGCAGGTTTTTTCGTTGAAAGTTTAGCGGGCACCTATGAACTGACCGGCGTGGCCAATCTGACCGGCGAGAACGTCCACTTTGAAAACGGAACGCAGCAAAAGGATTTCTCTTCAACGGTAACAGTCACCGCGGCCGGCGAAAACATGCTGCATTTCAGCGTTACGGCGGAAGCCGGAACGCTTGATACCGACGCCGCCTTTGATCCGGAAACCGGCACCGCATCTATGACGTTTGGCGCGCTGACAACGGGTACCGCCACATTTACGGCAGAAAACGACGGCGTCCTGCTGCACTTAACGCTTCGCGCGAGCGGCGACGGGTACTCGGAGTCCGTATCCGTATCCGGATACAAACAATAAAAGAGATTCATTCAAATAAAAAAAAGGAGTCAATCGATCATGAAAAAAGCAAAACATGTTCTTTCTATTCTGCTGGTTTGTGTATTGTTTTTCTCCGTTTTTGCGGGATGCGGCCGGAAAACCGAAGGTATTAACAAAGTCAGGGTAACGCTGCCCGCCGCGACTGATGCGGAGCAGGCTGTCAACGTAACGGCGGCGCTTGCCGTAAATTCATATCTGACTGCAAGGGCCTATCTGGATCTGATCCTGGACTGCGACACGGAAAATATGGATGAAGCCGGTATTGCCCGAT
The DNA here is from genome assembly GCA_017443805.1 of Clostridia bacterium. Classification (GTDB taxonomy): domain Bacteria; phylum Bacillota; class Clostridia; order Oscillospirales; family Acutalibacteraceae; genus RUG806. The sequence continues at coordinate 19,218 of JAFSXY010000110.1, read as the reverse complement.
TTACCGAAATGCTGAACAACGCCATTGCAACGTTTGAAAACGTCGACAAGCTCTCCGACGCGCTGATAAAGGCAACGGACGTATGGGAAAAAACAGCGGACGACGAAAAACCGGTCATGACGCCGCTTTGTATCAGGCCCCGTTCCTTTGGTCTTACGGCGTTTGCCGCGGCGGATTCCGCTGCGACAAAATGGGCGCAGGATATCGTTGACGCATATGATAAAGCGCCGGCAGGCAAGGGGATCCGGACGCTGGCAGGCCAGTTGGGTACGGACGCAAAACATGCCTACGCGCAGTTAAAGCAGGCGCTGGCGGTACTGGAGGGCGCGGAATATACCGCGATCGCGGATAAGGCGAACACGGCCGTTCAGGTTGCGACGGGCTTAAAAGCCGCAGGTACCGCGGCGGGGCTTGTGATCGCCGTCGCCGCCGTGCCGGCGGCGGGAACGCTCGGTGCAGTAGTCAAAACCGGCGGCGTGGTCTGTTCCGGCATCAACACCGTACTGGAAGTCGGTTCCGCCGGTTCCATCATTTACAACAACGGCGAAGAGAACGAAATATCCATTGCCTGCGATAAAACCGAGGCGCAGTTCGCGCCCATCGGCCAGATTTTCTCCATCATGGGACTCGGTCTTTCCTTAAAGGATATCGGCTCAACAGGAAAGAAGATCCTTGACAGCGGCTATAAATCTTTAACGCCGAAAGAAATGAACGATCTGGGTGAGAACTCGTTCGGCGTTCTTTCCTACGTCACGACCTCCGTCAACGATTACGTTAACGACGGCTCCATTCTTTCCGGTACGTTTACAAAAACCGAAAAGGGCGTGGAGTTTACGCTCATAGACACCTTGACGGGAACGGAAAAAGAAGCGACCGACAAGGTGAAAGAGGTGCTGAAAGAAGCCGGTATCGACGAAAAAACAGTTGAAAACGCGTTTGAAAGCACGGAAGAAACCAAACCGGACGGCAACATTCCCGGCGATATCGCGCAAAAAATCGTGGAGAACAATCCGGCCGTCACGCCCGCCGGCGGTTTTGACGCGGACAGCTTTATTGCAAAGCTGGAGGAATCTCTGATCGAAATCGCGGCGCAAGGCGACCGGGAGACCGTAACGGATGAGGAGGAGACCGCCGAACCGGCCGGAGAGGAAAAATGGGTGGATCCCTACGAGTATTTCGGCGTAGACGATATCGTCGCGCTTTATCCGCACCTTGCCGAGGCGAAGCCTCTGAAAATCGAGGTTACGCCGATCTGCTACGACAACAATGACAGAGAGCTGATCGAATTTACGAATACCGGCACGTTTGTTATCGATTTGACGGAGGGAGCCGAAACCACGTACAGCACCTCCTACGTGAACGGCGGATCCAGATACGATTTAACCGTGACCTTTATCGGGAAGCCGTCCTCCTCGGATCTGATGCAGATCCGCTCCGTCGCGGATTGCTACTGGGCAAGCACCGGCGAATTTGATGAGCACAGAGAAAACGACGACTGCGTGATTTTCAACCGCACGCTGGATCCCCACGCGGAGTTCGCCCACAGAGCCATTGATTTTGACAACTACACCACTGCGTCGATCGCTTTGCGGGTCGAGCGCGTGCTGCTCGGCAGATGATGCGGTCGAAATCGGCCTTTAAAAAATAAACGTATTAAAAAAAATGACGGGAGACGCGATATGTATAACGAGAACCTGAAAAACAGGGTATTCAACAAGCTGAACGCAGCGCTCGGTATTTATGAAAAGCTGATTTACACAAAGGTCGGCGAATTACGGGATACGCAGGCGCTTTTTACCGCAGAGCATCTGCGCGACGTCCCCGACAGCGGCTTTGCGCCGATCGCTCCCGGCGCCGTTTGGGGCGGCGAATGGCAGAATATGTGGCTCAAGGGAACGTTTACGGTCCCGCCGGAGCTGGACGGCAAAGCGCTTTATGCCGTTTCCGGCTGCGGCGGCACGGAGCAGCTGTTTTTCCTGAACGGCGTTCCCAAGGGGCTCATCAACAGCAAAAACAAAGACTTTATCGGCGGCTCACACGCCTGTCAGTATCTCGGCAAGGCGTCCGCGGGGGATACGCTGCACCTTGCATTCGAGTGCTACGCGGGGCACTACGATCCGAATACCGATCCGTACGACGATTATTTTTGTCCCGATCCGACGCAGGGCTTCGACCATGTTTTCAACGGGGTGGATATCTGTACGCGCAGCGACGAGATCTTCACGTTGATTTTTGATATCCGCGAGCTGCTTTCCGCGGCAAAACGCCTGCCGGACGACAACTTCGCTTCCGCACGGGCGCAGAACGCGCTGATGCGCATCAACGAAGTTCTGCCGCTTTTCCCGAAGGACGTTTCCGACGAAAAAGTTACCGTGGGCGTCCGCGCAGCGCTGCAGATCTCCCGGCCGTTTTTCTCGGGCGGCAACGCGCGTATTTTCGGCAGGGTGGGGATCATCGGCCACTCCCATATGGATACCGCCTGGCTTTGGCCGGTGGCGGAGACGGTCCGCAAGTGCGCGCGGACCTACGCAAACGCGCTGCATTTAATGGAGCAATATCCCTCCTACCGTTTTCTGCAGTCTTCCGCCTTGCACGGCGAGTGGATGAAAAAATATTATCCCTCGATTTTTGCCGAAATGAAACGGCGCGTCGCAGAAGGACGCTATGAACCGAACGGGGGCGTGTACGTCGAATGCGACTGCAATATCACCTCCGGCGAGCTGATGGCGCGGCAGTTTTTGAAAGGGCAGCAGTTTACCCGTGAAAATTTCGGTTATACCGCGGACAGCTTCTGGCTGCCGGACACCTTCGGCTACAACGCCAATATCCCGCAGATCATGCTGGGAAGCGAGGTGAAGTATTTCTATACCACCAAGATCGGCTGGAACGAGCTGAATCGCTTCCCGTTTGAAAGCTTTGTATGGAAGGGGATCGACGGCAGCGAGGTGCTTACGCATTTCAACCGCACCCACTGCTGGCCGGACGTGAACGACTGTTCCGCCTGCGTACGCGATCTGCAGCAAAAGGACGCCGCCGATCTGCGTTTTCTTGCCTACGGCTTCGGCGACGGCGGCGGCGGACCGACCCCCGGGATGATCGAAACGTCCCTGCGCGCTTCAAACACGGAGGGAATGCCGGAGGTCGTACCGATGACGGCGAGCGAATTCATGAAGGAGCTGGAATTGCGCAGGGCGGATCTTCCCGTTTACCACGACGAATTGTATTTGGAGCTGCACCGCGGCACGCTGACGCAGATGCACGAGGTCAAGCGCAAAAACCGCAAAGCGGAATATGCGCTGCGCGATTTTGAATATTTTAACGTGCTCAGCGGTGAAAAGCGCCATGAAAAGAGTGACGAATGGCTGAAAACGCTGCTGAAAAACCAGTTCCACGATATCCTGCCCGGCACCTCGATCAAACCGGTTTATGACGTTTATCATACGGAGCTTGACGCGCTGCTCCGCAACTACAAAGAAGCCGCCGCGGCCTACGCGGCCGGACTGACGGACGGCGCCGACGGGTTCACGTTGTTCAATACGCTTTGTTTTATGCGCAGCGACGTTGCCGTTTTGGAAACCGCGCGTTTTGCGCGCGATTATCCCTCTCAGCGGTATACCGACGTTTGCGGCAGGGAGCTGCTTGCAGTCGGCGGCGCTGCCGTTCCGGGCTTCGGGAGCGCGTACGTCTCGCTCGCGGACGCGCCGGTAAGGGCTCCGTCCGTATTTGCTTATGACGGAACGACGCTGAAAACGCCCTTTGCCGAAATCACGTTTGACGGGAACGGTTATATTTCGTCCTTTATCGATCTGGGCTCCGGCCGCGAACTGCGCAAAGCAGGCGGCGCGCCGCTGAACGTTTTTCTGTTCGGGGAGGACGTCCCGCTGTATTACGACAACTGGGACGTGGATAAGGACGTGGTGGATAACCTCTCTCCCGTATCCGGTTTCCGCGGCAGGACGGTGGTCACGGACGGCGCGGTGGAGATCCGCCTGCGCAGCGTTTTTTCGCTGGAAAACGATACCGTTATTACACAGGATATGGTCTGTTACGCAGACAGCCCGCGCGTTGATTTCCATACGCTTGTACACTGGAACAGTCCGCACAGGCTGCTGAAGGCAGGCTTTGATCTCGACGTCGCCGCGACCCGCGCAAGAAGTGAGATCCAGTTCGGCTGCATCGAGCGGCCGACAACGCAGAACAACAGCCTTGAGCTTGCTAAATTTGAGGTCTGCAACCGCAACTATACCGATATCAGCGAGCCGGGCTTCGGGGCAGCGCTTCTTAATGACTGTAAATACGGCGTTACCGTGGCGGGCTGCGATCTGCGCTTGTCGCTGCACCGCGGCGGCACGCATCCGGACGGCACCGGCGACTGCGGCGACCATGAGATGACATATTCTCTGCTGCCGCACACAGGCGCATTTTCCGCGCAGGCCGTCGTGCATCCCGCTTATGAGCTGAATATCCCGTATTTCGCCGTCGCGGGAAAAGCCGAAACGGCGCCCTTTGCGGAGATCGACGCGCCGAATATCATTGCGGAGGCGGTAAAGCCCGCCGAGGACGGCAGCGACGCTTTTGTGCTTCGTCTGTACGAGTGCGAGGGGACCAAAACGACTGCGTGCGTCCGTTTCGGTCCGCCCGTTGCGGAGGCTGTTTTGGCAAATCTTCTTGAGGACGGGCAGGCTTTGCTTCCGCTTGCAGACGGCGCGGTCCGTCTGACATTCCGACCGTTTGAGATCAAAACGGTGAAATGCCGCAGGGGCTGAACGGAATAAAAAAAGAGGGGACCTCTATGAGTACGAAACGAAAAATCCTGTTTTCTGCGCTCCTGATCATTGCCATTGTCACTTCGATGGTGATCTCGCTGGGCGTACTGGTGCGTCCGACGTATGAGTACGGCGAGGACAGGAAAAACGGCGCAATCACATTCAGCGGCTACAACGGCAACGCGAATATTACCGATCTGGCGATCGAACACCCCATGGTCAAGGTGAAAACGGCGGACGGGACCGTCTGGCAGCCGGACGAAAGCCGTTTTATTTCGGCCGTTAAGCGCTATACCGTGCAGAACGACGAGTATCTTGAGACGATCACCGTGGGGCCGCACGTGACGGAAATTGCCGAATGCGCCTTTGTATATTGCAAAAACCTGAAGGCGATCTATGTGGATCAAAACAATCCGAACTATACCGACGTAGACGGCGTGCTGTATACGAAGGATATGAAGACGCTGGTTCTTTTTCCCGTGGCGCATGAGACAAACGGTGCGCGTACCGTGTCTTACACGGTGCCCGCGGGCGTGGAACGGCTGGCGCGGAACAGCTTTTATAAGTGCGACGCGCTGGAGGAGATCATTTTGCCGGATACGCTGAGAGAGCTTGGCAATATGGCTTTTTTCAAATGCGGCGCGCTGCGGCTTGTTGACCTGCCCGAGAGCGTGGAGACGCTGGGCAGCGACGTGTTCAGCTATTGCACAAGCATGAAATACGCGTTTTTTATTCCCGGCGGCGTTCAATCTATCGATCACCACTGTTTTTACAAATGCGACAATCTGGAACAGTTCTTTGTCGGCTGCGGCGAAGACGAGATCTCGCTCGGCGGCCGGTGGATGCCGAAATCCGAAAACAGTATAAAGGCGAAGGACGCCGTGTTCAATGCGACGCTTGCCGACCGGGACGCCTATAACGCCGAACGGCTGGCGGAGGAGGCGCCCCCGGCGCAGGACGGGGAAGCGCCGCAGGAAAATCAGACCGCTCTCGGCATGAACAAAACCGCCGTGACCATTCTCATCGTCTGTATTTTTGTGCCCAGCGTCGTCATCGTCGGTCTGGAGGTCATCCGCAATCTCTTTAAGGAAGATTTTATGATGACAAAGAAGAGCAGGGAACGGCTCAAGCGGCAGAAGGCCGAAAAAGAGGCGATCCACAGGGCTTACGTCAACGGCGAGTACGATGAAAACGATGAAAAGGAGGACGCGGACAATGGCTGAAAAGAAATCGGTCGGCGGCAAGATCAGGGATTTCTTCGGTGAGTTTACCGCGCACTGGTCCAAACCGGCGCCGGGCAAGTACGTCCCGTACAAGGAATACCTCTCCGTGTTTATCGGGGGCGGCGGCGACTATGCCCTGCAGCGCGCGATGAATTATCTTTCCTTCGGCACCGGCTGCTGGCTGATCGTGTTCTACTATCAGATCCCGGTGCTCACGTTCTCCATTATCGGTACGTTTTTTATGGTGCAGGGATACTTCTGGGGTATCCTGAATATGATCATCAACGACAATCTCGGATTTCTGCCCAGAAAAACGGAGCGGACGTTCAATATCATTTACACCGTGTTCGTCGTGCTCGGCATTACGTTCCTTGTTTTCGATTTTGCAAGCATCATCCCGTTTCCGGCGGCTGTCGTTGATTATTTCGATTCGCTGCCCGGCTTGAACCTGCGCGCTTCGCTTAAAATATTCGCAGCGCACTGGGTGTGCGTCGGCTGGGGCGGACTCAGAAACATCTTTATCCGTAAACGCTGGCTGAAAAAGCTGGGGCGGTATAAGCTGTTCGCCTATACGAACGTGCTGCCCTGCATGCTCCTTTACATCCTCATCTGCTGGCTGCCGCTTTACAACAATCCGCTCACGGAGCGGGTCTGGCAGCTGTATCTTTTGTTCAGCTTAAAGGATATTTTCGGTTATACGGGGTCGGCGCTGAGTATCTCTGCCACGATTTCGCCTAACGCACACGAGAGGATGCTGGTTCGCGCTTATCCCGAAAAGCTCAGCCACCTGCTCAATTCTCTGCTGGTGGATACCGCGTTTCCGATCATTGCCGCGTATACGGGCGGCCTGACCAACGTCAACACCTTCCGTTACATCGTTCCCGTGATGATCATGTTTTGTACGGTCATCATGTTCAAGGGCCTCGGTTCCATTCAGGAAAGGATCCCGCAGCCGCCGGTGGAAAAGAAAAAATATATTCCGTTCTGGGACGGCATCGACGGCGTAATGAAAAACAAATACCGCTGGATCGGCGCGGTTTCCGGAATGATCGACGCCTTGGGAAACGGCAGCGTGGGGATCCAGGATATGATTTTGATCTTTACGTGGCGCGAGCAGGGACTTGTGATGGTGCTGGTCAAAAATCTGATCAAATTTGTGGGCAATCCCGGCGCGTTTCTTGCGCCGTGGATCCGCAAGCGGTTCAGTTATAAATCCATGATCGTGTTTAAGCGCTCGGTGATGGCGGCGGAGAGCGCCGGCTTTATCGTCGCGTGTACGGTTTTCAAAAATAATTATTTTACCGGCGGTCTTATCATGCTGATCAGCATTCTGATCTGCGACGCGCTCAACAGCGCCATCGGTCTGGCGCAGAGCGATATGGACCACCGGATCAACGACTATCAGATGTATCTGTCCGGCGAACGGCTGGAAGGCTACGGCGGCGTGGTGAACTGGTTCATGAATCCCATTTCCGCGCTGATCAGCTTGATTATCCCGATTTTGTATTACAAGGTCGGCTACAGCTTTGATTACGATATTCTGTTCTCGGACGACATCAGGAACCTATGTATCGTTATCGGCGTTTCGTTCGACCTTGTGGGACATATCCTGTGCGCATTGCCGTATCTGTTTTTCTGGGATTATACGGACGAAAAGCACGAAAAGGTCATCCGGGTGCTGGAAAAGCGGGAGCAGCTTGCGCTTGCCGGCGCAACGCAGGAGGAGATCTACGCCGTTACGATGGAGGATGTTGCGGGGGAACCCGTTCCGGCGGCGGAACAACCGGCGGGCGAATAACAAACCGCCGTTTTTGCAAATCATAAGGGGCTGTTGTGTTTGGCACAGACCAAAAAGAAAAGAAAAACGAAGGGGTTTTTGCATCTAAATGCAACAGCCCCTTCTTTTTGTCCGGTTTATTTCTGCGTGCTCTGCCACCATTCCGTGTATGCGTCCGGGTAGTTTGTTTTGAAGGCCGTTACGCCCATCGGGCCGAGCTGGGCCCACCAAGCCGGGTAATCGCCCAGATTGGAAAAAACTTTGATCCCCATTGCCGTCAGCATGTCCACGTCTGCTTTTGTAAACGAAGCGTCGTTGAGTCCCACTTCATACAGATCGGAACGGCGGACGAACGCCATGGTCTCCTCTGTTAAAAAACGGATATTCGCGCCGAGACGCAGTCCCTTTGGTTTTCCCTTCTCACGGTAATGCGCCTGCATTTCCTCCAATACCGCCCGGTTGCCGGAAAAGAAAATATAACGCGATACGTTGGGGGAGGAAGCAAGGATCTCATCCATGCGGGGACACATGCCCACGTCCTTGAATTCCACTTCCACGGTCAGTTCGTGATCCACGGTGGAAAGCCACGCGTCAAATTCCGGAAAGGTGATCAGGTGCGTAACGCGGCTTTCGGGATGCTCCTCCGGCGTCGGACAGCGCCGGCCGCCCGCATGCTCCGTCCAGGGAATCGGCGGATATTTGAATTTCAATGCATTGCGGAACGGAATATCGATCTGTTTGATCTGTTCCGCCGTCAGATCCTTCAGCTTTTCGGTGTGCTGCTCAAAGGTCATATACCCCAGGTCAGAGTTGTGGGTTATGATGATCTCGCCGTCGCCGGAGATATTGATATCCAGCTCAATGCCCTCAAAACCCAGTTCCGCCGCCTTTTGGAAGGCCTCAGGCGTGTTTTCCGGCGCAAACTGCGTTACGCCCGTATGGGCAAAACGCATGGGCAGACCGCAATACTCTTTTTTCATGTTTTTGTTATCCTTTCCGTTTTTTTATGATTTTTTTTGTAAACCGCAAGGTCCGCCGTGACAAGCGCAAGGCAGAGTAAACGCAGCGCAAAACCGCAGGCCGCGGCTGCAAAGCCGAACGAACGGTTGAAAGAAAACGGCAGAAGCCTGAAAAGCAGGTCCGCCCCAAGCAGGCAGGCGTAGACGATGCGCGCGGCGAAGGCGGTTTTTTCTTTTGCCCGCAGCAGTTTTTTCGCGGTGATCCCGACGTCCAGCGCCGCAAGCAAAAGCCCGAGGCAGACGGCGGTTTCGCTTGCCGTCGCGCGATACAGCGCGGAAAGCCCAAGCGCTTCCAGACGCGGAATGGCGGAGAAGCCGAGCGAGCACAGAAATCCCGGGAGTCCTTTTTTTGTGAACAGCGCCATCAGGCCCGACGCCACAAGGATATAGATCGCCGGCAAAAGCGACGCGGCCTGGAAAACGACCACGCTCAACTCGGCGCCTGTCATTTTTTTGCCGGGATTGAGTCCGAATTTCATTTGCGTACCTCCCGGAGCGTACGCGCAAGATAAAGCGCGTCAAAATCATCCGAAAGCGCGTCGGGCGTGCGCTCGCTGTAAAGCACCGCGCCGGTCTGCGGGTCCAGATATTTTACCTCCGCCTCCTGCTGCCGCGGGTCCAGCTCTGCGTGCGTCATGCTGTAAAGGGCGCACAGCGGGTTTGTCTGCGGCGCGTCGGACGGCATCAAAAACCCGCTTACGCAGACCGGCTCGCCGGAGCTGCACGTGCCGCGCAGGATCGTATCTTCCATCAGAACTTCTTTTTCGAAGCTGATCAGGTCTATTTTGACGAGATCGCAGAGCACAAGGCCAAGGTCGGTCGTGGTATATTCGTTTGCAAACAGCGTATCGCCTGATTTTGCGATCCCCCAATCCGTGCCGAAGCTTCCCTCCAGCACGAGCGTGCACGTGTTTTCGGGGCCTTTGTAAATGCCGTTCGGGCGGTATGTGGAATAGCGCACTGCGTAAGGCGTGTCTTCAATGGGATAATATTCGTTTACGGGAAACGGGTTTCGCATGTTAACAATGCCCACTGTTACAAACAACGTAATAACGGCAAAAACCGTCACGACGATCAGCAGCGCGTTCACGGAAAATTTCGGGCTGTTCAAAACCGTACACCTCTTTTTTACAAATACATTTTTATTATATGGAGAGCCTGCCGGGTTGTCAAGAAGATCCTTTTTCTGTTGGGCGCCCTTTACAAACCGGGTGAAGTTTGGTATACTGTCATTTGTAAAGCTGCAGGGCGCCGATTGGGAGATTATCATGATAAAAAAGACGATTGGAATCCTGTCCCTGATTTGTGCGGTTCTGCTGCTTTTGTCTTCCTGTTCTGAGGAAATAAATTAAGACCGATCATAGAAAGGTAGTGGGAATATGGAATTGATACAAAGCTTTTCGGTGGATCATACGCTGATAATCCCCGGTATTTTTATCAGCCGTGAAGATAAGCTCGGTGACGGGACCGTCACAACGTACGATATAAGGCTGAAAAGACCGAACAAAGAGCCGGTCATCGACGTGGCTGCAATGCACTCGCTGGAGCATTTGATCGCCACAACGCTGCGCAACGATCCCGTTTGGAAAAACGAGATCATCTACTGGGGCCCGATGGGCTGTCTGACGGGATTTTATCTTATTTTGAAGGGAAATCGTTCGCCCCGTGAGATATATGATCTGATTTTGCGTGCCTTCAGGTCGGTGAACGACGCAAAGGAGGTCCCCGGCGCCGCGCCGGAAAACTGCGGACATTATTTGATGCATGATCTGGAAATGGCAAAATGGTATGCTGCCGAATTTGTTGCTTACCTTGAGAAAAACGCCGGCAAGCCCGAAATTTTTACGTATCCGAAAGCGGACCGGCTTATAACGGACGACGGCAGGGTATTCTACGATTCGTAAAAACGCATCCTCAAAAAAACGGTACGATAAAAGCCGCGACTTCCAAAGGGTTGTCGCGGCTTTATCGTGCATTTTATTCGGAAAGCGTGATGAGAATGCTTCCCGTATCCGTAGTTATTTTGCATTTGCCGCCGGTTGTTGTATCGGGCACATCTACGCGGCCCGTATCGCTTTGCGCGATAAAAATCTTTTTTGTAAGCAGAGAGCCCGTTACGTCGCCGGTGCCGGTTTCAATAAGCAGTTCAGAAGCGTCACATTTCTTGAAAACAACGTCGCCCGTGCTTCGTTTTATCGTAACGGTTTGAGATGCGGTCACTTGCTCCAGCGTGATATCGCCCGTGCTTCCGTTTGAAGCAAAGCTGTTACAGGAAACTTCCGTTAAAATCGATTTTCCCGTGCTCACGTTCACTTCCGCGTTCCCCGCGCAATCAACGTCGCGTATGTTTATTCCGCCTGTTGAAACGGAGAGCTTCAGCTCTCCGGCAGACAGTTCCTCACAGCAGATATCGCCGGTGTCCGTCGCGATCCGGAGCAGGCCCGAAGCAGACGCATCACAGCGAACGTCTCCGGTATTGACGGAAATATCAATACTTGCAAACGAAAAATCTTTCGGGAGCGAAACATCGCCTGTGTCGCCTGTTACAGAAAGCGTATCATAGGCGGTCTGCGGCAGGTAAACCGTGATTTTCGGCGTGTCAAAAGAGAAAAACGTGATCTTTTCATACCATTCTCTCGTATCGATCCGCCCGATGGAAAGCGTTCCGTTTTCGACGGTCGCCGTATGTTCTTCTTTCTCCGCTTCATAAAAGACGACGCTGCACTTTCCGTTTCCCGCCGGAAGAAAAGCTATGTCTTCCGTGCTGCCGGAAATGGTAATGCTGTTAAAATCTTCATCTATGGCAGCAGTATCGGTCTCATAATACGGGCTGCCGAAGGCGGAAAAGTCCCATCCGGTTTTCAGCATCGACCCGCAGAAGACCGCGCTGCCGGCGACGATCAGAATTGCGGCTGCGAACAGCCAGATTTTAGTTGCCCGTTTCATTTTGTGTTCTCCTTCCCGTGAACAGTGATTTGATTTGCAGCGCGATCCTTTTTGTCAGGACCGCGGCGCCCTTTGTCGACGCTTTGCATCCGAAAAACAGAAATACGGATAACCCTGCAAAAGCCAGCCCCGCGCCGCATAACGACAGCCCCGACAATCCGCCGCTGCCGGTGAGGAACAGAACGCCTGCAGCAGCGCCGCCGAAAAAGCCGGCAAGCAGCGACAGGTCAACGATCCACAAGGATAGGATCACGACCCAGATCACGAGGTAAACGGTCAGGACGACGGCAAGCGCGGCAAGCAGGAGGGAAAGCCATAAGGGAGAGCCAAGCGCCAGCAGGACGATCTCCCAAACACGCAAGCGCCGTTTTGAACGGGGCCTTTCTTTTGCCGGCGTCGTAAGGGGCGTTTCTTTCGTGATCTGTGCAACGATTTTTTCCGCCGGACCGATTTCGGCTACCGCGTCTTCCTCCGACAGACCTTCTTCCATTCTGTCGTCGATCATTTCGCCGTAAAACGCCAAGCGTCCCGCTGCGTCTTCCTGCGGCAGGCCGGACAGCCCTTCGTTTAACCGGGACAAAAATTCCCGTTTTGTCATATCATCCATCCTCCTTTGTGATAAACCGATAGATCGCCATAATGGCTTCCCATTCGTCCTTGAATTCATCGATCCGTTTTCTTCCCGCGTCCGTGATACGGTAATACTTCCGGAGCCTGCCGCCGTGTTCCGCGCTGCGTACGGTCAGCATTTTTGCTTCTTCCAGGCGCTTGAGGATCGTATACAGCGTGGATTCCGACAAGCGGACGTAAGGCTGCAAATCTTTAATGATCTTGTAGCCGTAGGATTCTTCGTCTTTGATCGCGGCTAAAACGCATACGTCCAAGATCCCCCGTTTCAACTGAACATCCATAGAATACCTCCCTTTGCGTAATACATCATAACACGAAGTATTGTTTTTGTCAAGCTTTTCCTGATACGTTCATTCCCTTGCCTATTGCGGCGGCATCGGATATAATGAAGATGCAGCGGAGGTGATAATAACGTGCAGACCGGTCAAAAAATAGCAAAGCTGCGAATGGGGGCGGGATTGTCGCAAGCCCGGCTTGCGGACGTCCTGTTTGTATCAAGAGAGCTTGTCTCCAAATGGGAAACGGGACGAAACCGCCCTGATCGGAACATGCTTGAAGCGCTGGCAAAACTATTCTCTGTTCCATTCAATGAACTGATCGATATCGACGCCATTCTCTCGGAAGAGTTATCTTCCGCACTCCCCGAAGACTATTCGCCTGATCCCGATGTTTTGAAGGCTGATCTGAATGCATTTTTGGCAACGTTAAACGAACGCGACAGGAGCGTTTTCATCCGGCGGTATTACCGCCTGGAAGAACCCTTTGAGATCGGCGAAAAATACGGGATCAAAGAAGATTACGTCAGAACGATCCTGATGCGCGTTCGCAAAAAACTGAAAAAATACCTGAAGGAGGTACGATCATGAATACTGAAAATATTTACGACGCTGTTTCAGGTGTTGATCAGCAGTTTGTTTCGGCGGCGGATGATACAGACGCTATCCGGCTCAGCTTCAAAAAGAACAGAGCGAGAAAAACAAAAATCATAGGCTCGGTTGTCTGCTGCGCCGTATTGGTGCTTGCCGCGGGGTGGGCAAGCTTTCAAAACCGGTTCGGTAAAACGCCGTCCGTTTTTTTAAATGATCCGACAACAGCGGACCATCTGCCGACAGAACCGAACGAAACGCAGTCTGCCTTGACCCAACCCGGCGTTATCCCGCAGGCGACCGAGCGCCTTCCGTCCGAAAAGCCCCAAAGCCCTGAACCGTCCTCCGTAACTTCTCCGGTTGTTGAAGCAACTACAGAAGCACCGGAAGGGGCTTTTGAAAAGACATATTATTATTCCTTATATAATTCAGAGTATTCCGACTATATCTCCGGCAAGGTGATTACGCCGGATAAGGTCGGAGAGAAAATCGGGGACGCGACAGTAACCGCAGGCTGGAAGTATGCGGACGGCAGCGTTCCGGTCACGGAACAGCTTCGCTGTGAGATTTACCGGATCACGGAGATCGATCCCGCAACGGCAATTTGCATCAAGTTCCTGGATAAAGGGGAAGCGCTGACGACGGATCACTACTATGTTCAGATAAACGCGTCTGCCGATCTGTCTGCCGTTTCGGATTATATCATACCTGTGCAGGAATCAAACGGGGCAGAGTAAAGGTTTGATTTTTCCGTAAACGGAAAGCGCCGCTTGGTTTTTGATAATAAATCATATCGAAATATAAATCACCGACAATGCTCCGCTGTTTGAGGCTAAACTTCCCGACGCCGATGGAGGGGCTTTAACAATAATCGGGATACAGGCGGAAGGCCATGCGGCCGGTGAAGCCCGTGATCAGTCTGTGTTTTTGAGCTTGTTCGCTTTTTCCAAATCAAAGATTGACTTTTCAGCTTGGTTTTATTATAATGGAAACACTGATAGATAAACAACGGTCAGTTCGCTATCTTTCCGAACATTTATAACGGTTGTTCTGTTGTTTGTCTTTTTTAAACGAAAAAAGGCCGGGGAAAGCGGTAAGCAACAGATAGAAAAAACCGTTTGTCCGATATGGAGCCAAAAAACAAATCACGGGGTGTACAAATATGGTAAAAGATCAGAACGCGAAAACAGACCGCCGGGTCCTGTATACGAAGATGTTTTTAAAAGAAAGCCTGCTGGAGCTGATGAAGGAAAAACCGATCGATAAGATCACGCCCACGGAGCTGTGCCGCAAGGCGCAGATCAATCGGAACACGTTTTACTCGCATTACTATGCCGCGCGGGACGTGCTGGAGGAGATCGAAACGGAGTTCTCCGCACAGATCATCGATTCGCTCAGCAGCCGGTTCACCGAGGAAAATATCGACATCCCGCAGATGCTCAACGAGATCTGCCGCATGATTTACGAAAAGCAGGACTTCTGCAAGATCCTGCTTTCGGAAAACGGCGACGTCGCGTTTCTTGAAAGCGTGATCACGCTCTGTAAAAACGTGATCATCCGGGGTTGGCAGAAGGAGGGCGTTGCGCTGCCGGACGACCAGATGGAAATGTTTTTTGCCTATATCATTAACGGCAGCATCGCGCTGATCAAAAAATGGGCGTCAAACGACATGAAAAATACCCCCGGAGAGATCGCGCAGCTGATCGAGCGCGCGACCTATGGGGGCATAAACGGAATGATTGTATCAAAGTGAGGCCGTTTCAAGCTTTTCCAGCGCCATAAAGTCCACCTTTTCCAGCGGCGTATGGGGCAGCTCGTCCATAAAAATGATCTCACGGGGAACGGAGAATTTGGAAAGGTTCTTTTTACAGGTTTCCATAACGGTCTGCCGGAATTCCTCTTCGTCGCCTTTGACCTTCAGGGAAATATACAGCCGTACCAGCGGCTTGCCGTCCTTTTCGCCGCGCACCGCGCAGGATTCGCGGATAAACGGCAGGGTGTCCATCAGGTTTTCGATATCCACGGGATAGACGTTGTAGCCGGAGATGATGATGAGCCGTTTTTTTCTGCCTGCAAAATAGAAAAAGCCGTCGTCGTCCACATAACCCAGATCGCCGGAGCGAACCCACGCGATACCTTCTTTGTCGTAATACAGTCCCGCGTCCTTCGGCCCGTCCTTGGTGAGGTATCCTTCCATCAGCGTGGAGCCGGCGATCACGATCTCGCCTACTTCACCGTTGGGCACTCTCTTGCAGTCGTCGTCCCAGATCTCCATGCGCAGCCCTTCCAGCGGTTTGCCGATGGAGCCGTCCTTATACACCCAGTTGGTGTTGACGCAGCAGACGCTGCCCACCTCCGTCAGGCCGTAGCCCTGCCTGAGGCGCGCGTCGGTGCCGTTGGCGGCCAGCATGGCGTTGAAATCCTCCAAAAACTTCGGCGAAAGATCGTCGCCGCCCACGAACATCATGCGGGTGTTGGCGAGGTGCGGGCCGTCGAAGCCCGGCGTACGGTACAGCTTTTTGAACATGTTCGGAATGCCGCCGATGCCGGAAATACGGTTTCTTTTATAGAGCTTCACGACAAGCTTCGCGTCGAACTGCATCAGCGGAATCAGCCGTGCCGCGTTGCACATGGTCATGTGCATGGTGACCACCAGCCCCAGCGCGTGGAAGAAGGGAAGAATGATGATCTCACCCTCTTCGCCCGGGTCCTCAATGTGGTCAATATAGCCCATTTTGTGGACGTTCTCATTGATGGCCTTGTTGGTCAGCTTGATGGTCTTGCTTTTGCCCGTGGTGCCGCCGCCGTTCAGGTAAACGGCTACGTCGCCGTAATTGCGCTCCACGCCCGGCACGGTGCGCCCGTTATACCGGCGCATTACGTCCTTGTAATCGGCGGCGTTCTGAAAGCGTACCGGCAGTTTTAAAAGTGCTTCCGCCCGCGCCGCGGCAAACTTCTTGATCGGAGATGCATAGTCGGAGCAGTGGCACAGCAGCACCGGCAGCCCCGATCTGTTGACGGCCTCCACGTGGTCCCGTCCCTTGTCATGTGTCAGAAAGTCCTTTGCCAGCAGATCCAGGATCATGATGCCGCGGGAACGGGATTCCCGGATGGTCTCCAACAGCACCTCGGTGGGCAGCAGCGGATGGACGAAATTGACGATCACGCCCAGCTTGTTCAGCGCGTAAAAGCCCACGATGCTCTCAATATTCGTCGGCAGGAAGATCGTATACGCGTCGCCGCGCTTCAAACCCACTTCCTCGGAAAAATAGGCTGCCAGCGCCTCGATATCGCGGATCATCTCGCTTCGCATGATGATCTGATCCATATGCTGGGCCTGCTTGTAATCGCCGAACTTCTCCGTGGCGGCCAGATAGAATTCGTAGCAGTTATAATCGCCGGATTCTATCATGTTGCAAAACGGCTCGTCCGTTTTTGTCATTTTTCTCTCCATTTTTTTCTTTTCCCCTTGAAAAGTATCTCTATTTATTATACATAACATATGAAAAAATAAACAACAGACAGTTCGTTATTTTTCAGATAGATAAGAAACAGACAAGCTTATAAATTAACTTTATCTAACACTTCTTATAAAAAAATGTCATAAAAATAACATGAACAGGCAAAACAGTTCGCTATCATGTAAAGACGGATCGCAGAACAAACAGAAAATCGAGATTTAAAGAGGTGATCGATATGACAAAAACAATGAAAAAACTGTTCGGCGGGATCAATCTGACCTGGCCGAAGCTGATTGCAGCGGCGGTTATTGCAGGCGTGTTTACCGCCGTCATGGCGCTCATACCGGCGCTGCACTACACTTCCTTCCATGCGATAGCGGTTTCGTTCGAGGTTTGGATTCTGTTCGGTATCCTCATTATAATGAACAGCAAGTCAAATCTTGATTCGGCGATGAAATGTTTTGTGTTTTTCCTGATCAGCCAGCCGCTCGTCTATCTGGTACAGGTACCGTTCAGCCGGCTCGGATGGGCGCTGTTCGGACATTATAAGACCTGGTTTATCTGGACGTTGCTTTGTTTCCCGATGGGGTATGTCGGCTATTGGATGAAGAAGGGAAAATGGTGGGGGTATCTGATCCTTTTACCGATGATCGCCCTGACCGGCTATTCGTATCTTCTTTACTTTTCGAATTTCCAGTTTTCCATGCCGAAATATATTCTCATCGTTCTGTTTTGCGTCTGCGGCACGGTCGTTTATCCGGTCGCGATTTTCGAGGATAAAAGGATCAAAGCGGTCGGCGCGGCGATCGGCGGCGCCGCCGTTGCAGCGCTGACGGTCATATGCTTATGCAATCCTCCCGTTTACAGCACCGAGATCATGGGGAACGGAGAAGAATATACGTTTGACGGCAGTTACTCCGTGTCTCTTGCAGACGATAAGTACGGCGACGTTGAGATCAGATACGTGGAGAGCGTTGAGGACTATATGCTGCACGCCGACTTTAAGCGTGCCGGCGATACGGTTTTAACGCTTGTTTCACCCGACGGCGGGAAAACGGAGTTTGACCTTCACATTGAACGCGACACATACGAATTGACGAAGAGAACTGCAAAGGATACAGATAAATGAAAACAGGAAAAATACTGACTGTTATGCCTGTCATATAAGACAGAAAAAACGATCACGATCCCAGTGAGCTTCCCAACCGTAAAAAACGGCCCTTCCCATTCCGGGAGCGAGAGCCGTTTTCAAAGCGGTCAAGCTTCCGTCGGGAAAGGCGCTGTATCAAATCCTGTCATATAGGCATAATTGTCTGTTGATTTTGTTTTAATGATTGCAAAACAAACCGGTTTCAGATATAATGACAGGTGAACAGTCCTTCTGTTGATTGTGGGCGTCATTCATATTCCTTTCGGTAAGCGTATGCCTTAAAAAGTTTTTACAGGTGATCGGCATGAAACGAAAAACGGCAAAAGAGATCCTTACCGCTTCTTTTCAGGAGCTTGCGGCGGTAAAAAGCATCGATAAGATCACAATACGGGAGATCGTGGACAACTGCGGGTATTCTCCTGCAACCTTTTACAGGAATTTTAAGGATAAATACGATCTGATCGCATGGGAACACGCCGGAGCTGTCGCAGAGATCGTCGACCGGGTGGGCGAGGATAATTACTTATGGAAGCAAACGCTTTACGACGGCGCGCGGATGTATCATGAGAATAAGGACTATCTGGCAAACTTACTGAAGCACACGTCCGGCCATGACTATTTCATGCGTTATATGGCAGAAATCAATTCCACGTCTCTGGAAAAGTATATCCTTTCCGTTAACGGCAATCGGAAGTTAACGCATGAAGAAAAGATGTGTGTGAAAATATATTGTTTCGGCCTCGTCGGTCTTGCCTGCGAGTGGATCATGGGACAGATCGATACTACAATAGAGGAAATTGCAACCATATATGAGCAATCGATCCCCGAACCGCTGAAAAAATATCTTTTGTAAATGAGAGATATTTGCACTTTTCTCTCGTTATGAGAGATTAAAGCTGTTTTCTGAATTGATTTTTCCCGGTTTTCGGTTAGAATAAAACCTGTAGTTGCGCACAATGATACAGCGCGCAACCAAGATCGAAAGCATTTGAAAACGGAGGTTTATTACGATGACAAAAATTGAGTTTTTGAAGTATCTGGCAAAGGGCTGGTTCGGCAATTCCCAGCAGCATTCCATCCATGCGCAGCTGCTGAAAGCGCGCGGTCTTTCCAAGCTGGCGGACAAGATCATGGCGGAATCCGATGAGGAATGGGAAGAGGCCAAGAAGGTCAACGCCCGTCTGATCGAGCTGGGCGAGACGCCCTGCGTGGAGCTCCAGGAGTATCCTGTGATCACCGATATCAAGGAAATGCTGGAATACGACTGCAAGGAATCTGCGGAAGCGCTGCCGCAGATGAGCAAAGCTCTTGCCCTGTTCGACGACGACTACGTGACCAGACATATGATCGAGGAATTCATCATTGACGAACAGGATCACT
>JAFSXY010000109.1 GCA_017443805.1 Clostridia bacterium | reverse complement strand
CCCGTTTATCAGTACGATTTCGGCATGGACGCCCGGACCGGCGCGGCAAAGGTACAGGGCGTTATTACGCTGGAGCCCGTTTATAACGGCAGCGGCGGCGGCGATCCCGCATGGGTGGACTGGTTCATGCGCGAAAACTTCAACGGCGACTGCCTCTCGTTCGGCTATGCGCAGGCCGGACAGGAAAACAGCTTCGGCTGGCAGGCTATGGAAAAGGGCCTTCGGTACCAGTTCGCCCTGTTTCACAAGCTGCAGACCGAAGGCCGGATCACGGTGGAACCCATCGGAGAGACCGGGCGGTGGTTCCGGGACGTCTGGCGTCAGACGCCGCCCTCCGCCATAACGGCGCACACGGCGTTCGACGACGAAAACAGAAATTCCGTGTGGTACTGTTCCAAAGAATACCGTATCAACCTGTTCTCCGACCATGGGGATTTCCGGATAAGGGACCTGCATATTTTTGACGAAAAATCGGAAGATCCGTTTGAGAACCGCGTCTGCACGAAAAACGAAGCTGCATACGAGACGCTGCCCGTTACGGACGGCAACCGGCACAGCGGCGCCGGCGTTTTGGCGGGGATCCGCATTTACAGGGACGATAAGCCTCTGCAGGCGAAAAAAATGGAATTCCGCGATAACGGAGATAAAACGGCGCGCATCAATTACGGCTCCTTTTCTTTCCTGCTCCGGGAGGACGGCTTTTCGGTGGAGTCGGACGGCGCGTTCACGCTCGCATACAGGTTCGGAAAAACGGACGACCACATGCCGGAAACGCTGTCGGCCGGCGAACGCGAGCTGCTGCTGCGCTATAACGGCGCGGTTTACGGTCTGGCGCTGTCGTGCGGACGCTTTCGCAAGGCGCTGACGGCCGAATCGGAAAACGACAGGATCGACGTTAAAATCATCAGACAATAATCATCTGACGGAGGAAACAGCCATGCCCGCAGTCACCCCCATACTGACCACACACCCCTGCATCAGAAAAAGAGAGACGCCCGTCATGCAGCCCGCGGATCTGCCGTACCCGTGCAGCCTTGTTTTCAACGCCGGCGTGATCAAATACCGGGACGAATACGTGATGGTGTTCCGCAACGACTACGGAACGGACCGCAGCGCTTACGAAAACGAAAACCGGAAATTTACCGGCACAAGCGTGGGGATCGCGCGCAGTAAAAACGGG
The DNA here is from genome assembly GCA_017443805.1 of Clostridia bacterium. Classification (GTDB taxonomy): domain Bacteria; phylum Bacillota; class Clostridia; order Oscillospirales; family Acutalibacteraceae; genus RUG806. The sequence goes on along the minus strand of JAFSXY010000109.1, from coordinate 10,301 downwards.
ATCGACGGCTGGCGGTTTGATCCGCAGCCCCTGATAGACAGCAACGATCCGGATAAGGATCCGGAGCTGAAACGGCTGTACGATCCGCGCATCGTCCGGATCGAAGACAAACTGCTTTTGTGCCTTGCCATGGATACGCGCCACGGCATCTGCGGCGCGATCGCCGAGCTGTCAGAGGATCTGCGATCGTACCGGATCATCAGCTCCAGCGTGCCGGAGAACCGCAACATGGTGCTTTTCCCCGAAAAAATCAACGGTGAGTACGTACGGCTGGAGCGTCCGATGCCGGTCTACAGCCGCGGGCGCGACTGCTTTGACATCTGGCTTTCCCGCTCGCCGGACCTGATCTACTGGGGCCGCAGCGCTTTGGTTTTGGGCGTAGAGGACGTACCGTGGGCAAACGACAAGATCGGGCCGACGGCTTCCCCCATTAAAACGGAGCGCGGCTGGCTGACGCTGTTCCACGCCGTGGACAAAGACGAATTACGCGGCAAAAACGGCTGGGAAAAGCAGTGGAAAAAACGCTATACGGCGGGACTGATGCTTTTGGATCTGCATGATCCCACCAAAGTCATTTCTCTTTACCGGGAACCGCTGATCGCACCGGACAGACCCATTGAAACGGACGAAGGCTTCCGCCAGAACGCGATCTTCCCCTGCGGAATGCTGCTGGAGGACTCCGGCGAAGTCAAGATCTACTACGGCGCCGCAGACGCCTGCGTCTGCCTTGCCACGGCGGATGTAAACGACCTGCTGCGGCTGCTCCCGTAACGGGATGCGGACAAAGCCCAAGTTTTTTCAAAAACGGAAATCTTGACTTTGTTTTTGCGGAAAAGTATAATAAATCTATTCTATACAGAACGGCGGTGATATCCTGTTGGGCCCCTCTGAGGCACTTTATTCTTTCGCACACGATCTTGCGTTGAAAAAAGCGCAAAAAATCGCACGTAAACCTGTGCCGGACTTGCCCGCTGCGCAGAAATTAACGCTCGGAAAAGCGGAAAGCCGCACGTTCAACGTCGGCTTTGCATGCAGCGACATAACGCCATATAATTACAAAACGCATCCGTACTGGATGGCGGGCTACGGCATTGCAAAACGGATCACAGGCCTTCTTGATCCGCTCACGGCAAGCGCCATGTGGATCGACTGCGGCGGCGACGGGATCGTCCTTATCAGCTGCGACCTGATCGGCCTGACGGGATATGAGATCCAAGAGATCCGCGCCATGCTTGCGCCGTTCTGCAAAAAAAGCGGCTGCAGGCACGTAACCGTCAGCTGCACCCATACCCACGCCGGTGCGGACACAATGGGGTACTGGGGCGTTCTGCCGTTTTCCGGGAAAGATAAAGCGTATATGCGCAAAATCAAAAACGCGATACAGACGCTTTGCGAGGAAGCATACCGCAGCCGTAAAAGCGGCGTTATGTATTACGGCAATATCGAAGCGCCGGAGCTGCTCCACAGATGGCGGGAACCGTATTTCACAAAAGCTCAGCTGCACCGTTTCCGTTTTGTCCCGGACGACGGCTCCGAGGAGACGTGGTACCTGAATTTCCCCGCGCACCCCAACACGCTCGGGGGAAAGAACAAACGGCTCAGCGCGGATTATCCCTGCTACATGCGCCGGGAGATCAACCGGCGGCAAAAGGTCAACGTGCTGTATTCTGTTTCCGCAATCGGCGCGACGGACGTCGGCGAGCTGGCGGACGACGACCTGGAACGGACGATCCTCGGCGGCGCGGCGCTGGGCAGGAAAGCCTTTGAGATCGTAAACGACCGTCAGCTCGGCGCAGAGATCGCCGTCGTTTCACAAAACTTTATCATGCCGCTTGATAACCCCGTTCTTTCATTGGCAAACGCGCTGGGCGTATTCAACGCGCGCGCCTGCCCCGCCGACTCTGAGACAAAAACGGGCTTTATTTCCGAGATCACCTATCTGAATATCGGCGGCGTACAGATCCTGACCATGCCGGGCGAGATGTTCCCTGAGCTTGTATGGACTGGCGGCTATGAAAACGCCGAAACGTCCGCCACCGGCGAGGGAGCGGAGATCAACCCGACGCCGCTGAGCGAGATCTTCCATGATCCGCAGCTGATCGTTTTCGGCGTGACCAACGATATGGCGGGCTATGCGCTGGCAAGAAACGATTTTGTGCTGGATCCGGACTTGCCGTTCCTGCGGCACGCGAAGGACCGGTTCGGCAGAAACCACTATCACGAGACCAATTCCTGCGGCGTCAACACGGGGGACGTGATCGCAGGCGTCTGCAGACAAATCAAAGCGATTCTTTCGGCAAACTGATTTTTCATTCTTACCATCGCGCTTAAATCTATCTGATTGGGAGGTTTTTGCATGGCAAACTGTCCGCACTGCGGCAGAAAGCTGCACCTGTACGACTGGAAGCCGGAATGTCCCGGCTGCGGTACGAACCTGAATTACTACGACGCAAACCAGCGGCTGCTGGACGAGTCGGAGAAAGCGGAGATCGAACATACGCTGTTCCAGCCGAAAATCGACCGCGCCAAGGCCGCGTACGCCGGCTCTCCGTTCGCGGTCATCCGGATCATTCTGACGCTGCTGCCCGCCGGCGCGCTGTTTCTGCCGCTTTTGGAGGCGCCGGGGCATCAGTTGAACGCGATCGGCGCATTCAACAAACTTCGCGAACTGGGCTTTGACGCCGTTTTGGGCAACATGCTGCATAATCCGGTCTGTCTGGCTGCGGGGCTTTTGCTGGTGTCCGCGGCAATGATCATCGTCAGCCTGGTGCTGATCCTGATGTCGCTCGGCAAGCACGGAAAGATCCGCGTCCCGATCACCTACGGAGTTCTGTTTCTGTGCGCCGTCGGCGCTGCGGCCGCCGCGTACGTCTGGACAAAACAGCCCGTCGGCGTTTTTGAGGGCGACCCCGCGCCGGCGCGTCTCGGCCCCGGCGCCTATCTGTTTGTTGCGCTGCTCTTCGTTTTGCTTGCGTACAATATTTTCCTGCTCAAAAAAGGCATTCCGGTCAAATACACGCAATGCCTGATCGGCGGCCTGCCGAGTGAAGAATACTTCCGTTACGTAGACGAAGGCATGCCGAAATCCCAGATCCAGAGAAAAATGCTCCTTGCCCTTGCGAGAATGGAAGACGAACAGGAGCGGGAGCTGGAAAAGGAAGGAGCTGAAACACATGCGTGAATCAAACTGGCAGAACGCCGTACGGATCGCCGAATCCGGTTCGGATGAAGAGGTCGTACGCCAGCTGCGGAAAATGACAAAGGTCGACCGCCGCGTCGTTTCGCGCAAGGAGACCATCGGCTACATGTTCTTCGACGGCAGCGCAGGCTTCAACATCGACGGACAGAAGGAGCTTTTCGTCGACAGCATCCTGAAGATCGGCCTGAACAAACAATCGCTGTATAATATCTTTGCGGGCGTCTGGGACGTGGTCGACGATATCATCATCGGCGGCATCATCGAAAAGACGCGTACGCGCTGGGGCAAATTCGTGCCGTACTTTTTCTTTTGCGGCATTCCGTTCGGCCTGTTCGTGAGCCTGTACTGGCTGCTCCCGGTCTTTTTCTCCGAAGAGCACGTCAACGATTTTGATTTCATTCCGAAATTCATCGCCTATATCGTACTGGAACTGCTGATCGAAACCGTCGGCAACTTCAAATCCGTCGCCACGTCCGGCTATCTTTCTACCATCACGCCCTACCCCTCCGACCGGCGAAGGCTGCTTGCGGTCACAAAATACTGCAATCTTTTTTACGCCGGCATACCCAATACGCTTATTGAATTCCTGCTTGACTTTATTACCAACGGCCTGATCAAGGCAAAGCCCGGCCGAACAAGCGCGGACATGATCAAATGGACGCTTGTGATCCTCGGTCCGTTTACGGGCATCGTAACGGGGCTTGTGGTCATGTGGTACTCCACGATCGCCAAAGAACGCGTGCACCAGAGCATTCAGGTACCGCGGATCCGGGACAGCCTGCGGATCGTGTTTACCAACAAGCCGCTTTTGATGTACATGATCGCCAACGCGCTCTCCTCCTTCGGCACCGGCATCCATACCAACAACTATTACCGCTGGGTGCTGTTCATGACGACCTTTGAAACCATTGCGGGCATTCCGTCGGCGGCGTTCCAGCCGCTGGGCTTTGCGAAATACAACGCACTTTCCAAAAAGCACTCCACCAAATTTTTGTATATTGCAAGCCATACGGTCCCGAAAGCCTGCTATATCCCGGTCTTCCTCTACGGAATGCTTTTAAAGGACGGCAAAGGGAAACGCTTTTTCCAGAACAGGATCCCGATGCTGCCGATCACGGCGGTATGGGAGATCATTTACGCGATCTTCCAGGGCATCGGCGACATTTCCAACGACGAGATCCGCAACGAGTGCAACGACTATATCGAATGGAAGACCGGCAGCCGGAACGAGGCGACGCTCTCGGTGGCCAGCACGATTCTCTGTAAGATCCCGAACCGGCTGAACAACGTCATTACCCCCAAGCTCAAGCAGTGGATCGGCTACGACCAGGTCGCCTACACGGAGCTGCGGCCGCAGCCGGAACGCGCGCAGCAATGGATCTTCGCCATGGCCACGCTGATCCCCGCGCTGCTTGCCCTGATAAGCATCATTCCCATGTTCGGCTACAAGATCGACAAGGTCACGCGGGATACGATGTACGCCGAGCTCAACGCCAGACGTTCGCAGACGGCCGAACGGATCACGGAACTCGAATCATAAAAAATCAACAAAAACCGGGCGGTTTTGTTCCGGAAACTTTACATATCCCGAGCGGAAAAAAACTTGCCTTTCATCCCCGGGCGTGCTATAATATTTTTGTTCTCGACAGAGGATTGCTTTTTGCGACTGACGGAACAAACGCGGATTACCGCGGGGGAACAGAAAGCATACAAAAAGCCGACCGTCTGGGCGCACTTGCATAAAACCAAGTGCGCCCTTTTTCTATTACGAAACAGGAGGCAAAACGATGAAAAAAGTTGGCATCGTAATGGGCAGCGACTCCGACCTGCCCGTTGTTCAGAAAGCAGTCGATACGCTGCGCGCGCTGGAGATCCCCTATGAGGTCCACATTTACTCCGCGCACCGCACGCCGGACGAAGCGCGGGATTTTGCGCAGTCCGCCCGTGAAAACGGATTCGGCGTCCTGATCGCCGCCGCAGGCATGGCGGCGCACCTTGCCGGCGCGCTGGCGGCGAACACCACCCTGCCTGTTATCGGGATCCCCTGCAAAGGCCCGGTTCTGGACGGCATGGACGCGCTGCTTTCCACGGTACAGATGCCCACGGGCGTCCCCGTGGCGACCGTCGCCGTCAACGCCGGCGCCAACGCAGCCCTGCTCGCCGCTCAGATTTTGGCGGTGGAAAACGCCTTTCTTGCGCAGAAACTGGACGCAAAGCGCGTTTCCGACGCGGCAGCAGTATTGGAAAAAGATAAAAATCTCTTATTATAAAAACCGGAGGATGCAGACATGGAAAAAAGAGAACAGCTTTACGAAGGCAAAGCAAAAAAAGTTTTTTCGACGGACGACGCCGATTACGTGATCGTCTCCTACAAGGACGACGCCACCGCGCTGGACGGCCTGAAAAAAGGCATCATTGCCGGCAAAGGGGCCGTAAACAACCGCATGTCCAATTTCTTAATGCAGCTGTTGGAGAAAAACGGCGTGCCCACCCACTTTGTAAAAGAGCTTTCCGACCGTGAGACCGTTGTCAGAAAGGTAAAGATCGTTCCCCTGGAGGTCATCATCCGCAATATTTCCGCGGGTTCCTTTGCCAAGCGCTTCGGCGTGGAGGAAGGCATCGTCTTTGCCGAACCGACCGTTGAGTTCTCCTATAAAAACGACGAGCTGCACGATCCCCTGATGAACGCCTACCACGCCATCGCGCTGGGCGTCGCGACCCGGGAAGAGATCGAATGGATCAAGGCCATGGCGTTCAAGGTCAATGAAGTACTGAAGGCGTACTTTCTTACCCTCGGCGTCAGGCTTGTGGACTTCAAGCTGGAATTCGGCAGACTGCCCGACGGCACGATCGTCCTTGCGGATGAGATTTCCCCCGACACCTGCCGCTTTTGGGACGCCGAGACAAACGAAAAGCTGGATAAAGACCGTTTCCGCCGCGACATGGGCGGCGTGGAGGACGCGTACCGCGAAATGATGCGCCGCGTCTTCGGCGAATAAGAGATTAAAAACGAAAAACCCGTAACTTTTCTCTGAAAAAAGGAGGGACCGTCTGATGGGCGGATTTTTCGGCGCGGTCGGGAACCGCGACGCGATCGCCGACGTTTTTTTCGGCACGGACTACCATTCACATCTCGGCACGCGCAGAGGCGGCATCGCCGCATGGGACAAAGGCATCGGTCTGCAGCGGGAGATACACAGCATAGAAAACTCACCGTTCCGCACGCGCTTTGAGCACGTGTTCGAGGTCATGCGCGGCACCGCCGCCATCGGCTGTATCAGCGATTACGACCCGCAGCCGCTGCTGATCCGCTCCCGGGTGGGGATCTACGCGATCTGCATGGTGGGCGTCATCAACAACGCGCAGAAGCTGATCGACGATTATCTGTCCATCACTGGCTGCCATTTTGACGCCATGACCGGCGGCAGCGTCAACTCCACGGAGCTGGTCGCGGCGCTGATCAACCAAAAATCGGATTTTACCGAAGGCATCCGTTTTGCGCAGGAGTCCATTGAGGGCACCGCGAACATCCTGATCTTAAAAAACGACGGCACCCTGATCGCCGCGCGGGACAAGCTGGGCAGGCTGCCGGTCTTTATCGGCAAAAAAGACGGCATGCAAGCGGTATCCTTTGAAAACTTCACCCTGCAGAAGCTGGAGTACAAGCAGGAAAAGGAGCTCGGCCCCGGAGAGATCGTGCAGGTATGCGCGGACGGTATTACCCAACTGCAGCCGCCGGGGGAAAAAATGCGGATCTGCTCCTTTTTATGGAGCTATTACGGATATCCCACTTCCTGCTATGAGGGCGTGAACGTGGAGGTCATGCGTTACCGCAACGGGGCGATCATGGCCGAGACCGACCGCAGGACCGGCAAAGATACGGGCATAGATTATGTGGGCGGCGTCCCGGACTCCGGCACGCCCCACGCCATCGGTTATTCCAACAAAAGCGGCATCCACTTTGCCCGTGCTTTTATCAAATATACTCCCACCTGGGCGCGTTCCTTCATGCCGCCGCAGCAGACAGAGCGCAATCAGATAGCCAAAATGAAACAGATCCCCGTACCCGAGCTGATCGAGAACCAGAGCCTGCTGTTCGTGGACGACTCCATCGTCCGCGGGACGCAGCTGCGGGAAACGGTGGAATTTTTGTACAACAACGGCGCAAAGGCGGTACATATCCGCTCGGCGTGTCCGCCCATCATGTTCGGCTGCAAATATCTCAACTTCTCCCGCGCCACCGGCGACATGGAGCTGATCGCGCGGCGGATCATCCACCGGCTGGAGGGCGACGCGGGCTTTGCCCACATCGAAGAATACAGCGACTCATCCACCGAGCGCGGCCGGAGGCTGCGCGACGCCATCTGTGAAGAGCTGCATCTTGCGTCGCTGGAATTCCAGTCGCTGGAGGGCATCGTGGAGGCCATCGGCATCCCGTGTGAAAACCTTTGCACCTACTGCTGGAACGGCAAAGAATAAAAAGGGGGAAAACGGCATGATGGAGAACTCAAGATCCGACGCCTACGCATCGGCAGGCGTTGATATCACGGCCGGTTATAAGGCCGTGGAGCTGATGAAACGGCATATCGCAAAAACCGTCACGCCCGGCGTCTGCTCGGACGTCGGCGGTTTCGGCGGGCTGTTTATTCCCGATATCGCCGGTATGAAGCAGCCTGTGCTGGTTTCCGGCACCGACGGCGTCGGCACCAAATTAAAACTTGCATTTCTGGCTGACAGACACGACACCGTGGGGATTGACTGTGTGGCCATGTGCGTCAACGATATCGTGTGCTGCGGCGCAAAACCGCTTTTCTTTCTTGATTATATCGCCTGCGGGAAGAACGAGCCCGCACGCATCGCGGATATCGTAAAGGGTGTGGCGGACGGCTGCGTGCAGGCCGGCGCGGCGCTGATCGGCGGAGAGACCGCCGAAATGCCGGGCTTTTATCCCGAAAACGAATACGACCTGGCTGGCTTTGCCGTGGGGATCGTGGACAAAGAAAAGATATTGGACATTGCGGCCGTCAGACCCGGCGACGCGGTGATCGCGCTGCCCTCCTCCAGCGTGCACTCCAACGGTTTTTCTCTGGTGCGAAAGGTATTTGCCGACGCCGGAACGGATCTTTTTGCGCCCGTATCCTCGCTTGGCGGCAAAACGCTGCTTGACACGCTGCTTAAGCCCACCGTTATTTACGTCAGACCCGTACTGGCGCTGCTGGAGCAGGTCCCGGTGGGCGGGATCTCCCATATTACGGGCGGCGGCTTTTACGAAAACATTCCGCGCAGTATTCCGGACGGCATGTGCGCGCGGATCGAAAAAAAGAACGTGCGCGTCCCGCAGATCTTCCGCCTGATCGCCGAAACGGGGAAGATCGCCGAACGCGATATGTACAACACCTTCAACATGGGCGTGGGCATGACCGTGACCGTCCCCGCGCCAGACGCGGACCGCGCCTTACGGATCCTGCGGGAAAACGGAACGGACGCTTATATCCTCGGCGAGATCGTGCCGGGAGAGGAGAAAGTTTTTCTATGCTGAAAAAAATATGCTCCGGCGTATGCGCCGGCGTTCTCATCACCATCGGCGGCGCGGTCTTCCTCGCCTGCGAGAACCGCGTGATCGGCGCCGTCCTGTTCAGCGTGGCGCTTTTGTGCATCTGTCTGAAAAGCTATTCGCTCTACACCGGAAAGATCGGTTTTATCCCCGAGAAACACGACAAAGAGGCGTTTTCCGTGCTGCTGCTCGGGCTTTTCGGCAACGCGATCGGCACGGTCGCGGGCGGGTACGTCATCCGCTTCGCGCTGCCCGCCCTCGGAGAGACCGCCCGGACGATCTGCCAGGGCAAGCTGGAACAAAGCTTTTTGCAGACGCTTATCCGCGGCTTTTTCTGCGGCATTTTAATGTATCTGGCCGTCAGCATCTACCGCGACAAACAAAAAATAGTCGGTATTCTCTTCTGCATTCCCGTGTTCATTCTCAGCGGATTTGAGCACAGCATTGCGGATATTTTCTATTTTGCCGCGTCGGGCGTCGTTTCGCTGCAGGCGTTCGGCTTTATCTGGACGGTCATTCTGGGCAACACCCTCGGCGCTATGCTGCTGCCGCTGCTGCAGAGACCGGAAAAACGTGCGGATCCAGCCGCCTGACCGGGAGGAAGATCGGAGATGGAAGATAAAGTGAAAATCGCCGTTCTCGTTTCCGGCGGCGGCACGAATTTACAGGCGCTGCTGGACGCGCAGAAAAGCGGCGCGCTGCACAGCGGCGGGATCGCACTTGTGGTCTCCAACAAGGAAAACGCCTACGCGTTGACGCGCGCGAAAAATGCCGGCGTCCCCACCGCCGTTCTTTCCAAAAGCGCGTACCCGACGCAGAAAGCGTTTGAAGACGCCCTTTGCAGTCTGCTGGAAGAAAACGATATCGGCCTTGTGATCCTTGCCGGTTTTCTGCGTATTTTAAGCGCGGATTTCACGCGCCGGTACGACAAACGGATCTTAAACGTACATCCGTCTTTGATCCCGTCTTTCTGCGGCGAGGGGTTTTACGGCCTGCGCGTGCATGAGGCGGCGCTGCAAAGGGGCGTGAAAGTGACCGGCGCGACGGTGCATTTTGTAAACGAGATCCCCGACGGCGGCGAGATCCTGCTGCAGAAGGCGGTGGAGATCCTGCCCGGCGATACGCCCGAGATCCTGCAGAAACGCGTAATGGAACAGGCCGAATGGATCCTGCTGCCGCAGGCGGCGGAGCAGGTTTCGGCCGCGCTTGCAAAACAATAAAAACACAAAAATAAAAGGAAAGCGAGCATCAGATTATGGACATTTACACCATCCGCGACATCGGCGACCTGATCCGCGACAACGCCTACGTCGGCCGCGGCATCGTACTGGGCAAAACCGCAGACGGCAAAAAGGCGGTCAGCGCCTACTTTATCATGGGGCGCAGCGCCAATTCCCGCAACCGCGTGTTCACCGAGCGTGACGGCGTGCTGTTTACCGAACCGTTTGACGCTTCAAAGGTGGAGGATCCCAGCCTGATCATTTACGCCGCCGTACGCAAAAACGGCAGCCGCCTGATCGTGACCAACGGCGACCAGACCGATACGAT
>JAFSXY010000108.1 GCA_017443805.1 Clostridia bacterium | reverse complement strand
GGCGCTTTTTTTGCTGCTGATGCTCGTTATGCCGCTGCTGGAAAAGGATAAGGCCAAATGCGGCGTGCTGGTGCAGGCGGCGTTCCGCAGCAATTTCGCGCTTTTCGGCCTGCCGGTGGCGCTTTCGCTCTGCGGGCAGGAAAATATCGGGCCAACCTCGCTTTTAGTCGGCGTGGTGGTGCCGTTATATAACGTGCTGGCGGTGGTTGCGCTGGAGGCTTTCCGCGGCGCGAAGCCGGACGTCGGCAAGATCTTGAAGGGCATTGCGACCAATCCGCTGATCATCGCGTCCGTTCTCGGCGTGATCGTAAATCTGCTGCCGTTTTCTCTGCCCGTCGCGGTCGCAAAAAGCGCAGCGCAGCTGGGCGACGTGGCGACGCCTTTGTCCTTAATCGCGCTGGGCGGCGATTTTATGTTCGGTAAAGTGAAGAAATACGCAAAACAGCTGACGATCGCCGTTTTGGGCAAGCTGGTCGTTTCGCCGCTGCTGCTGGTCGGAGCGGGGATCTTATGCGGCTTCCGGGGAGAGCTGCTGGCGCCGATTTTGGTCTTTTCCGGCGCCCCGACGGCAGTGTCCTCCTATCCCATGGCGCAGCAGATGGGCGGCGACGGGGAGCTCGCGGGCGAGGCGGTGGTGTTCACCTCCGCCGCCGCCGTGTTTACCATGTTTTTGTGGATCTTTGCTTTGAAGCAGCTGGGATACATATAATGGAATGAAAAAAGAAAAATTTCGGAACGCTGCGCGTTTTGATTTTATTTTAACTCAAAACTCAAGATTTTCTCAAAACGCAAAACTATCTTCCATACCCGCGGCGTGAGTGACTGCTCGCCGCAGGCGAGACGCAGGGAGGTCTTTATGGGAAAGCTGAAACAGTTTCTTGACTCCAAAATCGTGAAAAAAGACATCGGCGAGGAGACGTATCTTTCCTGGCGGGAGACGCTGTCTTATACCCTCGGCCGCGGCGCGCAGGGCATGAGCACGTCCATGACCGCGTCGAAATACGTCAACTTCTTTATCACGGACGTCATGCACATCAAAACGGACCATGCCGCCAACATCCGTCTGTTCTGCGGGATCTTTGACGCGGTCAACGACCCTATGATGGGCGTGCTGGTGGACAAGACCCGCACAAAGTACGGCAAAATGCGGCCGTATATTAAATTTGCGCCGTATTTTGTGTCGCTGTTCATGCTGCTGTTTTTTGCCGGCAGCGACGCGCTTGCCTACGGCTGGAAGCTGGCGCTTGCAGTTTTTGCCTTTGTGGGACTGGACGTGACCTATACGGCGTTTGACGTGCCCATGGGGGCTTTGGCCTTCAGCATGACGCCCAACGGCACGGAGCGCACCAAGCTCTACGGTGTGGCTTCCATCGGCCGCGCGATCCTCGGCGCCATCCCGGCGGCTTTAGTCGCCTTTGCCAAATGGCTGCCGTATTTCAATACGCACCTTTCCAATGCCTACCGGATCGCTGCGCTGACAAGCGCGGTGTTTATCATTATTTTTACGCGCTTTACGTTTAAGAATACCGTGGAACGGCTGGAGCATCATGAGGAAACGCCCAGCCTTGCCGAGTGCCTGCGGCTGCTGGTCACCAACCGGCCGCTGCTGATGCTGGTGCTGTGCAACATCCTTTTCGTGCTGATCAAGGTGCCGGAGCAGGCGTCGTTCTATTTTGCGTACGATTCGCTGTTCAACGCAAAATACAACGGGTTTTTGGATGTCGCAAAGGCGCCCGGCTCCTTCCTTGCGGGTATTTTTGTGCCCATGATCGTGGAAAAGCTCGGCGCGAAAAGCGATTCCCGCAAATTCTATCAGATCTGCTGCATGCTCGGCGCCGCCGTGAACGGGCTGTTCGGGCTTTGCACCTACAACGGTATTCTCAATAAGCCGACGGGCACGTCCGTTTCGCTGTTTACCGGCGTTCTGGTGCTGGCGTTTACCGTGCTCGCCACCTTCCCGCTGGAGTTCAAGAACCTGATGCAAAAGGAAATGGAAGCCGAGACCGTGGACTACGTGGAGTGGAAGAGCGGCAAGCGCGTGGAAGGCACCATGCTCTCCATTATGAGCTTTACCGGCAAGCTGGAGGGAACGCTTTCCTCCTTTATCTGCCTGAAGCTCTTAAATCTGACGGGCTATACCGAGCACACCGAAGATATTTCCACCGTGCAGAACCTGCCGACGCAGCGCGCATTGTTCTTTATGACGACGCTGTTCCCCGCCGTAGGCTTTTTGCTGATGCTGATCCCCATCCATTTCTACAACATTACGGGCGAAGGCCACCGGAAGATGATCGCCGAGATCATGGAGCGCCGCCGGCAGGAGAACTCCTTTGCGGAAAATAACGGTTAGCAGGCGGAAGTTCTGAGCTTTGAGCTTCCGGTTTCCGGTCAACAGAAAAGATCCGCTCTTTTCACAGGGCGGATCTTCTTCATCAGAATTCTCAAAACTGTCGACTGTCGACTTATTTCTTCATCCAGTCAAACAGATGCAGGAACCAGTCGCGGATCTTTTGGAAAAACTCCCGGATGCGCACGACGGCTTTTTTCGGCGCGGGATCGGCGTTGTCCGCCGTCAGGGGCGAAACGCTGTCCTCCTCGGCGTTATAAACGGCGAACTGCGGGAACGCGGGGTCGTCCGAAACGGTCAGAGGCGCGTCGGCGGTGACAATCCGGCGGAGCAGGTCGTTTATGTAGACGTTGCTCTGGGAGTGCTCCAGGTTCTTGATGAACCAGGTGTTTTCCGGGAACAGCGCGGCGCTGGCGTCGACCATGCCGTCGGCGGAGAGATGGTCATGGCCGTCGGAGACCGCCTGTAAATATGTTTTGCCAAGGGTCTTGCCGAAGGGGGCGAAGACAGCGCCGCAGGAGGTGCCTGCGGAGTGGATCACGCCGTCCGCCTGGACGGTCGCGTTTTCGGTCACCGGGATCATACGGGTGCCGTATTTGGAAATGACGCCCACCTTGCCGATCTGTTCTGCGGCCGTCTGCATGATCTCGGCGCTGTGCGCCTGCACCTCGTTATGATAACGGTCTATTTTTTCCAGCAGCGCGTCGTAGCGGCCGCTTGTCAGATCGTCGCCGAAGATATATGCCTTTGCTTCCTCGTAATATTCGTCGCCGACCATCGCCCAAATGGCGGGCATTTTGCCGAAGGTCTCCCGCGTGATCTCCTGCAAGGTCCCCATGTCGTTCAGCTTTGAAAGCACCTTGTTTGTGATTTTCAGCGCGGCGCGGGTGACGCCGATATCCCGCAGGCCCTCCAGCGCAAAGGAGAGCGCTTCCATGGCAAAGGTCTGTTCCGTGAACGCGTGCACGTAATCCGTTACGGCCGCCGCGTCCAGGTTGTACCGGCCGGTAAACAGCTGTCCCACGATCTCCACGCCGTTGTGTGCGCCGCAGTACCAGACGCAGGCGTCGATATTTTCGTATCCGTAAACACAGAGATAGGTGTTCAGCATCAATGCGCCCTCGGAAAAGCCGACCAGCGAGACGCTGTCGTGGCCGGTGAGCGTCTGCACGTACTGAATAAAGTCGTGCAGCCCGTCCGCGATCTCAAAGGGATCCAGCCGCCAGTCGTAGCAGAACGTAAAGCCCTGCCCCTGCTTATGGCCGTCCCACATGGGGTATTCCCAGTCGATGCGCACGTCATACCGGGACGTGCCGTCGTCGTTCATCACCACGCCGGCAAGCAACCCCTCGACCGCCTGCTCCACCGCAGCCGCGCTCTCGTCGGAGAACCTGCCGTCCAGCATATCCCAAAGCGCTTTTTTGTTTTCCTTGATCAGCGCGGGGATATCCTCGTTGGCAAAGGGGAAGGTCACCGTCTGCGCGCCGGTTTCATCGGTCAGCAGCAGGTCCCGCGCGTTGATGCCGTTGATCAGGATCACGGGGGAATTGCCGCAGTCGCAGCCCGCAGCGGCCGGTTCCTCCGCGGGCGTTTCCTCCGCCGCGGCGGGGAAAACCGCCGGTATACAAAGTAAGATCGCCGCCAGCAATACGGCCGTTATTTTTTTCACGCATATCACCTCGTTCTTACTATAGCACCTTCGCGCCTGATTGTCAAAAAGAAAAACGATTGACAGCGCAAAAAAATCCATGTAGAATGAAACCGTGCAGAAAAGGGGGCCGTCAGATGAATAATCCGCTTGGATTTTTGTTTTCAAGAGAAGAAACGCCGACGCATGTGCCGAACCGGGAGATCTTATCCTACGCGACGGGACTTGCGGGGCAGAATATTTCCTACAGCTTTATTTCCCAGCGCCTGACCTATTATTACGAAAATCACGCCGTCAGCAAGGATAACGCCTCCTTCGTGGGCAAGCTGATGACCGCCACCTACGTCTGGGACGCCGTCAACGACGTGCTGATCGGCGCGTTCGTGGACGGACGGCGGCACAAGCCTTATAAAAAAATGTACCCGTATCTTTTGTATTTTCCGCCGCTGATCGGTCTTTTGGTTGCGCTGATGTTCATTAACGCCGGCCATTCGGACGTGTTCAAGCTTGTTTACCTGGGTGTGTGCTATTTTATCTGGGATTTTTTGTACTCCTTTCAGGACGTCGGCCTGTGGGGCCTGATCGCCTTGTCCTCGCCGCACTCCGCAGAGCGCGCGCGGGTTGCGCAGTGGGTGTCCATCGGCGCGGGTGCGGGCAGCACCGTGGGCAGCGCCTTCCCGTTTTTGTGGGATATCCTTGAAAAAGGCATGGGCGTGCGCGAGCAGACGGTGTTTACCCTTTTCGCTTTTGTTTTCGGCCTCGGCGGAGAGCTTATCTCCATGCGCGCGGCAAAATTCCGCGAGCGGGTCGACACGCCCGCGCAAAAACACGAAAATCCGCTTGCCGCCGTCGCCATGGTCCGGCACAATCCCACGCTGCTGCTGATCTCTTTGGCCCGTTTTCTCAAAGAGACCTACCCGCGGATCAACAACACCTACTTTTTCCAGAGCGAGTACCGCGGCACGGCCGCAAAGTTCCTGCAGGGCGGCACTGCGGAAATGCTCTTCGGGATCTTTTCAAACGTGCCCGCCGCCGTTTGTCCGTTTTTTGCGGGCAAGATCATTGCGCTCCTCGGCGGCAAAAAACGCCTGCTTGTTATTTCGCAGCTTTTTGTGATCGTTACCCGGCTTGCAGGCTTCGGCGTCGGCAAGATCCCCGCCGTGCGCTACAACACGCTTGCGGGCTTTTTCCTGATGGCGGCGATTCTTGCGGTCAGCAGCATCCCGACCTCTCTGATGGATATCGCGCACCGCTCGCTGCTGAGCGACTCCATCGACGAGGTGGAATTAAAGACCGGCGTACGCACCGAGGGCGTGTCCTTCTCCATGCAGAATTTTACCACAAAGATCGCCGGCGGCGCCTCCACGCTGATCCAAAATCTGTTTTTGTATAAGGTGTTGGGGTACGTGGCCTACGACGACGAGAATTATATCGCCATGCAGGGCGAAAAATTTTACCGCTGGCAGTTCCCGCTGTTTATGCTGGGCCCCATCGTCGGCGCGGCGCTGTATATCCTTGCGATCGGCTTTATAAAGGATGATCCCGCCCGCCGGGACGAGGTGGAACGGGCGCTGCACGAGCGAAGGGAAGCGGCAGCAAAGCTGCCGCAATGAAGAAAGAAAAAATTCGGAACGTTGCGCGGTTTTTAATTTGAAATTTGAAATGTGAAAGGTGAAATTTCGGAAGGCGTCGAGCGTTTTGATCTTATTGTCGACATTTTCGCCTCCGGCGAAAATATCAATCATATAATCAAAACTCAAAACTCAAAAAAAGACAGAGGAACCGGTCTCTGTCTTTTTCTTTCTTCTTTTTTTCTTTTTTCATTGCGGCACGCTTGCGTCCGCCGAATATCATTCCTCTTCCGGGTCGATCTGCAGTATTTCCAACGGATCGGTCAAAATCCCGTTTACGCGGATCTCCAGATGGATATGGGGACCCTCCTTTTCCTCCGCTGGGATGCTGCCCACCACGCCCAGCACGGTATCGGCTGTCACCTCGTCGCCCGCGTGGACAAGGCCCTCGTTTGCCAGACCGCAGATCGTGGAAACAATGCCGTTGCCGTGGTCCACGGTGACCGTATTGCCGTACAGCGCGCTTGCAGTTACTTTGGTGACCGTGCCGCTGCCGATCGCCCTGACCGCCGTGCCGGCGTCACCCAAAAAGTCCACGCCGTTGTGCGTGCGGTAGTCTCCCATAGTGTCCGAAAACACGGGCACGCCCATGCTGTAGTCGTCTCCCATGCGCGCGGAGAGCGGCAGTGAAAAGCTGACTTCTTCCCCGGCCGTATCCGCGTCGGCGACGGTGGGACTCCGGTTATCAAACACGGGCGACGCCTCGGTTTGCGGCTCCTGCGTAGGCGCGGCGGGGGTGGTCTCCTCCGGTTTCGCAATAGGCGGCGAAACCTGCGTTTGGGCCGGTTCCGTCTGCGGGCGGTCGTCGATATGGACGTGGGTGATGATCTCGGTCTCCTCGTTTGGCTGAACGCTCCGGTTGATTTTCTGCAGGGTGGACGTGTAGCTGACGATCCCCGCCGCCAGCACGCACACGCCGAGCGCCAGATAAACGGCTCTGCCCTTCATCATTTTTTTGAAATCGTTTTTATTTTCATCGTTTAACATCATGTGCATCAAGCCTCCGTTTTCATTGTTGCCTTTCTGCGGCGGAATATGCAAAAAAACGTTTGGGAAGAAAACGGAAACGGCGCAAAAAAATTTTAAAAAAAATGAAACAAATGTTTGCATTTATGAAACATTTGTGCTATACTGCATATGAAATATGTTTTTTAAGGGGGATTTGTATGGCAGAATTAAACGATACCCAAAAAAGAATGTACGAATATTTAGCCGAGCAGGCGCAAAAGGGCGTGCCGCCCACGGTGCGCGAGATCGCCCGCGCGGTCGGCTTAAAATCCACCTCCACGGTGCAGACTTATTTAGACGTGCTGGAGGCGGAGGGGCTGATCGAACGCAGTCCGCTGCACAAGCGCTCCATCCGTGTAAAAGGCGAAAGCGAGCCTGTTACGCAGGTGCCGCTGCTCGGTACGGTAACGGCCGGTATGCCGATATTGGCGGTGGAGAGCATTGAAGGCTATGTGCCCTACGGCGGCAGCACTTCCACCGACAAGGCGCTGTTCGCCCTGCGCGTCCGCGGCGACAGCATGATTAACGCAGGTATTTTAAGCGGCGATATCATTATTGCGGAAAAAACGCCCGTGGCGCACAACGGCGAGATCGTGGTCGCGCTGCTGGAGGACGAGGCGACCGTGAAAACCTTTTACAAGGAAAACGGCCATTTCCGTTTGCAGCCGGAAAACGACGACTACGCGCCCATTATTACCGACGAGCTGGTGATCTTAGGCAAGGTGGTCTCCCTGATCCGGTATTTCTGACGCCGAAAACAAAAGAGCCTATGAG
>JAFSXY010000107.1 GCA_017443805.1 Clostridia bacterium | reverse complement strand
CCGCTTTTCACGCCTTTTTGTCGGAGGTGCCGCACGCGCACGTCAATCCCGGTGACCGCTATTATTTTTCCGAAACGGTCAACGGTTATCCCGTCATCTGTCTCGGCGCGGACCGCGCGGCGTTTGAAGCGTCTTATCTCAGCGAAAAGCAGCTTGTCTGGCTGGAGGCGCGCCTTTTTGAGGCCGAAAAAACGGGCGTGCCCGCCTTTGTGTTCAACCATCAGGCGTTAAAGCGCACCAACGGTCTGCCCGTGACGTGGGGCGGATACGGCACGTGGCGCGGCTCGGTGGGGCGGCAGTCCGATAGGCTGCGGGCGATACTGGAGCGTCACGGCGTCGTATTCTACTGCACCGGCCACCTGCATTACGGGATCAGCGCGTATAATTATGAGCGTTCGGGCAAGCTGCACATGCTTTCTGCGCCCACGGTGGGCGTGGAAAACCACGGTCCGAACGCGCTGCCCGGACAGGGATATGTGCTGAACGTTTATGAAGACCGCGTACGTATCCGCGGCGCGGATTTTATAAACGGCGTCTTTCTGGACGCAAGTCTTCCCGGCGGCGAAAAGACGGTTTTGTTTTAAAAAAATCATTTTGCACCTGTATAGGTGCAAATAAATCGTAACATACTTTTATAATGAAGTCAAGAATTTTGTTCCTGAATAAGTGCAAAATGAGGGCTCATTATGAATGCGGCGCTTGAAAAAGCAATCGGACAGAATATCAGAAAGATCCGCGAAGAAAAAAAACTGACGCAGGATTACGTGGCTGCGCAGCTCCAACTGATGGGCTGTGATATCACCCGAAGCGCGTTGGCAAAGATCGAGGTCGGGCAGCGGCATCTGTATCCGGATGAAATCATTTTGCTGCGCCGTATTTTTCAGACCGATTATGATGATATTTTCTTTTTAGAGGAAGACATAACGAAATAAAAACCGCGCGGACGATCTGCCTGCGCGGTTTTGATCTTTGTTGATCGAAATCAATAAAAACGAATTCTGTTAATGTCGGTTTTGTCTGTTTCAATAAAAGAGATAAGGTCTTCCGGGGTTGTTCCAATGCCAAACAGTTCTTCGGTCTGCGCCCGGATGAAGCCAAGCGAAACGTCCTCGCGGATCAGCTGTGTGAGCTTATCAAAAAAGCCGTCGATATTAAACAGCACAATGGGTTTTGCGTGGCGGGCGAGCTGCTTTAACGTGAGCACCTCAAAAAACTCCTCGTAAGTGCCGATGCCGCCGGGTACCACGATAAACGCGTCCGCGTTGTCCTCCATGTATTTTTTGCGGTCGCGCATGGACTCCGGAAATACGAATTCGTCGCATGCCTGGTACAAGATGCCCGGCCGGTCAAAAAAGCGCGGGGCAACGCCGATGATTTTGCCGCCGCCTTTTGTAAAGCCGCGCGCCGCAGCGCCCATCAGGCCGTTTGCGCCGCCGCCGAAGATCAAAGAATGTCCCCGTTTTGCGAGCGCTTCGCCGAGCGTTTCTACGGGGTCGATATATTTTTTTTCAAGTGTTGCGCTGGAAGCGCCGAAAATACAGATCTGCATGGGGATCCTCCGTGTTTCTCATGCCTCCGCCGCACGCCGGTCCAGACTGCGGTAGCGGATCGCTTCATAGATGTGGTCTGTATTGATGACCTCGCTGTGCTCCAGATCGGCGATGGTGCGGGAGAGCTTTAATATTTTGTCGTATGCGCGCGCCGAGAGGCCCAGCCTGTCAAAAGCGCTGTGCAGCAGGGCGGTCGCGTCGTCCGTCAGCGGACAGAATTTTCTGGTCTGTACGGACGTCATTTTTGCGTTGCAGGTCACATTTGTTCCCTTGAACCGTTCCAGCTGGAGCACGCGCGCAGCGTCCACGCGCCGTTTGATCTGGGCGGAGGTCTCCTCCTGTCCGGATGCGCCGCGCAGGTCGTTGAATTCCACCGGCGGCACCTCGATCTGGATGTCGATCCGGTCCAAAAGCGGGCCGGAAACACGGTTTAAGTATTTCTGCGCCGCCATGGGCGTGCAGGTGCACGGTTTTGAGGGGTGTCCCAAAAAACCGCAGGGACAGGGGTTCATGGCTGCCACCAGCATGATGGAGCACGGATAAGTCAGCGTGCCCGCCACGCGGGAGATGGTCACCTTGCCGTCTTCCAACGGCTGGCGAAGGGCTTCCATCGTCGTGCGTGAAAACTCCGGCAGCTCATCCAAAAACAGCACGCCGTTGTGCGCGAGCGAAACTTCGCCCGGCTTTGGCACGGAGCCTCCACCGGAGATGGCTGCGCCGGATACCGTATGGTGCGGTGAGCGGAACGGCCGCGTGGTGATCAGGCCCTGTTTACCGCGCAAAATGCCTGCAACAGAATAGATTTTTGTGGTTTCCAACGCTTCTGCAAAGGTCATATCCGGCAATATAGTCGGCAGACGCTTTGCCAGCATGCTTTTGCCCGTGCCGGGCGGGCCGATCATCAAAAGGTTATGTCCGCCTGCGGCGGCGACCTCCAGCGCGCGTTTTGCCGCCTGCTGTCCTTTTACGTCCGAAAAGTCCAAAACGCCCGACAGGTCCTCTTTCTGAAAAACGTACGGTTCGCTTTTCAGCAGCGGCAGTTCGGCGTCAACTTTGCCGTTCAGGAAATCCAGCAGCTGCCGTACGGTTTTTACGCCGTAAATCTCCACGCCCTCCACAACGGACGCTTCTCCGGCGTTTTCCTCCGGAACAAATACCCGTTTGATGCCGGCTTGCCTCGCCTCGATCACCATGGGCAGAACGCCGTTGACCGGCCGCAGCTGTCCGGAGAGGGATAATTCTCCCAAAAACGCCGCCCCGCGCGCATCAAAGTGCAGCTGCCGGCTGGCGCACAGCAGTGCGATCAGAATGGGCAGATCGTAAACGGAACCTTCTTTTTTGATATCTGCGGGAGCAAGGTTGACCGTGATGTGACCGTACGGAAAACTGTATCCGCTGTTTTTGACCGCCGTTTCCACGCGCTCCTTTGCTTCCGAAACGGCAGTGTCCGGCAGGCCGACCAAATCAAAGCGGTATTTGCCGGAGGATACGTCCGCCTCCGTTTCCACCATAAAGCTCTGCAGACCAAACAATCCCATGCTGTTGATGTTAGAAACCATGTTTAACCGTCCTTTAACCGAACATTTGTTTGCTTGTCTGCCATTATATACGATTTTCCGGATTTTGTCAAATCCGTTTTTTTTATTGAAATTCCGAAAGCTCCTCCGTCAGCAAGGCGGTGCGCACGCAGCGGTCGGGCGTAACGGTCCTGCCGAGAAAAGCGCTTACGGCCTCCATCAGCTGCAGGGGATTGAGATTGAACACACTGCCTGCGGGCAGTATGACGTCCAGACGGACGTCTTTTTCGGTTTGTGAGACCTGATAGCTGCGGATATGTTCGGAGACGTTTACGGTTTTTATTACCTTTTTGCCGTTTTTCTTCCCGCTTTTTTCACAGACGAGCTTGCCGGAGGAAAGCGCCCGCGTCAGTTCTTCTGCGGTGATCTCCTGCGGATCGAGCGTTACGATATATGCGCCGTATGCGATCTGCGCCGGTTTCAAAACAGGCGTCGCCGCCTTTTCCACACGCAGGCCCTCCGGCAGGACGGCGTTCAGCCGGTTTTTCACTTCCTCCGGGTACGTCTCTCCCACAATGCGGATATCCACGGGCTCCAGTTCGCCCTCAACGGTCAAAGACAGTGCAAGCAAAAAGGAGATATACGGGTGCGGATTAAAGCCCTCCGTATACCATAAGGGGATCTCCGCCCGCCGTACGGCGCGCTGCAAAATCCGGAACATATCCAGGTGCGAGACGTATTTGATGCGTCCGCGTTTGGAGAAAAACAGCCGCAGCTCATACATCGCAATGCCCTCCGTTCAGCTTGCTCGCCCCGCAGCCGGCGCATTGGATGCGGCAGTGTGCGGTCGTTTCGGCGCGTTTTGCTTTTTCGTTCTCGCGCTCTAAAAAGCCGCGGCTGACGCCGTAATCCAGATGGTCCCAGGGGAAAATCTCGTCGTAAGGCCGGCGGCGGTTGGCATAAAACGCGGGATCGATCCCAAGATCGGAAAAGACCTGCATCCAGGTATCGAATTTAAAAAACTCACCCCAGCCGTCAAATTTGCACCCGCGGCGAAACGCTTCATAAATGACGGCGGAAAGCCTCCGGTCCCCGCGTGCGAAAACGGCCTCTAAGAAGCTGGTGTTGATATCGTGAAAGCTGACGTTGATTTTTTTTGACGGCAGCGTTTCTTTTAAATGCGTTTGTTTGTGCAGCAGCGCTTCGCGCGTTGCCTGCGGCTCCCATTGAAAGGGGGTAAAGGGCTTCGGCACAAAGGACGCGGCGCTGATACCGACCGTACAGCCCTTGCCCTTCGGGCGGTCGGGCATGCCGTAAAATTCATCCACCACTTTTTTTGCGAGAGCGCCTATGCCCTCCACGTCTTCATCCGTTTCGGTGGGCAGTCCCAGCATAAAGTAGAGTTTTACGGACGAATAGCCGCCCGCGAACGCAATCCGCGCCGTCTGCAGCATTTCTTCCTCCGTTACGTTTTTGTTGATAACGTCCCGCATCCGCTGCGTCCCGGCCTCCGGCGCGAACGTCAGCCCCGATTTGCGGACGTTGGTCAGCTTTTGGACAAGCTCGTCTGAAAAATTATCGACGCGCAGGCTCGGCAGGGCGACGTTCACCTTCTGCTCCGGCGTCCA
Source organism: Clostridia bacterium (assembly GCA_017443805.1). Lineage (GTDB taxonomy): Bacteria > Bacillota > Clostridia > Oscillospirales > Acutalibacteraceae > RUG806. The sequence goes on along the minus strand of JAFSXY010000107.1, from coordinate 5,173 downwards.
GGAAAGCAGGTCGCCGAGCAGTTCTTCAATGCGCGTATAGTCGCTGCTCGAAAGCGAGCACAGGGATATTTCGTCGTAACCTGTATTCTTACACAGCGTTTTGCATTGCGCGTCGATCACATCCGGACTTTTTTCGCGGATGGGGCGGGTCAAAAAACACGCCTGACAAAAACGGCAGCCGCGGATACAGCCGCGGAAGATCTCATGCGTCACACGGTCGTGAACGACGTCGATAAAGGGAACGACAAAAGTTTCGGGATAGGAAACGTGATCCAGGTCCCTTATAATGCGCTTGGTCACCTTTGCCGGCGCGCCGTCCTTCGGCGTGATCGCACGGACGGTCCCGTCTTCGTGATAGCTGATATCATACAAAGACGGAACGTAAACGCCGGGAATTTGCGCCGCCGCGCGCAAAAACGCTTCTTTGGTTGAACCCTTTTTTTTGTGAACGGCGTACAGGTCCATTAACTCACTGTTGACCTCTTCTCCCTCGCCGAGGCTGAACAGGTCAAAGAATTCCGCGATCGGCTCGGGATTGCACGCGCAGGGGCCGCCGCCCATCACGATCGGCGCAAGCTCCTTCCTGTCGGCGGCTTTCACCGGCAGGCCGGCAAGGTCCAGCATGTTCAAAACGTTTGTATAGCACAGTTCATATTGGAGCGTAAAGCCGATAAAGTCAAAATCACGGATCGGGTCGCCGCTTTCCAGCGCGTAAAGCGGAATGCCGTTCTCGCGCATTTTTGCTTCCATGTCCGCCCACGGCGCAAACACGCGTTCGCACCAGGTATCCGGCCGTTTGTTTGCGATATCGTACAGGATCTTTATGCCGAGATGGGACATGCCGATCTCATACGAGTCAGGAAAACAAAAAGCGTACCGGATATCCACGGCGTTTTTATCTTTGATCACGCTGTTGAGCTCTCCGCCCGTGTAGCGGGCGGGTTTTTGCACAAGCGGCAGTATTTTTTCCAGCGTTTTGTCCACACGCGTCACTTCCTTTGGCATCTATTGTACCATGCCGCCGGACAATTGGCAAGTATTACCGCAAAAAACGGGATAGGATGCAATAGCCTGTAAAAGCGAGCGCGTAATACGCCGTTCGGCCGGTAAAAATCAAAAAAAGGCAGCCTGCGCTCATGCAGAGCAGCGTGATCGTATCCACGGCCGTCATGTCCGGCGGGACCGGCGTTTTTTTGCGTTCGGACAATAGGCTGAACAGCGCGGTGCCGCCGTCCAAAAAAGACAGCGGCAGTAAATTGACCGCGCCGAGCATAAAATGAACGGAACAAAGCTGCACAAAGATTTGATGTGCGGTCACATGCTTCAGTGTAAAAAAAACGGCGGCGGCGAATAAATTGACCGCCGGTCCGGCAAGGGCGGCCGCAAACGTCTGCCGGTAGGAGAGCCGCTCCGGAGAAATATCCCGGATCGCCGCGCCGCCCGGGTGCAGGTCCACGGTGATACGGGGAACGCCGGCATGTAAAAGCACGCAGATATGTCCCGCTTCGTGCGCCGCGGCGCTCAAAAGTAAAATGCAAAAGGACCTTGCATCCTGCGTCAGAAGAAAAAAGGCGATCACGGCGGCCGATAAAAAATCGATCCGCAACCGGATACGTCCGCACTCAAAATACACTGCATGCGTTCTCCAGCAGATAATCCGGATCGCAGACCGCGCCGTTTACATGGACTTCAAAGTGCAGGTGCGGGCCGGTCGCAAGCCCCGTTTGTCCCACAAAGGCGATCACGTCGCCCTTGCGCACGGTCACGCCTGTATCCACGTTTAATCGGCTGCAATGGCAATATAAGGTCTCCATCCCGTTTCCGTGGTCGATTTTTACATAATTCCCGCTTTTTTCGCCAACGCCTGCGGCCGTAACCACGCCGTCCAGCGCTGCGTAAATGGGAGTGCCTTCATCCGCTGCAATGTCCCTGCCGGCGTGGAACCCCTCGGTGCCGTAAATGGGATGGATGCGTTCGCCGAAGTCGGAAGTTACATGGCCTGTTACCGGCATAACGGGCGTATCCCCTGTTTCGTAAACCGAAAAGCTTACAAGCTTTAACGCGTCCGCGTCCGCCATGTCCTCGCCGCCCGCACCCTGCTGTAAAACGGGTTCCTCCCGGAGCCCGCCGTCGTCTTCCGTTTCCGGAGCTGCGCTTTCTTCTTCCGCGTCTGCAGTTTCCCGGTCTGCTTCGGTCTGTACTGCGGGATCCGGCGCATTTTGCGGCGGGAAAAACGTGACCTCGCGCAGATCGCAGTCCTGTTCCATGATTTCCGTAAACGTTTCACGCAGCGTTTCAAACAGACCCGGCGCAAGCTTTGCGGCGCCGAACAGCAGTCCGAAAAGCACCGCGCAGACGATCAGCTGAAATACGGTCAGCCTGAAAAAAACGTTGTTGTTTTTGCTGTCTTGCGTCCGTCTTGTCCGCAAATTGAACACGCCCTTTGCCGTTTTTTCTTATCTGATATATATGTCGGCGCGTCGCAGGATATGAAAGGCTTTCTCTTTTTACGCGGAGGGAAAATCATACTTGTGCTTTTTCGGATTATATGTTATATTTTTAACCGGAGGCCGGCTTGCCCGGATCACACAGATAGGAGGACGTGTTTATGAAATCCGTTTTCCGCGTCCGCAATTTTTTTTTAAGGGCGAATGGGCCGAACTGAACGGCGCGCCGACGGAAGCGACATATACCCTGAAAAATCCGATCCCGGCGGTATGACGCAAAGGAATTAAGAAAATGGACAATAACAGAAAAAATGATATGATAATCAAAACGCCGTTTTTGGGCTGCGCTTATTATCCGGAGGACTGGAACGACGACCAGCTTGATTACGACGTAAAAATGATGCAAAAGGCGGGTTTTACCTGCGCCAGGATCGGAGAATTCGCATGGCGAAAAATGGAACCGTCGCCGGGACAGTTTGATTTCGGCTGGCTGCACCGGGTCGTGGACACGCTCGGCAAAGCGGGGATCGCCGTTATTTTGGGAACGCCCACCGCCACGCCTCCCGTCTGGCTGGGGGACGCCTATCCCGACGTGTTCATTCTGCACGAAAACGGCACGCGTGCTAAGCACGGCGGGCGGCGGCATTGCTGCTCCAATCATCCGCGCTATCTGGAGGCCTGCGATCGGATTGTCCGCGTCATGGGAATGGAATTCGGCAGTGATCCCAACGTGATCGGCTGGCAGCTGGACAACGAGATCTATTCGGGCGGCGTCGGCTGTACCTGCGAATACTGTATGCAGGCTTATCACGAACGGCTTAAACGGGAGTATGGCACAGTTGAAAATCTGAACGCCCGCTGGGATCTGAATCTGTTCAGTCAGGCCTACGACAGCTTTGAGCAGGTGCCGGGCGACTGGAACGCATGGCACAACCCGCACCTGAAATATGAATGGGCTGCAGCGCATTACGAGGCGGACATTCTGTTTATCCACCGGCAGGCAAAGATCCTCCGGCAATATACAAACGCGCCGATCGGTACGGACATGATGCCCCTGAACGGTATGGATTACGAAAAAATGTGCGGCAGTCTGGACGTTGTCATGTTTAACCACTACAATACGCCCGAAAACCTTTCGGAAGCGGTGTTCTGGTTTGACTATCTCCGTACCTTGAAGGACCGTCCTTTCTGGAATACGGAAACGTCTGCTACGTGGAACGGCTCGACTGCGATCGGGCAGGCGCTGAAACCAGAGGGCTTTTGCCGCGTCAATTCCTGGCTGCCGGTTGCGTTGGGCGGAGAAAGCAATCTGTACTGGATCTGGCGGCAGCATTGGGCGGGGCACGAGTTGCTGCACGGCTCCGTTTTATCGCCGGCAGGCAGACCGACGCACACCTTTGCGGAGATACAGCGTACCGCTGCGGATTTTTCCGCGGCGTCCGGTTTTTTGAACGGGACAAGCGTAAAAACGTCCGTTGCGCTGCATTTCACAAGCCGTTCCTGGCAGTTGTTTGAAAAACAGCCGATATTTGACGGCAATTATTATCCGGAAAACGTACAGTCGGCGCACCGCGCGCTGGTGCGCAGCGGCGTGCGTCCGGACGTGATCGGAGCGGAACATGCTCTTGCCGGGTATAAGCTGCTTATCTCGCCCTGCGTGATGACGCTGGAGGATGAAGATCTGGCGCAAAAGATCCGTGCGTTTGTGGAAGACGGCGGCGTTTGGGTCGCTGGCCCCATGACGGATATCCGTAACGAAATCGGCGCGCACTACACGGACAGCGCTTTGGGGATGCTGGAGAGCTGGCTCGGCGTAAGGCTGGATTACAGCGTGCCCACCGACGGGACCGTGCTGCAGACCGCATGGGAAGACGGAGCACCCCTGCACGTCCGGCAATGGGCGGAGCTGTATACCTTGTCCGGCGGCGAACGGCTGGCATCTGTCACGGGCGGCCATTCCGCTCTGACCGGCAAATCCCTTGTTTCCCGCCATAAAGTCGGTAGGGGAGAGGTGATCCTCTGCGGGGCGCTGCTTGAACAGGCGGACCTTGACCGGCTGCTCGCTGTCGCGCTGGCGGACGCACAGGTGGAAACCTATTCCGTCAGCGGTACGCTGAACGTCTCGCCCCGGCAGGGAGAAACGGAAAAAGGACTTGTGCTCTGTGAAACGGGAAACGCTCCGGCCGCATTGCAGATCGATAAGCCCATGACCGACCTGCTGACAGGAGAAACCTTCCGGGATACGGTCCCCGTGGGACCCTACGGCGTACGCCTGCTGACGGAAACCAAGCGCTGATTTTCAAAACAGACCCCTCTTACTGTTTCTCTTGCCTTCCTCGCGCCCTGTTCGAATCTCTTCTGTAAAAATAAAAATCCCAGCCCTATTAAGGGACTGGTATTTTTATTGGTGGACCTGAAGAGATTCGCCCGCATCGCTGTCGCTCACGGCACGCACGCGGGCGCCGAAACAGTCCCCCGGACTGTTTCTCTCGCTTTGCTCGCGCCCTGTTCGAATCTCTTCTGTAAAAATAAAAATCCCAGCCCTATTAAGGGACTGGTATTTTTATTGGTGGACCTGAAGAGATTCGCCCGCATCGCTGTCGCTCGCGGCACGCACGCGGGCGCCGAAACAGTCCCCCGGACTGTTTCTCTCGCTTTGCTCGCGCCCTGTTCGAATCTCTTCTGTAAAAATAAAAATCCCAGCCCTATTAAGGGACTGGTATTTT
>JAFSXY010000106.1 GCA_017443805.1 Clostridia bacterium | reverse complement strand
CCTGCCGAACCGATAGACGCCGACGTCCTTGGGATCGGAAAGCTTGAGCCGCAGCTTACGGGCGTCGTGAAGGAGATGGACAGACTGAATGCTGTTTCGGTCAGATGCGTCAAATCAAAAACTTACATTTATGATTTCGGACAAAATCTCGCCGGGGTCGCGTCTATCCGTGTGACCGGAAACGAAGGAGACGTTGTGACGCTGCGTCACGCGGAAATGCTCAACGACAAAAGCGAAGGCAGCGACGGCAAAGCCGGCACGCTTTATACTGCCAACCTTCGCTCCGCAAAAGCGACGGACACCTATATTCTAAAGGGCGACCCGAACGGGGAGATCTATACGCCGCGCTTTACCTTCCACGGCTTCCGTTATCTTGAGATCAGCGGGCTTTCCGAAGCGCTCCCGCTTGAGGACGTGGCCGCCGTGGTCCTTTACTCCGATATGGAGGATACGGGCACGCTTTCGACCTCCGACGACCTAATAAACCAGCTTGCCTGCAACACGTATTGGGGGCAAAGAAGCAATTTCCTGTCCGTTCCCACCGACTGCCCGCAGCGCGACGAGCGCATGGGATGGTCCGGCGACGCCGAGATCTTTTGCGGTACCGCCGCGTATAACATGAACGTCAAGACCTTCTTCGATCAATATATCACCGCCCTGAACGACGCACAGGAACTTAGCGGCGCTTATCCCGACGTTGCCCCGCAGCATAAGCGCAGCGGCTATTCCGGTACCGGGAACGCAGGCTGGGGCGACGCAGGGCTGATCATCCCGTGGACGATGTATACCCGTTACGGGGACAGGTCTTATATTGAAAAATACTATGACAATATGGTGTCCTACGCCGAATACCTGCTCGGCGGCAGCAACGACCATATCCGCCGCGTCAGCTGGACGGGAGACTGGCTTTCCATGGGCGAAGACACCGACATCGAGCTGATCGACACCGCTTATTGCGTTTACGCCATGGATCTGATGGAGAAGATGGCGCTGCTGCTGGAAAAGACGGACGACGCAGCCCGGTTTGCCGACGAGGCGGAGGCCTACCGTGAAGCCTGGAACAAGGCGTTTGTTACGGGCGACGGAAAATTGACCTGCGATTCCCAGACGGCGTACCTGCTTGCGCTCGCGTTTGAAATCCTGCCGGAAGGGTCCCGGCAGGCCTTCGCCGACACGCTGGCAAAGAAGGTAGAAGACAACGGCAGCAAGCTGACGACCGGCTTTATCGGCTGCCCGCTGCTATTGCCGGTCCTGAGCGAGTACGGGCATACCCAAACGGCTTTTGCGCTTCTTCAGCAGGAGGATTTCCCGTCATGGAAATATCCGATCCTCCAGGGGGCGACGACCATCTGGGAGCGATGGAACAGCTATACGATCAAGGACGGCTTCGGCGACGCGGCCATGAACTCTTTCAACCACTATTCCTACGGTTCGGTGACCGAATGGATCTATGACACTTTGATCGGCATCGCCTGCGACGAGGACGCGCCCGGTTTCTCGCACTTCATTCTCCGTCCGACTTGCGGCGGCGGACTGACGCACGCCGAAGGCTCGTATCTGTCGATGTACGGGCTTATCCGCAGTGTGTGGGAGGCCGAAAACGACGAGATGACGTCGTACCGCTGCACCGTGCCCGCAAATACGACGGCGACGCTGTATTTACCTGCACAGAGCCTTAGCTCCGTCTCCGAAAACGGAAAATCTTTGTCGGATGCAAAAGGGGTTTCGATCGTTTCCGAAAAGGACGGAAGCGTCGAATTGCTGCTGGACAGCGGAAGCTATGTTTTTACGTTACCGTGAGACGTTATGTATATCAAAAGCGTTTCACTGGGATGAGGGAAAAGCGCGATGCAATCGAAGCCGCATGCAACGCGGCGGTCCCGAAATCACACAAACGGACAGAAGCCGCGGACTGTTGGGAAACGTGCGGTACGGTAATCCGGAATAAACCTTTTATCTTAGGAGGATGAATATGAAACTGACAAAGCAAATCACTGCGCTCCTACTTGCCGGTGCGTTGCTGATCGGCCTTGCCGCATGCGCAAAAAACGATCCTGCAAAGGACGCTCCCGCACAGAGTCAATCCTTACAGGCCGAAAAGAACGGCGAGGTCGTTATTTTGTTTACAAGCGACGTGCACTGCGGCGTTGAAAGGGGCTTCGGCTATGCCGGCCTGAAACAGATCCGCGATACGCTGGAGGCGCAGGGGTACACCACCCTTTTGGTCGATGACGGAGACGCCATACAGGGGGAGTCCCTGGGTACGCTTACAAAGGGAGAGGCGATCATTGACCTGATGAACGCAATGGGATACGACGTTGCGATCCCCGGAAATCACGAATTCGATTACGGCGCCGCGCAATTTCTTCAGCTTGTGGAAAAAGCCGAATACCCATATATCAGCTGCAATCTCACAAAAGACGGCGCGCCGGTTTTGGAGCCTTACGTGATCAAAGAAGCCGCGGGGATTAAAATCGCATTTGTGGGCGTTACGACGCCGGAGACGATCACCTCCTCCACGCCCACGCATTTTCAAGATGAAAACGGCGAGTTTGTTTACGGCTTTATGCAGGATAAAACCGGCGAAGCGGTCTATGACGCCGTGCAGACCGCTGTGGACGACGCAAGAGCCGAGGGGGCTGATTATGTGTATGTTCTGGGGCATCTTGGATCGGAGGCCTCTGCACAGCCCTGGACCTATGCGGATGTGATCGCCAATACGAACGGGATCGACGTGCTTTTGGACGGACATTCGCACGATACCGATCAGGTCGTGATGAAAAATAAAGACGGGAAAAACGTCGTTCGCTCCGCATGCGGAACAAAGCTGAGCTGTATCGGCTACAGCATCATTTCGCCGGAGGAAGGGATCACCGAAACAAATATTTGGACCTGGACAAACGATATAAGCGCCGTGGAGCTGCTTGGGATCCGCAATGAGATCTGCGAAAAAATTGATGCGGCGACGGCTGCGCTCGATCAGCAGTTGAATCAGGTCATCGGGCAGTCTTCTGTGGAGCTTACGATCTATGACCCGCAGGAGAAGGATTCGTCCGGAAACCCGATCCGGATGGTGCGCCGCGCGGAAACAAACCTGGGGGATTTTTGTGCGGACGCGGTGCTGGTGCAGACGGGCGCCGACATCGCCGTGGTTAACGGCGGCGGGATCCGCACGAATATTTCCAAAGGAGAGATCACTTACGGCGATATCATCGACGTTTTTCCGTTTGGAAACCAGGTGTGCATCCTTGAAGTGACGGGCCAACAGATCCTTGATGCGCTGGAGTGGGGCGCAAGAGATATCCCGGACGAGAGCGGAGGTTTTCTTCACGTGGCGGGAATGTCTTATGAGATCGACATATCCGTTCCCAGCGGCTGTCTGGTTGATGAAGACGGCATGTGCAGCGGGATCGAGGGGGAACGCAAGGTGAAAAACGCCAAAGTCGGCGACGATCCGCTTGACCCCGAAAAGACCTATACGTTGGCGGGCACCGATTATGTTCTGCTGCTTAACGGCGGCGGCCAGACCGCGTTTGACGGCGCAAAGGTGCTGCAGAAGGATATCATGATCGACAATCAGGCGCTGATCGATTATGTACAGAAAACGCTGAACGGTCAGATCGGCAGCGCGTACGCGGATCCCTACGGCCAAGGAAGGATCCGGTTCACGGGCCAGGCTGAATAATGCGGATGCGGCGGCGGAAATCCCGGCAAAACGTCTGAACGGTGCAGATGCTTTCCTGCATGATATCAAGAAAACCCACTATGGCTTTCAAGCCACAGTGGGTTCTGTTTTTTCAGAGGATCCGAAACTTTTTTGTCGCTCGGGATCCGGCGCGTGATCAAGCCGAAAGATTTGCTTTTGCGCGCAGCCAAATGGAGGCCCTGCGGCAAAAAGCGGCAAATTATGTTTGGTCGGTCCGTACGGTCCAGCCGTCCAGACTGCCTTCGGCAACGTATACGGACGCCACGCCGTTTTTGAATACTGCCGTGCCCAGCACGCCGGGAATACAGAGCGGCAGCGTGATATTTTCCGCAATCGGCTTCAGAAGGATGCTCCGCCGCGCAAAGTCGACCCGAAGGCCCAGCGCCGCGTTCAGCGTGGTCCAGCTTGACATCGGCCGCGTGTAGTGGTGCCCGCACTCCCAGTGGTCCCACAGCGCGCCGAAACGGGACTGGTTGTCGCTTATGGCCGTAATAAGCGCGTCCGCATCGGCGCGCAGACCTGTGTACAGGCACAAAGCGGCCGTCAGGTAGCCGACGCCCGTCCAAACGGCTTCGGTCTGGCAGTTTTTGTGGGTAAAAAACGTGGTATGCCGGCCTTCGGGGCAGGTGGCGTTGACAAGGCCGGTATCCGGGGTAAAGTTCCGGTCGACAATCTTTCTTAAGACCGCCCGGATCCGGTCGTCGTCCAGGTTGCCTCCAATCCCGGCCGCGCGCAGGAACCACTCGCCGTCAAGCTGATCTGTCATCAGGGCTTCGTCCTTCTCCGTGCCGGCGCGCCACAGGTCGTAGTATTCGCCGTTAAACAGGCATGTTTCAAGGGAGGCAAGTCCTTTTTCAAGAAGTTTCCTCCACGTTCCGGCACGCATTTCGTCGCCTGTTTCGTCGGCCATACGTGCGGCGGCCTTCAAGGCTGCGAGCCACAGGACCGAAATATAGACCGGGGTGCCGGAAAAATTCCAGGCGTCATAGGTGTTCCGTTTTGTCTCAAGGTCGGGAAGACCGTCGCCGTCGCCGTCGAGCGCGCCGATGGAATCCATCGCACGGACCACGTGCGGCCACATGGCCTTGAGATAATCTTTGTCGCCGGTATAAAGGTAGTCGCGCAGGACCATCAGCACGAACTGGTTGTTCATGTCCACGCGTTCAAAGCCGCCGCCCACGTGATCCAGATCCGGCGCAAAAGAGTGATGCACGCGCCCGTCCTCCCGCTGGAAGGCGGCGCCCATGCGCATTTGTCTCAGCTGCAGCTCCGGGAACAGAGCCAAAAGGCCGAACGACGCGTGGTAGGTGATGTCCGTCGTATGGAAGCCGCAGAAGCCCTGCCCCTCCCACAGGCCGAACTTGCCGTCTTTTAAGTACCAGGCGCACTTGACGATCGTGCTCAGGTGCCCGCTCCAGCAGTCCGGATATATTTCCGGCAGATCCGTATTATAAAGCAGCTTTGAAAAAGCGACGGCTTTGTCGAAAACCTCCGGCCTGTGGTCCTGCAAAAAGGCGTTTGCGTCTTTTGCGCCGCACAAAAGATTTTCATAGTAATGCCCGAGCCGCCGTCCGTCTTTTGAAAAGTGATTCGGGAAATACCACGTTAAAACAAAGCGTACGGTTTTTTTCTCGCCCGGGGCCAGCCGCACCGTGCTGCAGAGAGCCGCCGCGCCGAATTCTTCGGTCTGGAGGATGTGAAGGCGGTTTTGTCCGCGCAGAGCTGAGAGGAACAGCGCCTGCTCTTCCCGGTTTGCCGGAAAGGAAGGGCGCGTATCGCGGATGCGCTGTAAAACGGACAGGGCAAAGGGGTACTTTTCATACGCATTGAAAAGCGCGGCGACCGCTTCGTCGGACAGTGTTTCGGTTTTTTCTGGGATATCGGGCGGCGGTGAACCGATCTCGCTGTTTGGCAGACGGCCCGTTTCACGGAAGCCGAACAGGACGGATTCCTGGCTGACGCCGAAATTGTCGTCGTCGAAGATGTATTCCCGGATGAAGCGCCGGTATTCGCCCGTAATAAAGCTTTTTTCACCGTCGCCGTTGACGCCGAGGCACGCTTCGCCGCAGTTCGGCGCGTCGGTCGTTTTTGCCGGCAGCATCGTGATGCTGACGCCGCCGGGGCCTTCGGAAAGCGTGTTGCGGCAGCCGCCGTCATTGCAGAACTCCGGCACAAGGGCGCCGAGCAGGCTGACCGTCAGCGGTTCGTTTTCCGGGTTTTCGATCTCGAAATCCATATAAAAGCCCGGCATGGCGGAGATATCCGTTTTATGCGGCACAAACGGCGCGACGGCCCGTCCCGTCAAGCGGCAGGGCAGCGCTTTGTCCTCATATTTCAGCTCGCATACGGGAAAGCGTCCGTCAAAGCAGATCCGTTCCACCGGTTTGTTCCAGGGGAACAGGCGGTAGGTAAAATCGTCCGGTTCGGTTTTCATGCCGAGCTTGCGCACGACGGGGCGCCGGCCTTCCTGCTCGCTCCGGACCCAGAACGACAGCGCGCCCGTGTGGCGCTCGCCGTCGTCCGCCTTATTCTCCCAGCATATCTCGGTCATTCTGGGCGGATTGGCGATCTGCCAATAGTGAAATTCGCCGTCGGGCATGAGCTCCACGCTTCCGGCGCCGATACCGCCCAGCGCGATCCCGCTGCTGCTTGGTTTGGTCATGATGATCTTTGCCATGGATGACGTCTCCTTACGTTTGTTGAAATCAGAGCATAAAGCTTTCGGTTTTTAAGTCCCGATAATACCGTCCGCATGTCGCAGTAAACTGTAAAACGCAGTAATCGGGATCGGTAACGCCTTTTTTGTAAAACATCGTATCGCCGGTCCGCCAGATCCTCTCCTTTGTTTCCCGGTCCGTCAGCACGCGCATCGTTCCCTTCAGCATGACGCCGGTATAACGGAATCTGCCCCGGCGGCAGAAATAGACCGAGGCTTTCGGATTTTCAAGATACTGTTTGATGCGTATGGAAGACGTGTTCGTTGTAAAATAGAGCGTAACGCCGTCTCTTTCCCGCGGCGCCAGCATCGCTTTTACGTTCGGAAAGCCGTCTTCATCAACGGAGGCGACAAACGCCGTTTTCTGAGAATCGATAAAATCAAAAATCTCTTTCGGTGTCATGTTTTTTTATCCTTTCTGAAAATCTGTTTTTGCAGATCCGGAGCGGCTGACAGGATTATACAACAAATTTGAAAAAAACACAAGGAAGAACCGCTTGTTGTTTTTGTGCGGGACAGGGTGTATGAAACGTTTTTCTTTTTTGAGTGGTAGACTTCTTTGTTTTTTTGTGGTATAGTAAAAACAGAAAAATTGCAAAAAGAGGAAGGAAATAATATGAAGAGCCAAAAAATCCTTTCGGTACTGCTTTGTGTGCTTATGCTGTTCGGCATGACGTCGGTTTGCGCGTTCGCGGCAGACGGCGACGTCCGAGCGTTCAGCGTCGGCGCGCTGCAGGCGGCAGGCTCCGACGAGCCGGCGCCTTTATACTGGTATGAACACGACGGCAGCTATTATCTCTTTCTGCCGGCACAAGCCGACAGAACCGCGCTTACGGTCAGCTACGACGCGGATCAGACGCTTGTGATCGGCGGCGCCGAAGCCGCAAGCGGTACGGTCACCGACGCGTTTGCGGCAGATTACGTGACGGTTGTTTGCGGTGCAAGGACGTATAACGTGATCGTTATGCAGTCGACGAGCTCTTCTGTGTTCGTCACGACCGAAAGCGGCTCGATGGACGCCGTACACGCCGACAAGGACCATAAGGAGGCCGGCAGCATCGTCATTACGACCGGCACGGGCGAGGTGCAGTACAGCGGCGCGCTGGATTATATCAAGGGCCGCGGCAATTCCACCTGGGATCTGGACAAGAAGCCCTACAACATCAAGCTGGCCAAGAAAGCGAACCTTTTCGGCATGGGCAAGGCTAAAAAATGGTGCCTGCTTGCCAACCACAGCGACGCTACAAAGCTTCGCAACGACCTGGGGTATACCTTCTCACAGACGCTCGGCAACGCGCTTACGAGCGACGTTGTTATGACAAACCTTTACTGCAACGGCGTTTACATGGGCGCTTACTCCGTGACCGAAAAGGTGGAGATCGGCGAGAACCGCGTCGACATCTATAATCTCTCCGACGCGACCGAAGTAGTAAACGACGCCGATCTCGATTCGTATCCGCTCGGCGGCGCACAGGGTGTGCGTACGCCGGACACGTACAAGTATTTTAACGTGCCGAACGATCCCGCGGACATTACGGGCGGGTATCTGCTTGAGCTGGAAAAGATCCTTCGCTACGAGAGCGAACCGACCGGCTTTTCCACCCCCATCGGACAGACGGTCACCATAAAGGAGCCGGAGAACGCTTCGCAGGCGCAGAGCAAATATATTTTCAATTATTATAAAGCGTTTGAGGATGCGCTCTATTCGCCGACGGGCTTCAACGCAAAGGGAAAATACTATACCGACTATATTGATCTGGAGGAGCTTGCGGCGGCGTATATCGTACAGGAGTTCACAGAGAATTTCGACGGCTGCTCAAGCAGCTTCTATCTCTATAAAAATACGGGCGACGAAAAATTCCACCTCGGACCGACCTGGGACCTCGACCTTGCGCTCGGCAACGGTTTCCAGAACAATCTGATCACGCTCGGCCTCCATCCGGAAGATCCGTTCGTTCCCTATGTTTACAGCACGCACATCGCCAACAGCATAAAATGGTACCCCTCGCTGCTCGGTCAGGCGCTCAATCACGCCGATTTCATCGCGGCTGTTAAAAACCTCTGGCAGACAAGCGGCCTTTCAGCGGCGCAGGCGATGCTTGACAGCGTTGATGAAAAGGCTGCATCCGTAAGATCGGCCGTGCTTATGGACGCCGTTCTCTGGAGACAGCTCGGCGCGGGCGCCGTCGCGGCTGCAAGCAGCGGCTACACCGACCGGATCAATTTGCTGAAATCGTTCATCTCGAACCGGATCGCGTTTATGAACAACTATCTGTCAAACGACACCGGCTTTGTCCGCTACGTAACGGATGCAAAAGCAAAAACGCTGACGATCGATCCCACGATCTATCCGGCCGGCGAAACGGCAAACGTGCTTGACGCCGCCGACGCGAGAAGCAGGTCCGATACGTTTCTCGGCTGGACCGAGACCCCCGGCGGCACAACGGTCCAATATGCGCCGGGCGATACGATCACGCCCGGCAGCGGAAAGATCCTTTACGCAGTCTGGGACGAAAAGCCCGCCGGCCTGTTTTCGTCGATCCTGAACGCGATCCGGAATTTTTTCAATACGATCAAGTCCTGGTTCCGAAATCTGTTTTCAAAGGACAGATAAGGGTTCGGCTTTGTCGGACAGTTCCGCCTTCGGCGGGCGGGCGCATGCGCGCGCTGCATAATTTTTTTCAAAAAAAGGTCCCAGAACGGAAAAACGTTTGGGGACCCTTGTTTTCGGCGCCGCTTTTGCGGCGGATTTGGTCAGTTTTTGTGCTTTTTTGCGTTCCGGACAAAATACACCGCCGCGGCGATCCCCGCGGCAAAGCACAGCGCGCCCGAAACATAGGCGAGGACGACCCCGAACGTGGAGTCGAAGACGTCCATTAAGGTAAAGACGCAGTACTCCGCGCCGACGAAGGCGGGCGGCAGCAGCACAGACAAAACAAGGTCGAATTTGGGCAGCCGCTTGCCGAACAGGACAGCGGTCAGAATACCGACGCCCGACGCCGCTGCAAACAAAACGATAAATTGCCACGTTTGCATGCGGAGTATGTCGTCGGCGTACATCCCGACGCAAAAGCCGACGATGGGCACGCAGCACGCCGACCAAAACAGCGTGGAAAGCACGGTAACGGTTCTGAACAGGATAAATAATGCTTTTTTCATAACAAATCGCTCCTTTCCCGATTTCCACGGTCAGTATAACACGGGAAAACGGAAAAGGAGCGGTTTTGTCATTTTCAGACGGTTGGATGTAACAATCGGCGTTTTTTCGCTCACTCCGCCGCGGCGTCGGTCTGCTGCGCTTTGCTGTTTCGTTTCGCGTTCAGCGCGGCAAGGATCCGGGACTGTTCTTTATTTGTGATCTCGTATTTGAGCATCGGGATCACGGAAAGCGCAAAGCCGACGGCGGACGGGATGGAGACGAGGAAGAACATGCCGAACCGGTATTTTTCAAACTGCGGCGCGGTGGCAAACATAAAGTCACTTGCCGGGGAGGCGCTGATGGCGTTGTTGACCGCATTGACGGCGTCGCCGGAAAATCCGACCGCGGCGAAAACGATACCCTGAATGATCGAGGAGATGCCCGCGCCGAGCTTGACGATGAAGCTCTGGCCGGAGAAGAAGACGCCGTCCGGGCGGTAGCCGGTGCGGTATTCGTCATAGTCCACGCAGTCCGCGATCATAATGGACTGGATGACCTGGCACGCGCCGATCGTCGCGCCGCCGAGGAAGAACAGGACCGCCATCACGATGACCCAGTGCATTGCCATCAGGTTGGTGCCGTCGATCAGATACAGGACAAAGATCCCGATAAAGGGAATTGCCGCCAGCACGCTGCACGCATTGTTGACCGTGCGTTTTTCCAGCTTTTCGCAAAGCGACGGAATAACGCCCATGGCGGCGAACATGCCGACAAACATCGCGCCGCCGAGGATCAGCATATATTTTGTGTAGTCCTGTCCGTTGCCGTTGATGTCGCCGTAGTAATAGGATAACAGCGTCATCGCGACGATGGAGAGAATGTTCATCGGCGAACGGATCACGCCGGCGATCAGTACGCGGCGGAAGGGTTTGCAGTCCCACATGATCCTGATGTTATCGACAAAGCTCTTTCTTTCCTCCGACGGCTGCTTGACGCGCTCTTTTGTAAATGCGGCGCACTCAAACAGCAGGCAGCCGATCACGGTCAGCAAACCGCAGAAGACGATAAAGCCCCACTGCATGCCGTCGTTTGTCGAGAGATTGAATTTGTCTTTGAAAGTGTTGCCCAGATTCTGCGATACGTTGATCACGGTCAGCATCACGATGCCGCCGCCGATACCGCCGAAGATACGCGCCAATCCCAGGATGCTTGAGCGGTCCTTTTCGTTTTCGGTCATCAAAGAGGTGATGCCCCAGATGGGGATATCGCCCGCCGTGTAGGTCATGCCCCAAAGGATATAGGATACGCCCGCCCAGCCGATGATCAGAACGTTTACCCAGCCGGGGTTGCCGGCGGAATACTGGCGGTTGACAAAGGTCAATATCGTTGTGACCAGCACGATCGGCGGCACAAAGAACAGATAGGGCCGGCATTTGCCCCACTTTGTACGTGTTTTATCCACGATCGTACCCATCATCGGGTCGTTGATCGCGTCCCAGATCCGCGCGACCGCCATGATCACGCTGATCGCCATGGCCGGCAGAAAAATGACCGACTGAAAGTAGTACGCCATACCGGTGGCGATCACATTGTAAATGATGTTCTGTCCGAGCAGACCGGTCAGGTACATCGCGCGCTCCGGTTTTGTGTAGGTGTTGGATAATACTTTTTCAGACATATGTTTCTTTCCTTTATCGTTTAATAAAAAAATACGCTGATCAAATTATAATAGAAAAAAACAGAAAACGCAAGAAAGGTTTTTCACTGCCGCCTGAGGTCCGGCGCTTGTATACGGCTGAAATTTGTGTTATCATAAAGAAAATGGATGCGAGGCGAGAGCATGTCGGAAGAGAAAACGGAAGCGTGGACGATCCGTCCCTGCCGCGCGCAGGATCTGGACGCCTTGCGCGCGATCTGCGAAGAGACGTCGTCTATTGAACTGCGCAACGAAAAGGACCGGCAGTTTTTACTGCTGACGTTCTGCGAAGCGTACGTTTTGTATGCTGCGGACTGTTTTGTCGCGGCGGACGAAAACGACCGTCCGGTCGGCTACGTTTTCTGTGCGTCGGATACCCGCCGGTTTTTCCGTGTGTTTCGCAAACAGATATTGCCGCAGATCGCGCGGCTCGGGTTCCGGTACGCGCTGCTGGGGTACGGCATATGCGTCCAGCAGACGCTTTGTTCCGTGTTCGCGCCGGCGCATCTGCATATCGATCTGACGGAGTCTGCCCGCCGCAAAGGCGTCGGGTCTGCGCTGATGAAAACGTTGAAGACGCACCTGTCGGGAAAGGGGGTTGCCCGGGTGGGGCTGACGGTCAACCGGAAAAACGTTTCCGCCGTCCGCTTTTATAAGAAAAACGGCTTTAAGCCGGTTTGCAGGGCACTTGGCGCTTATGTGATGCGCGCGCAGACGGACGGGGATATGCCCGGTTGTTCAGGGACCGGAGAAAAGGAGGAAAACCCATGCCGTTAAAAATGATTTGTGCGGATATTACGACGCTTACGTGCGACGCCGTTGTGAACGCCGCGAACGAGACGCTGCTGGGCGGCGGGGGCGTGGACGGAGCGATCCATAAAGCCGCGGGCAAAGAGCTGCTTGCGGAATGCAAAACGCTGGGCGGCTGCAAAACGGGCGAGGCGAAGATCACAAATGGATATCGGCTGCCCTGCAAATACGTGATCCATACGGTCGGCCCGGTCTGGCACGGCGGGGAAAACGGGGAAGAGGCGCTGCTGCGCAGCTGTTACCGCAATGCGTTTGCCCTTGCAAGGGAATACCGGTGTGAGAGCGTTGCGTTCCCGCTGATCTCCTCCGGCGCGTACCGGTATCCGAAGGAGCAGGCGCTTTTTGTCGCCGTTGACGAAATTTCACGCTTCCTGTCGGAGAACGAAATGCTGGTCTGTCTTGTGATCTATGATAAGGCCGCCTATCGGATCAACGAAAATCTTGCATCTGATATTTCTGCCTTTATCGATGAAAAATACGTCGGAGAGAAGCCGGTTCTTGCCGTGCAGAGCGCGCCGCAGGAAAGCGAGCCGCTTCTTGATTCGGAATGCGCGCCGGCCGGGGCGCAGGCTTTTTTCGGTCGAATAAGCGGCCCTGCCTCCGCCGCACCGCGAAAAAAAAGCGCGCCGCGCGCAAAGGAAACCTCCCTGCAGGACGCGCTCAAGCAGCTGGACGAGAGCTTTTCCGAAATGCTGCTGCGCAAGATCGACGAAAAGGGCATGACGGACGCCGAATGCTACAAAAAAGCGAATATCGACCGAAAGCTCTTTTCCAAGATCCGTTCGGACAAATACTATAAGCCGAGCAAAACAACGGCGATCGCGTTTTCGATCGCATTGGAGCTGCCGCTTGCGGAAACAAAGGAGCTGCTGATGAAGGCGGGATTTGCGCTCTCGCACAGCAGCAAGTTCGATATCATTATTGAGTATTTTATCACAAACCGGAATTATAATATTTTTGAGATCAACGAGGCGCTGTTTGCCTTCGATCAGGCTCTGCTGGGCGGATGAATTTGTCGCTTTTCAGGCGACCGAAAAAGAACAGAGGCTTGCTATAATGCGGTCGTAAGGTTGAAAAACCGAACGACCACATTATTTTTTTTCAGAGGAAAACGAAAATGAAAAAAACAAACAACAATGTAACGGAGCTTGTGTTTATTCTGGACAGAAGCGGCTCGATGGCAGGCCTGGAGAGCGACACAATCGGCGGGTTCAACGCCCTGATCGAAAAGCAGAAAAAACAGGAGGGGGAGTGCTTTGTTTCGACCGTGCTTTTCGACAGCGAAAGCGAAGTCCTTTACGACCGCGTAAAGCTGTCTCAGGTCCGGCCGATGACGGACAAAGACTATTCCGTCCGGGGCTGCACGGCGCTGATCGACGCCATCGGCGGCGCGGTCCGGCATATCGGCAACATCCACAAATACGCCCGCGAGGAGGACGTGCCGGCGCATACCCTGTTTGTGATCACGACGGACGGGATGGAGAATGCAAGCCGCAGATACACAAGCGACGAAGTAAAAAGAATGGTGGAACGCCGGAAAGAGGAAAACGGCTGGGAGTTTTTGTTCATCGGGGCGAATATCGACGCCGTTGAGACCGCGAAGAATATCGGCATCGACGAAAACAGAGCCGTCGATTATCACGCGGACAAAAAAGGGACCGGCGTCGTATACGAGGCGGTTGCCGAGACCGTGGGCACGCTGCGGGAAAAAGGGACGATCACCGGCGCGTGGAGCAGAAAAATCAAAGCGGATCACAAAAGCCGGAAAAAAGACGGCGTTTAAGAAAAAACGGCACCGATCAAATTCAAAACCCGACAGCCGGGATCGGCTGCCGGGTTTTGATAAATTTTTGTGCGCCGTCGTTTTTGGCTTGAACGCCGTTATCCGCGGCGGAACAGGTTGCGGATCCAGCTGCGGATGCGGGCAAAGAAGCGAAGGATCGGCTCAAGGAAGGAGATCCTTGCTTTATAATACTTGCCGCAGACGTCGCAGAGGTCGTCGCCGTCTTCATCCACATGTCCGGGGGACGCCGTCAGCACATGACTGTCGGTATTGCCGCAGATGGTGCATTTGTAAACGTCGGCCTCATCTTCCGTGCAGGACACGGCCGTATGCTGGAAGAACTCGTAATTGTGCGCGCCTTCGTGCATCAGTACGCCGTCGTTGCCGAAACCGAAGGCCGTGCCGTCGATTTCAACGTCGCCGGTCTGCATCAGCGCGGTCGCCGGATCGAAGTAATAAGTCTTTCCGCCGATCTCCTGCCAGCCGGTCACGGGGGTCTGCGCCCAGTAATACCGTGTGCCGGATTCGTCGGTGACCCAGACGTAATCTGTTAAATGTCCGTCGGAAGCGAAGTTATAGGTGATTTTCTGACCTGTAAAGATCTTGATCGTGGTCTTGCCCGTCAGCATCTTGCCGGGATGCGAGGCGCTGGTGGAGAAGAAGTAGGTCTTGCCGTCGATCTCGTTCCAGCCGGTCAGGTAATTGCCGCCGCGGTAGCAGCGGGTGTAGCCCTCTTCCGTTTTTACAAACGCACCGCCGACCTGTTTGCCGTCTGCGTCAAACTTATAGGTGATGCCGTCGATGGTATGCTTGCCTGCGGAAATGCTGCATCCGTTTTCATCAAAGTAGTAGCATTCCTTTTCCAGGTTGAGCCAGCCGGTCTGTCCGTTGCCGCCGATGAAGTAGCGGGTTTTGCCGGTGGCCTCGTCCGTTGCAAAACCGGTGTACGTGCCGAGAGACTCACAGTAGCCGCATACAGAGCAGGTCAGATATCCGTCTGTGCCGTAGACGAAGGTGTGTTCATCGCCGCAGACGCTTTCAACGGTCTTCGTGTAGGTATCCAGAATGTCGCCGTTGCCTTCTCTGGTTGTAACGGTGAATTCCGTATCGGTGGTCTCTACCGTCAAATAGATGCCGTTTTCATAATCCTGCGAGCAGACGGCATTGTGGTGTGACGGCATATCCGTGGCCGTGTAGGATTTTTCGCCCGTGGAGCCGCACACGAAGTATACCACGCCGTTTTCGCGGTCGATTTCGCCGCCGGTCAGGGGTTCGGTCCTTGCGTATGCGTGGTCATGGCCGGAGAACATAAAGTCGAAGCCGAGCTCCTCCAGTACGGGAGGCAGAAGTCTTGTGAAATGCTCCGTATCCATGGACGCGGCGTTCGTGCCGTAGGCGGGCTGGTGCGTCAGCAGAATCTTCCATCTGCAGTTCGTATTCGCGGCGTCTGCTCTCAGCCAGTCGATGCAGTTCTGCAGGACCGTTTCGCTGTTTGTATAACTGATCACAGCCACGTAAACGTTGCCGTATTCCGCCGAGAAGCACTTGCCGTTGGGCATATTGTAAAGCGCGGGGGCGAAGATGTCGTCCACGTCTGTGCCGAGCGCGTAACCGAAAGCCTCGTGGTTGCCGATGACGTGGATCTGGTCTGTGGATTTCAGGAAATCCACGTCATACGCGGAAAGAATGTCTTCCCAGTCCGCATACATGTTGCCTTTTTCCACAAAGTCGCCCAGCTGCGTGCCGAAGTCGTAGTCCGTGCCGTCCTCGGCAAGGTTCTGCTGGATGGCGCGGATGTTTTCGATCTCGCCGTCCGAAGTCTGCGTATCGCCGATGATAAAGAAGTTTACGCCGAAACCCTTGCGGGCGGTCTTAAAGTTGTAGACCGGGCTGAAGACCGTGCCGTCGCCGGCGCGGTAGACGTATTCCGTGTTTTTGGTAAGACCGGTAAGGACGACCTTGTTGAGGATGGCGCCGTAGTTGCTGTTGACGTCGGCGGAACCCAGGAAGTCCACAAGCTTCGCTTCGCCGTTAACGGTAATAAAAGCGTCTTCGCCGTTTGCGTCATAATCCGCCTTTTCGGCGTATTGAACAACGGCGTTCACCGTGTTTACAGCGGGATTTGAAAGCCAAGTGATGTTCTTGCCTGTCTCGCTGTCTTCCGCGGCGTTGAGCATCAGGCTGAACGGCGTGCCGTCGGCATTTCCGGCCGCGGCGACGCTTTGGAGGGAATATACGAACGATATCGCGCCGTCTTTTTCCGCGTAAAGGTCGATATTGGCGACGTTTGCGGTAAGCGCATCCGTGACAAGCGTGCCGGTTTCATCCGTTACGCCGATCAGTGTATCTCCATCTGCGTAAACAGATGCGCCGGCAACCGCGTCGTCGTTCCGGTCTTTAACGTTGATGATGACTTCGTGACCGACGACGGCTGCGGAGGCGGAAACTGTGTAAGCGGCAACGACGTCAAGGTATTTCGGCGCGCAGGCAAAGGAGCCCTCGCTTTCATCCGTTTTTACGAATTGACCGTTTGTCACGCTGTATGTAAACTGCGTGCCTTTCGGTGTAGCCGTGCTGATCGGGAAAAGGATCCGCGCGATGGCGCTGTCGGTTTTTTCTTCGCCTGTCGCGGTCGCTTCCAGCGTGATCTCTTTGGTTGTTTCGTTATAGCTGCTGGTACCCGTAAAACCGTCGCAGAAGACGACGTTAAAATTACTGAACGCTTCGTTGATCTTCACTTTTGCCGTTGCGCTCTGGATCGCCTGCAGGTCGTTTGACTTTAATTCAAGCGCAAAGTTCTGCCCGAGCAGCGGATCGTCCGCCGGTGTCAGATTGACGCCGGTAACATCGGACTCGCCCTGGGTGTCCACCGTGAAGAATCTGGTTTCGCTGGTCTCGTTGCCGAATTTGTCACGGACGAGCACGGTCATGCTGTGGTCGCCGTCGGCGAGCTGCAGGCCGTACAGGTCGATTCTGCCGTCGCCCTCGGTGATGACGCAGACGTTATCGCCGTTGTTGTCGTAGGTGTGGTTGACGCCGTCTACGTAGATACGGACCACGTTGTAATCCACGCCCGTGGTATATTTGTTCTGCACGTCGCTGACGTAGGCGTTGAGATTGACTTCGCTGGTGTTGACGACTGTTTTCCCGCTTTCAAGATCCCCGTTGTTGATGCTCATGGAATCGATCACGGGATTGTCTACGTCGTCGTTGTTCGCGCCGTAAACAAACTGCAGGTTGTCTACGTATACGCTTCCCTTACACGTTTCCTGCCCGAGGAATACGGAGTTCGCGTCAGGTCCGGCGGTGGATACGGTGCCGGCAAGGTAGTTGCCCATGCCGTCGTACGCGCCGAAAGTGTGCATCAGACGGATCGTTTCGCCGCCCAGCAGCTTGAACGGGCCCTGATGTTTCGTCAGGTCGCATTCCACGTACTTCCAGCCGAACCAGTTGATGCCTTCTCTCTGCTTTGTAAAGTCAAGCGTTAAAATGTTGTTCATACCGTCGAGCAGACGGATGCGCAGCCAGAAGTTGCGGCCGCCCTCGGGGTTGTAAAGCCACAGGCCGATGCCGGTCGGGTTGCCCGGGATCTCCTGGCTTTGCTGGGCAAAGCCGACGCAGGCGCCCTCAATGCCGTTGATATGGGTAAAGTCATAGTTGATCTTTAAGGACTGGTTGCCGAAGCGGACGGGCTCGCCGGAGTCCACGTCCACGGTCTCGGCGGATTCAACGCCGCCGCGGCTGGTGTTGGTACTGCCGTCATAATAGTGGCCGGTCACAAGATCGTAATCGCCCGGCTCGGATTCCCACAGCAGCATACCGCCGTTGGCGTTGAATGCCCAGCGGCCGATGGAATACTCACCCTCAAAGTCGCCGATAACGACCGGCAGACGGCCGATCACGGCGTGGATGGACGCGGACAGCCCGGCGTTGAACGCGGACGTTGCGGTGATCGTTCCGTTAACGGTGTTACCCGCGGCGGAAGTGAATGAATTACCGTCGAAGGTGCCGAGGATGGTCGGGAAAAACGCAGTTTTTTCCTCATTCGTCAGTGCTTCGTCAACAACAACGACAAGCTTGCCGCTTGTTGAGCCTGCGGTGCCCTGCTGTTCGGAATGATAATAGTGGAAATCGCCGGAATCATAAATCACGTTTCTTCCGTTGAATTCGAATTTATCGCCCTGCATCGGCGTGTCAAAATTCGTGGTCCAGACGATGTCGCCCGGTTTGATGATCATATCTCTGTCCTGATAGCGAACGACCAGGCTGAGTTCTTTGCTTGTTTTCGTTTCCTCATAACCGAGGCTGACTTCTTCGTCGGAGAAGTAGATCTCGTCCGGTTTCTGAACCTCAATGGATGTGGAACCGGCTACGGCGCCGCCGGACATGTAGTTGACCGTTACGGTGCCGGTTGTGCCGTTGGAAACAAACAGGCCTTCCGCCGTAATGGAACCGAAAGCTTCGTCCGTTAGTGCAAAGCTGCCGTCAGCGGGAAGATCCGCCGGTTCGCCCGCGGAATCCACGCCGATAGCACTGAACTGGACTTCGGAACCGGGGGTATATACCTCGTTGTTCGGGGAAAGGGATGCGTGATCAAACACGCCGGAAGGCGTAGCACTGGAGTATACGAACAAACAGGAAGAAACCTTGCGCTCCACGGCGTCAGAGGGGTTATTCTTCAGATTCAGCGCGCCTTCGCCTTCATATTTGGCAAGGTAGGTCGTAGATCCGCCGCCGTCCAGGTTCAACACGTCCACGCAGCCGAGATCCAGCATGATGGTGGCGAGGTCATAGTCGCCCAGAGAACAGGAGATCGGATAGTTCCGGCCGTCAACGGTCACGATCACAACGCTGCCGTCCGCTTTCAGACCGACCGCCGTTTTGGGGGCGACGTTGGAATCCGGGTTCAGGCCGGGACCCACGCGCTGGCCGTTTTTCACGATCATATAGAAGCCGGAAATGGCTTCCTGCAAGTTGGCGAGCATTGTTTCAGTCAGATTGTCGCCGATGACGATCTGTCCGTCCTTCGTTATGCCGAAGTAGGATCTGCCGATGCCGCGCTGATAGATGTTGCCGTCCATCACGAGCACGCCGGCGGGTTCGCCGGTGGACATGTTGAAGATGTCGGCGTTAACGGCGACGACAATGTTTTTGCCCGTTGCCTGCGCGGCCTTTGCGGCCTGATCGCGCACGCTCTGCATCTTCCATCTGGAGCCGTTATAATCGGCGTAGCCCGCAAGGAAGCCTGTGGTAGACGTACCGGCGCCCACGGTCACGGCATAGACCATTTCCTGCTGCGTGCCGGACGCTTTATTTACGATGACGCGGTTTTCGGAGATCCCGGGCGCGATCTTGTACTCCGTTTCGGAGATCTTGTAAAAATCTCCGGAGGGGTTGTACGCGCTCGCCGCGCCGGCGATCATCTGTACGCTTGTGACGAGCATCAGCGCCGTCAGCAGCAGCGCGATGCTTTTTTTGAATTGTTTTTTCAAATAAACCATCCTTTCAGGTATAATATACCAAATTTTATTTTACTCTTCTTTAAAGAAAAAAACAAGTCCGCAATAAAGGAGAATTTATTATTTTTTTTGTGAAAAGTACCCAAATCCGGCGGGTAAACCGCTTGAAAGAGCGCAAAAAAAGTTTTTTATTTCTGTACGGGATCCGGTCCGCAAACGGTTACCTTATTCGTTCGATTATACTTGCTTTCTTTGTGCTTTTTTGGTAAACTGAAAGTATTAGGAAAGAAGCGGGGGATGGAAATGAATGTGATTACTCTGTTGAAAGCGATTTGGGCCGTGCTGCTCAGCGTGGTGATGACGATCTCGCCGCAGGGGTTCCCGCGCGTGCCGCATGAAGAGGATTTTACGCTTGTGTGGGCGGACGAATTTGACGGAGAAACGCTTGACCTGACAAAATGGGAGGGGCACTTCTGCAACGGTGAAGAGGCGCAGATCCGCCGCGGCAGCTATTGGCACACGGATCTTGCGCGTGTGGAGGGCGGCTGTCTGCACATCGAAACAAAATATTATCCCGACGGCTTAAACGGCAACGGCAAGCCCGGCTGGTATACCTGCGGACTGGATACCGGCAATCTGTTTGAACAGCAGTACGGGTATTTTGAGTGCCGCTGCATCCTGCCGAAAGGAGAAGGCTTATGGTCTGCCTTCTGGATGCTGAGCCATACCATGGGCAGCGTGGGAAACGGCGGAACGGACGGCGCGGAGATCGACGTCTTTGAATCGCCTTTTTACGGGGAAACGCTTTCGCGCCGCGTGACCTCCAACATCCACTACGACGGCTACGGCGAAGCGCATCAAAGCGGCAACGTCTGCAAGCCGTATCTGCTGTTCAACGATCCCTATGAAACGTTCAACACCTACGGTCTGGAGTGGAACGAAAAGGAATACATCTTCTATGTCAACGGCATCGAAACGGGCCGTTCCGATTTCGGCGGGGCTTCGCAGGTACCGGAATATCTGATCCTTTCGGTGGAGGTCGGCGGAGAAAACGCCGTTCCGGAAGACAGCTGGGCAGGCGCAAAGCTTACGCAGGAGAGCGCTCCCTCCGACTTTATAGTAGATTACGTGCGCGTTTATCAATATAAAACAGGCGTTTGAGAAAAGGTGACGATCCAATGGCGACAAACCGAAAAAACTGGCCGCTTGCCCTGTCGGTCGGCCCGGATGAAATGCGAGCCGACGCGTTCGACGCGATGGCCGCGGCCGGGATCCGTCAGGTTGAGCTCTCTTCCGGCGACATTTCCCCATATTATGATGTGTTGGATTTTCCGCGCCGCGCACGGGAGATCGCTGCGCTTGCACGGGACTGCGGCGTCGAGATCTCGTCGTTTCATCTGCCCTTCGCGCCGTTTGAAACGCTGGATCCCGCGTCCTTTGATCCCGCCGTGCGGGACTACGCCGTAAAAAAACAGACGCAGCTGCTTGCCGCTTGCGGCGAGGCCGGGATCGGGCTTTGTATCGTCCATCCCTCCGGAGAACCGTACCGGGAAGCAGAACGCGCAGATCGGATGGACGCTGCGGTGGATACCATCGGGCGTCTGTGTGAGGCGGCGCGGAAAAACGGTGTGACGCTTTGTCTTGAAAATCTGCCGCGCACCTGTTTGTGCCGGACCTCGGACGAAATGCTTGTTTTCTTCCGGCAGCTCCCCGCGCTGCGCGCCGTCTTCGATACCAACCACAGCTTAAGGGAGCCGAACGACCGTTTTATCCGGGTCCTCGGCGACCGGATCGCAAGTCTGCATGTTTCCGATTACGATTTCGAAGACGAGAAGCACTGGCTGCCGCTGGAGGGCAAAAACGACTGGCCTTCGATCCTTGCGGCGCTTGAGGAAGTCGGTTATGCCGGACGCTTTCTCTACGAGTTGAGCGCGGGCTATTCATATGCGCAGACGGCGGAGAATTACCGACGGCTGATCGGATAAAAAAATTCGTTTTTTTTGCAGTTTTTTGCGCTGCACTTCAATTACAGAAGCTCCCGGCAAGAAAAACCGGGATGCGCAGACAGCTTTCCATTTTTATGAAAGAGGAGATCGAAAATGACCTTGAAACCGGCCGAAGGCAAAAAAAGAAACCTTTTGAAACGCACGCTTTCCGTTTTTCTGACCGCGGTTTTGCTGTTTTCCGTTTTTATCCCGGCTTTGGCCGCGGCGCAAACGCAGACGCTTACGGATTTTTATGTGACGGTCATTGCGGAAAACGCCGCCACGCAGATCCACTGGTGGTATGACGACGCTGCGCAGACGTACCGTTTATTTCTGCCCGCGGACGCTGACCGCAGCGCGCTGCAGATCGGCTTTTGCGCGGACGCCGAAACGATCGCCGTGGACGGGAAAGAGATCCAGAACGGGGAGATGACCGATGCGCTTGCGAACGGCAGCAGTTTTACGCTGGAGTGCGGCGGCAAAACCTATGCGCTCAGCGTTTTGCAGTCCGCAAGTCTGCCCTCGGTGTATATCGAGACGGAATCCGGGACCCTTGCAAACGTACATGCGGACAAATCGCATAAGGAACCGGCGAGGATCACGGTCGTCGAAAACGGCGAGGTCACGCTCGACAACGTAAAGCTCAGCCATATCAAGGGCCGCGGCAATTCCACCTGGGCGCATGAGAAAAAGCCGTACAACATCAAATTTGAAAAGAAAACCGATCTGTTCGGTATGGGAAAAGCCAAAAAATGGACGCTGCTCGCGTCGGCGGACGACGAGGCGCTGATCCGCAACCCCGCGGCTTTTTATATTGCGGAACATCTGGGTATGGATTACACAAGCCTATACCGGTTTGCGGATCTGTATATAAACGGCGAATATCTCGGCAATTACATAATCTGTGAAAGCGTGGAGGTCGGGTCCACCCGTGTGGATATCGAGGATCTGGAGGACGCCAACGAGGAAGCGAACCCGGACGTGGATATCGAAGATCTGCCAACGGCGAATACCGGTTCCGCAGGAGACTTCGGAAGTAAAAAATGGGCGGAGATCCCCAACGATCCGACGGACATTTCCGGCGGCTATCTGTTGGAGTTCGATTTCCGCTATAACGCGGAGGTCAGCGGCTTTGTCAGCCAAAAGGGACAGCCCGTTGTGATCAAAAGCCCGGAATACGCGTCCCGTGCGGAAGTGACGTATATCAGCGAGCTGTTCAACGCCGCGGAGGAGGCGCTTTACAGCGCGGACGGGTACAACAGCAAAGGGAAGCACTACAGCGACTATTTCGATATGCAAACCTTTATTGCGCAATATCTGCTGTGTGAGTTCGTCAACGATATCGATTCCGGCCTAAGCAGCTTTTTCCTGTATAAGGACGCCGGAAACGACAAGTTCCATTTCTCTCCGGCATGGGATTACGACCGTGCGCTCGGACACGGTATCAAGCGTGACGTGAACAGCGGGGACCCGTCGATCTGGTGGGCGAACGCGATCGGCAATGCCGACATGGGGTATTTGACCATCTACGCGGTCGCATTTCAGGATACCGCGTTCAGAACCGCTGCGGCCCAGGCCTGGAACAACAGCTTCCTGGCCGGGGAAAGCGGCGAATTGCTTGCTTTCCTCCGTGCGCTCGCAGGCGAGCTGCGCGCGTCCGCGATCATGGACCGCATACGCTGGAAGATCGGCGACGCACAGACCGCCGGGTCGGATTTCGACGCCGCGGTCAAGACCGTATTGACCTTTATCAAAGAAAGAGTCAAGACGCTTAACGGTGCGTTTTCGGCGCCTGTCGCGATGCTGTATTACGACGCGAACGGCGGCAGCGGGTTTGTGTTCAATCACCAGATCGCGCACGTCGGCGACAAGGTGAAAATCACGGAGGGCTCCGGAAAATATACGGTGCAACCAGCGGATGAGAACACCGTGCTCGACGGCTGGAATACGAAGCCGGACGGCAGCGGCAAGACCTACCGCGCAAATGAGAACATCCTTCTGGAAGAGGAAACGACGGTCCTTTATGCCGTATGGAAATCGTTCGGCAGCGGTTTTTTCGGAAAGGTGCGGGCCTTTTTCTACCGGTTTTATCGGATGCTTATGAATTTACAGATCCTGCTGCGGAATATGTTTGATCGTTAAAATCCGGCAGAGCGATCTGTCGTGTAAAAAACGCGGGTGTTTTTGCCTGCGCTCGGAAAAACAACGGACATACCGGTCGATCATCCGATATGTCCGTTATTCGTTGTCTATAAGTTCATTGTCGGGTTGTCTGTTCTTTCAAGCAAATAATCCACGGAGACCTGAAAATAATCCGCAAGCAGGATCAGCTCGCGAATACCCGGTTCCCGTTCCCCGGTTTCGTAACGGCTGATGGTGTTTTGTGTCATATTCAGATCCATCGCCATTTTCAATTGGGATATTTGTCTTTTTTTTCGGAGTTCTTTTATTCTCATATATGACGCCTCTTGACAATATTATCCCAAATCGGTATAATAAAAATATCCCAATTCGGGATATTTTTGAAAGAAGGGAACGATTGTCATGAAATGTCCGAATTGCGGCGCGCAAATCGCTTCAGGAAAATTTTGCGAATTTTGCGGCGCACAAATCAATTCTGAAATGCTGAGGGAGCAGGAATTGCTGAACAAAGCGGGCTGTCCGAGCTGCGGAAGCACCAATATTCAGATCAAGCGTGAAAACCAGGGGGAAATTCGCGCAAAAAACAGCAAAACCGTATTACATCAAACCGTTGCCGTTTGTAAAGACTGCGGGAACACCTGGTACCCCAACGGAAAAGAAAAGCCGAGAAAAACATGGCTCTGGGTTTTGGGCTGGATCTTTATTTTCCCGCTGCCGCTGACGTTGATCTTGCTGAAGAAAAAAGAAATGAAACCGGCGGTCAAATACGGTATCATCGCCGCCGCATGGATCCTCTTTCTGATGATCGGTATTTTCGGCGGCTCCGACAGGGACAAATCGCCGGAAAATGCGAATATAACGCCTGCTTCCGACATAACGGAGCAGGCCGATGAAAAAGCACCCTCCGCGCAGGAGGAAACCGAAGACGCCGATAAAACGGAGAATACCTATGCGAATAACGAATACTATGATATCGTGGAAACAGGGCAGTATACGAACAGCATCGGCACGACCTATCTGATCCATAAAATCCTTGCAAAACAGGACGTTTCTGTTTCCGCTTCGGTTGTTGCGACCGACGCCGGCGGCAACGTGATAGGGAAAAGCACGGACGATATTATTTTGACAAAAGGAAAGAACAACTATTTCTGTTATATGTTTGACGCGGATATTTCCGACGCTTCCATGCAATTTCAGTCATCTGCAGAAAAGGATTCTTTTATGTTCGGGGAACGCAACGGCGTTGAAATGGTGCAGTATAATCAGTCCGGCGACGATTTATATATAACCTTTAAGCAGACTGTGGAAAAATTGGGAAGCTTTGCGAAATTCAAGCTCCTGCTTTACAAAGGCGATACGATCGTAGATACGGAAGACGGTTATTTCAACATCTATGCCGAAAACCTGAACGGAAAAGATACAACCGACGTTGCTTCGATTTGGGTGTACGGAGAAGATTTTGACCGGGTGGAATATATTTATGAACCGTGAGAGACGGGGAATAAAACAGACGGCGCGGATCGATGTGATCTGCGCCGTCTGCTGTTTTTTAAGGGTTTGCAACGCCAAAGAGACCTATCCGACCTCAAAACGGAACGCGCCGTTTTCGCATACGCCGTCTGTTTCGACAATGATGTAAACCGTTCCCTTTTCGATATATCCGCCGTGATCGTCAAGCGTTTCCCCGCCGCAGACCGTAAACAGCTCGGTTTTTACGCCCATGTAATCATAATAGACCGTGGCCGTTCCCGTTTCCAGCTGCGCCGAATATCGGATCTCGCCTTCGCTTTGCGTTTTCTGTTTCATTTTGAACACCATGACGCCCTCCAACTCATAAAACGAAAGGGCGGCGCTCTGCGCGGTGTTTGTGCGGACGCAGGCGACGGTGCGGTAGTGTGAACGGTAACCGCAGCCGGACAGGAGCAGGATGATCGCCGCAAGGCAGGATATGGTTTTTGTCGCTGCAGATCTCATATCTTTCATCCCTTTTTATTTCGTTTCGGAACACGCAAACCAGACGCTGACCGCGCTGTTCTGCTTGTCCCAGCGTTTGCCGCAGGAGGCGTAATCCGTCAAAACAATCTGTCCGCCGTCGGCGCGATCCAGTAAAAACCGCACGGTCTCTTCCGTTTCCGGTTTTACACGCTGCGCCGGTTTCTTTTTCAGCAGCAGCGGTTCTGAAAGCACGGCGGCTGGTTCCTTTTGCGCGTCCCGCGCCAAGGTGAGCGTGCCGAAGGAAAAGGACGTCATGCCGTTTAAGACGCTTTTTTCAAGCGTGAGATCGCCTGTGAGCGTGACGGTATCGTCGTGCCAGCTGCGGTCCAGCGTGAGATACCCGTTTTCCGGCGCCGTGGTGACCGCCGCGCCGTTGACAAGGACCGTTGGGTTTTTGATGAACGCCGGCATGCGCAGCTTTAACACAAAGCGCTCCGGCGCCGCCGTCCGGACGCGGATGACGGTTTTTGCATTTGCGGGGTAATCCGTTTCGATCCGGAGCTTCAATTCGTTTCCCGCCGGCGTCGACAAAACGGCGGCGCCCTTCAGATAGCTGTTGAATACCGCGCCGTCTGCAGACTGCAGCAAGGCAAGCAGAGGCAAAAGCGCCGTTCCCGCCGAAGCGATGCAGGCGCAGCAGCCGTAAAAGCTGCCGTCGCTGAAGTGCTTTAAGCCGCCTATGCCGCGCCCCCTGCGCTGGTTGACAAGCGGGGAGTAGCTGTCAAACGGCAGCGCGGGGAAGAGTTTGTCGCCGCGCAGATCCGAAAACGGCAGCATATGGGTATTGACAGCGCCGAAAAGCGCGTTATATGCGGAATGCTCCACCTGCGCAAAATAGCATTCTTTGCCCGTAAGCAGAAACAGACGGGCGTTCAAACGCATCCAGGTGACGGTGACGCAGGTCTCCTGCATGATGCCGTCCGAGAAAAAAGTCTGTTTTTTTGCGGAATGGTCAAACAGCTCGTGCGTGCAGCCCGCGCAGCCGATCGCCGTGATGTCGGTCCGGCGCACCGCGGCGGCAAATTTTTCCACGGTATCAAGATAAGATCTCTTGCCGGTCGCCTCGTACATTGCGAGAACGCCCTCAAAAAACGACATCGTTTCATAGGCCTTGACCTCGGGATATTCATAGGGCATACGCGCGTTTTCCGCGGCAAGCGCAAGCAGATCGCCGTCCTTGCAGCCGCCTGTTGAGAGAATGTAGTCCGCAAAATCAAGGCAGCGCGGATCGCGCGTCAGCTTGTAAAGCTCCACGATCGGCTCCAGAATGCTGCAGGAATTCACGCCGCCCCAGTAATCGCTGGTCAGGGTGATATCGACTTTATCCTTCCCGATATCCCGAAACAGGCATTTCGCGTGCGCCGTCATTGCCGCGAGAATACGCTGCCTGCGTGTTTCATCCTTACAGATCCCGTAAAAATGCTGCAGTCCCGTGAGCACGTATTTGCGGCCCCAGAGGTCCCAGCCCCTGTAAGGGCTTTCGTCGGGATAGGTGGAAAAACAGCCGTTTTTCCGCTGTGTCCGGAGCAGCGCATCTACGGCGGCCTGCAGCGCTTCGTAAAGCGTCGGGTCGCCCGTGTACCGATAGGTCAGACAGCCGCCGCGCATCGTTTTTCCCCAATATTCACAGCGCCAGCCGTTGTCTTCATCGTCGGAGTCCGAACGGAACACGTTTACGAATTTTTGCCACATCGCCGTATCCAGCAGCTGGTGCGTCAGCATGAAATGCACGGCGTCGTCCGCTTTCCCGCTGTATTTTACGGTTCCCGCGGCCGGATAAGAATAAAGGCAGTCGACCATAAATTATACGTCCTTTTTTTTGATGAAAATATCATAGCATATCCGGTTTGTCTTTGCAAGACGAAGCGTTCCGGCTCTTTGGTTCGACCTCCGCGTTTGTTGATATTTGCTGTTTTTTGTGCATTATATTTGTGAATTTTGTAAAAATAAAGTATATTATTAACAGATTGTTTATAATTTTGTTCCAAAATAGAAAAATGCTGGAAAAAGACGGTGATAGAATAAAACTGCGTGATTATACTTGATCGTAGTATTCGCAAGAAAGGACAGAAGAATATGACCAAAACAAAAAAACTTTTGTTTACCGTGCTTTCTCTGGTGATCGCACTGTGCATGACGATGACCGTTTTCCTTGCGGTTGCCTCTGCCGAAGACGACGTGTTCACAGATCTCGGCGCAACGGAAGAGGACAACGTGATTTGTACTTATAATAGCAGTACGAAAACGGCCGTGATCAGCGGAACCGGCCGAATCAAGGACTATACCGCCCACGGTGAGCAGTCCTCCGATTCGATTTTCAGCCGGACACAGTATTTTTCGACACAGTATATGGAGAAGGTCATCATTGAAGAGGGCATTCTCAATGTTTCCGCCAATTTGTTCCGCGGCGCGACTTCTTTGAAGTATGTCGAACTGCCCGCTTCCGTGACGGAGATCGGCGACTGTGGCTTTTATAACCTGTGGAAGCTGGAGTCCGTTTCCATTGCGGAGAACAGCCAGCTGAAAAGCATTGGGAACTCCGCGTTCTATTCGTGTGTCGCCCTCGGTTCCATTGCGATTCCCGACGGACTTGTTTCGATCGGCGCACAGGCATTTTACAATAATAAGCTCCTGTCTGAAATCGAGATCCCCGCTTCTGTAACGTCGATCGGCGACAATGCGTTCACCGATTGTATTTTGTTAACAAGCATCTCGCTTCCGAACGCTGCTTTGGGCAGCAACCTGTTCAAAGGCTGCACCAAGCTGGAGACCGCAACGCTTCCTGCTGGGCTGACCGCAGTGCCCGCAGGCCTTTTCAGAGGCTGTGCCGGCTTGACTGCGATCGAGATCCCGGATGCCGTAACCTCGATCGGCGACAATGCCTTCAACGGCTTGAACAGGCTGGAAAGCATTACCTTCCCCGCGGGCGTGGTCTCCATCGGCGACGGTGCGTTTAAGGGTTGTACGGCGCTCGGCAACGTCGCGCTGCCGACGGGGCTGACCTATCTCGGCGAAGAGGCGTTTGCCGGCTGCAAAGCGTTTACGTCCATCGAGCTCCCGGCGACGCTGTCCGTGATTTCCAAGGGCGCGTTCAGCAACTGTACCAATCTGGGTAATTTTACGATCCCGGATACGATCACGGAGATCCTGCCCGACGCGTTCGCCCGTACGGCGATCACGTCTGTGACCATTCCCAGTTCCGTTACAAACCTTTCCGGCTTTGCCGGCTGTACCGGTCTGGACCAATTCACCATTCCCACGTCTGTTAAAACGCTCGGTGACAATGCGTTTGCCGGCTGCACGGGCTTGACGCAGATTACCGTTCCGGACAGTGTGGAAAGCCTTGGCGAAAGCGTGTTTTCCGGCTGCACGAACCTTGCTTCGATCACGATCCCCGCGCTGGAACTGCCAAAAGAGACTTTTATGGACTGCAAAGCGCTGACGTCATTTGAGATCCCCGCCTGCAATACCGAAGTAGCGGAGGGGCTTTTCAAGGGCTGCACCCAGCTTGCCGGCGTCACCTTCCCGCAGAATATTACGGCGATCGGAGAAAACGCTTTTAACGGTTGTTCCGCTTTGGATAATGTGGCCGTTCCCGGCACCGTTACCTCGATCGGCTCTTTTGCCTTTGCCGACTGTACTTCCCTGACAACGATCTCGCTGCCGGAGGAAAACTGCGACACCGGAGAAAGAGCTTTCAAGGGCTGTACGTCACTGGAAAGCATTACGCTCCCCGGCGGCACGCTGGGCGCCTATGTCCTTGCCGGTTGTACGTCTTTGAAAACGCTTACAGTCGGTGAAGGTGTGACGTCTATTCCGGACTATGAATTTTCGGAGCTGCCCATGGTAAGCGTTTATTTGCCGCGTACGCTTGGAAAGGTCGGCTATAACGTGTTCCAAAATTGTACGCAGCTCAAGACAGTGGATATGCCCAGCGCAAGCGGCACGATCGCGTGCTTTGACGGCTGTTCGTCTCTGGAAAGCATTGTCCTGCCGGAGGGCGTGACTAAGATCGGATACAGATATGACCACGACTGGTGGATCTTCCATACGCATGAACAGCAGTATGCTTTCAGAGGATGTACGTCCCTTCAGAGCGTTACGATGCCGGATACCGTACAGGAGATCGAGGTGCAATCCTTTGCAGGCTGTACTTCGCTGACGGAGATCACGCTCTCCAATAATCTGGAGCACATCGGCGAAGAGGCCTTCCGTGACAGCGGTCTTACCTTTGTGATTTTCCCGGAAACGATGACGAATATCGAAACAAAAGCTTTCTATAACTGCCAGAACCTGACGTGGATCTCGTTCCGGCAGTCCGAGTGCAGCATCGGCGAGTCCGCGTTTGAGGACTGCAGAAATCTGGCGACGATTTATTTTGCGAGAAACAAGTTATCGCTTGGCAATCGTGCTTTCTATAATGTGAACACAACGGTTGACGGAACGCAGCAGCCTGTTACGTATTATACCTGCTATGCCAGCTATTCGGATCTTTTAAGCAATGTGGAACATTCGTATCAGCTGCCCGATTGCGGTGATGTGATCACAAGTAACCACAGCCAGCTTGTATACGTGGCAGGATATAAACATACCACAAGAGAAGACGGTTTGAAAGAGCATTATGCCTGTACCAAGTGCGGCGCGACCTTCAGCGACGCCGAAGGTAACCAGGAGGTCTCGCCTGACAGCCTGGTCATCCCGAAGATCAACAATTTCTTCACCCGTCTGCGCGATTTCTTTGAGAAGGTCATTAAAATCCTTCGCAGACTTTTCGGAAAAAAATAACCGAACCTGAAAAAGTGCCCGCGATCCCACCGGATCACGGGCACTTTTTGCAATTGATTTTGCAGGCGTTATCGATCGGCTGTCTCCGGCGTTTTTGTGAGCTTTTCCAAAAGGATCTGCATCAGCTTTTCTCCCAGATGCTCGTCGTTCAAAAACAGAACGGGAAGATCGAGTTCTGCGTTGACCTTATCACGGAAGGTTTCGTATTCTGCCTGACTGAGAATGCGGCGCTGCTTGAATTCCTCCATCTTTTCATCCACGCTGCTCACCGGAAAGAGGACCAGCGCCAGCGTTTTTGTGCAAGACAGATCCGCTAAAAAGCCGACGGACCGTTTGATGTAGTCAACGGAATCGGTCACGGAAACCGTCAGAATGGCATAGTCCGGTTTGATGCCGTCGAGAAACGCATAATTCTGCCGGGAATAAAAACGCATGTTGTTGAATACCGCCGGCACAAGTCCTTTTTGCGTGCCTGTTAAAATAATATCCGGCAGTTTTTCACAGGTCCGGCGCAGCAGGTCGTTGAGGTACAGCGTCTGGTCGCGGTTGTCGATCTCTATAACGGCGTTGAAGCCGTTGGCAAAGACATAATCACAGCCGAAAAGCAGCGAATGGGGTTCGGTGCCGATTTGGCCGATCACGCAGTCCAGTTTTTTAAACTCCCTGCGCAGCAGCATTTGGAGCGTGAATTTTCCCTGTTGGGACTGCGTGCCGAATACGCCGACGATCGGGACCGCGGTACGGAAAAGACGGCTGTCTCTGTATTTGGGAACGTTTTCTTTTGTGATAGAGGGATAATAGATACGGTTTGTTTTTTCTTCCGTCAAATAGGAAATATTTTCAAAGGAAAAGATATTTTTGCCATGTGCCAGCGCGTCCGCAATGATTTTTTTGATCCAGTCGGTACGTCGAAAAAGGCCGATCAGCTGGGATACGCAGCCAAGGATCAGGGTGTCGAAGCTGTCCCAGTCGACATCGTCGATATTTTTGATCGTAAAATTCTGCGGACAGGCCTGCTTGAGCACCTCGTTTGTGTCCATGCCGAGTTGAAAGGTCTGTCGGACGTCGTATACGTCTACCAGCTCAAAGGTCAGTTCGTCAGCATAACGCACTACGCTGTGCATTTCTTTATTAAAGGGAAATGCCGCGGCTTTTTTTATGGTGAAGGCAGGCTTTTCATTTGCGGTCTGCCCTGTCGCAGCGGAAAGCTCCTGCGTGATTGGCGGGAACTTTTCCCGGAAAGCTGCCAAAACTTCCCGATATCCGGAGCGACCCTCTTCTATAAATGACAGCGCTTGCGCGGTAACGTTGGCGCAGACAAAGCTGCTGCCCCGTACGTACTTGTGCGAGCCGTTTTGCCATGCCACGCGCAGCAGCCGCGGCGGCGCGACCATATTAATGACGGTGTCGTCCCTGCTGTTCAGGGGCTGGGAAATCGGACAGATGTCGTCGATGGAGACGCCGATGACCCATTCCAGCGCGGCGGGAAAGGTAATGCCGCCGCTGTTTTTCAGCGCTGCAACCATAATGACGCCGCGGTCCGCAAGCCGCCGCGTGATCTGCGTCAATTCCCGCATACACATTGGTTCGGCGACGTCGAAGGACATATTGATCACCTTGACCGAAAGGTTCCGGTCAATAAAAGACAAGGCCTGCAGCAGCTTTTCTTCCGAGCTCTTGGGAAATCCGTCTTTTTTTTCAAAAATACGCAGACTGAGAATGGATGCCTTGGGTTTTTCTCTTTTTATGATGCCGGCGATCGCGGTGGCATGTCCGAAAACGTCTCCCGCATCCCGGACCGGTACGCTGGTTTGTGCGTCAAGGGCGACGCAGTCAATATCGGAAAACGCGCGCAGATCGGGGTGCGCAGTATCGACGCCGCTGTCCAGGATCACAACGTCGTAGTTTGACTTGAATTCCATAGGGAAATCCTCTGTTATTTTTTTTGCAGCAGCAAGGGTTTTATGCCAACGGTTCGGCGTTTTCAAGCTGCCGTACGAGGTTGTTCAAAGATTTCAGATTGTCTGCTTTGAGCATATCCTCGTCCAGCACGACGCCGAGCTTTTCCTCGATTTGCAGGGCAAACAGAATGCGGATATAGGAATCCTGCACGTATTCGTTCAGGTCTACGTCGTTTGCGGGGCCCTTTTCCTCGTCTGAAAAAAAGACGCCGAGCTCCTCTAAAATTTCAAACAGTTGCTCTCTCATACGACTCATTCTCCTGTTACGTAAATATCTTCAATGATGGGTTGGGGGCTGTCTTTTACCATTTCGCGCATGATCTCGTCGATATGCGCCACGCCGCTGTGGCAGTGCGGTTCATTGCCGGAACCGGTCTGCTCCGGGTGCTCCGGGCACAGCGGCTGATCGTTCTTTGTGGGATCGCCGTATTTTTTCGTATATTTAACCAACGGACAGACAGTGACGCCCCAGCAGCCGACGGGAATAAACGCGCAGTTTTTGCACTTCTCCGGTAATTCCGGAAAGATCACGCTGTCCCATTTGGCCTGTTCCGCTTTGATGTCGTTCAATCCTTTGTAGGTCGCCAGCTGACCTAAAGGCGGGAAGAGATTTCGTTCTTCCTGTTCGCATTTGAAAATGGCGCCGGTGGGATCGACGGTATAAAAATTCTTTTTGTTGACGTAGCAGCCGGTACTGGAACCGATCCTCGCTTTGATGCCGCTGCCGAAACCGTTGATCTGCAGGGAAAGATGATTTTCCTGAATGATCCGGTTGATCTGATCGCGGGTACGATCCATATCCGTATCGTCGTCAAACAGATTTTCCTTGAACGCGTCCACCCGGTCGCCGCCCCAGTTTCCGGCGATATTGATATTCAGATTAAAGCGTCGATCGCCGCCGAAATTTTTATCCAGCTCCAAAAGGAAGGGCTCCAGCTCGTCCATATTCTTTTTTGTCAGATTGATCCGCAGGAGGATATGGAACGTGGGACCGCGCCGCGCGCTTTTGATCGCTTTCAGGTTTTCCATGATCATATCGTACGACGAGCCTTCGCCTGCAAGCGGACGCTGCAGATCGTGCACGCTTTTTGTGCCGTCAATGGTGATCTGATAAAAGATCACACGGTATTTCTGCAGCTCGGCAAACGTTTCTGGCGTGAGCAGCGTGCCGTTTGTCGTTATGCTTGAAGAATAAGCCTTGTGCATAGTTTTGCACAGCGACATCAGACGGGTTGAAAGGTTACGGATAATGTCCATGCCGACCAGCGGTTCGCCGCCGAACCAGCTGATGTGCAGGCCGGAGCAGGTCTGCAGCTTGTCTTTTGCAAACCTGACCAGCGCATCCTGGATCTCCTCGGACATCATACCTCCCTGAAAACGCTCGTAACAGTACACGCAGCGGCAGTTGCATTTATGCGTGGGCAGAACGGAGATCTCCAAAATCGGAGTGTCATACGTTTCAAAACATCTGCTTTTGTAAAGTGCCAGTTCATCCGTCAATGCATCTACAAAATACCCTTTTTCAATAAAAACGGGGTTGATGGTTTCCGGCACTGCCTGCCCGCCCTTCAAAAACGTCTGCATCTCGTCGGCGTGCCGATGCGCCACCCTGCATAATTTGCCGGAAAAGGTGTTGAGTATGATCAGGTTGCCTGCCTCGTCGAGCGTCGCTACGTTAAATTGCGAGGGTTTCAGTCGCTTGCTCAAAAAAATCACGGTCCTTTCAGTTTGTTATCGATATCCTGCAGGATCTCCGCTTCCGTTTTTCGGATCTCTTCAAAATTATCCTGCAGCGTATGGAATTCTTTGATGTAATAATGCTCCGGCCGATCCTGCTTGTTGTTCGCGGCCGCCGTGTAGACAAGCGCGGCGGTCAGCAGTTCCTGCAGCTTTTCGCACTTTTCCTGCTGCTCGCCCGGCACGGAAAGATACCGCTCCAGACGCTGCAGGATCTTAAAACGTGCCTGCAGTGCCTTAAATATGCGCAGATCGAAACGATAGTACCGGTTTGAAAGGGAAAACCGAACGATTTGCTGGAGCTTTTTATAGGTGTTCAGGTCGAAAAAAAGATTTTTGACGGTGGGGATCAGGTTGTGCCGGTAAATAAAAAGCGCAAGCCTGACTTTATGCTTTCGGAAGTTTTGTTCCGGCTTTTTCCGGACGGAAAGCGCGTAGTTGTTTTTTAAAAAACGATAGGTCCGGCCTGCTGTTCGATAGCTCTGCTCCAGCTCTCCGTACGGGATCGAGAGGGTCTTGATCTTTAAGCCGGACAAATGCGGATCCGGGGCGTATCCCGTAGCCGTAAACGCTTGTTTTTCATCGTCATAGCCGTAGATCAGAAAATCGTGGACGGCGCCGGCGCCCGTATTGAGTTCGGACAGATATTTATACTTCAGGTAGATCTGGATATACCGTCCCCTGTTCAGTTCGTTTTTGATGAAACCGACGGGATCTTTGAGGTCAAAAGGAAAGCGCCGCCGGCGGAATAGCCTGAAAAATGCCAACACGCCGGGAAATTCAAAAAAACGGAGGGGCGCGTAATAACAGATATGAATAAAATGGTGAAATAAAAAGACGTCGACGTCTATGTTTTGTCCGGATAAAATACCGAAATAAAAATAGTAATGCGAATAGCAGTCGATCACCGCGTCGGAACCGAACGGAAGCTCGACAGACATTTTTAACGCGCTCCTTTTCCGGGAGGAAGCCCGGTTTTTTTATTTGTTCGGGAAGGATCAGTTCGTGTTGCCTGAAAAAAGCACGGACGGGAAGCACCCGTCCGTGCCCGGCAAAACTTACTGCATCAACTTATTCTGAAGAAACCCTTTTGCCCATCGTGTCACTTTTGCTCCGATGACAGAACTTATACGGTCTTCCCGATCAGTTATAATAAGTTATTTTGCGTTCGATGGGTTCGTAGCCAGGAATGGGAATGTAACAATACATGCCGTCTTCTTCATGGGTGTAAGATGTTTCTCCGCAGCACGATCCGTAGGTCTGACCAATGTTCAGGGACAGTTCATTCTCAGTGTTGTTTTTTGTAAAACGCATTGTGATTACTCCTTTCATAAATAATGGACGAGTGAAACAGACACTTCATCACATATACCTTATCACATTTTTTTGTCGGAAGTCAATACTTTTTTTACTAAAAAAAACTATAATAATCCTTTTTTTTGTTTGTTTTTTACATGCTTTTCCCGGCGTTCGGATGTGAGAGTTCGGTTTGATTCGCAACAGAAAAAACACGGGCGGAAAACGCCCGTCCGTGCAAAAAACAACACAAAAACTTACGCAGTTTAATTATACGTCTGTGCCGATGTTGTTATAATTTTCGTCTAAACAATCCATATTCTATTTTGGGAAGTCAATATTTTTTTACGATCCGGCTGCAAATCGGCTGCACCGCCGCGGCTTACCGGTAAACCGACGTGATACCGAAGAACTCTTCCAGGCACAGGCCGCTGTGATAGATTGCGGCGGCGAGGTCCTTGCCGACGTAACGGATGTGCCAGGGCTCGTAGATATAACCGGTTTGCGCCTCTTTGTTTTTTGCGTACCGGATGATAAAGCCGTATTTGTGGGCGTTGGCGGCGAGCCAGCGTCCCTCCTTTGTGCCGGCAAAGGATGAAGAAAGGGAATTGACGTCCATGGCAAGGCCGGTCTGGTGCTCCGAGTGCCCGGGGCGGGCGGAATATTTGTCCGCCGCGGCGTAGCCGTCGCGCCCGGCGTAATTGTTATACAGGCGTTTCTGACGGTTGTAAGAACGGTAGCCGGAGAGCAGCCAAATGGAAACGCCGTCTTTTTTTGCGCCGCTCTGCAGATCGGAAAAGGCCGCACGGCATTCCTCGGTCAGTCCGAGCAGAGAATCCGGTTCCGGCTCGGCGCCCTTGAACGCGTAGGGCGTGTAGCTTGCCGGCAGGCTGTAGGTCTTGTTTGCGATCAAGGTGTAGCCGTAGTCGCTGACGACGTAGGTGACGCCGTCCTTTTCGGCGAGCTTGTAATTGTTTTTTGTATAGCCCTTAAAGGTGTAGCCGGGCTTTAAGAACGGGATGATCTGTTCCAGTCCTACCGCCATGCGCAGGGCGGTGCGGGCGTCTGCGGCGGTCACGCCGTCTTTTTTATCAAGGTCGGCATTCTCTTTCTGCAGCGTGTCCAGACCGTCGTTGAAGCCGACGCTCAGCCGCAGGATCAGCCGTGAATCCGCGGCGGTCACGGCGCCGTCCATATCCGTATCGCCTAAGGGGCATTTTTCTTCCGCCAGATGCGTCAGCTTCTGCGTTGTTCTGCGCCTTGTTTCCGGGCAGCGGATGCAGGTTTGACGGTCCGTGCCGCCGGATACCCAGGTCGCGGTTTTTTCGGTCTCCCACGCGCCGAAGGAATGTCCCAGCGCGGGAAGGATCTCGCCTGCGGACAGCATTTCGCCGCAGACGGCGCAGACGGCGGCGCCGGATAGGCCGTTCTCGGTACAGGTCGGCGGTATGACGGGAACGGTTTGCGGCGTATGCTCTGCCTTCGGCGCGGCGCCGACGTAGGAAAAGCCGCAGCGCGGACAGGAGAACAGCTGCGTGCCCTCCCGGGTGCAGGTCGGGGCCGTAAGGACCGTTGCCGTCATTGCCGGATGCATGCACGGCTCCGCTGCGCGGGCGGAAAAACCGGCCGACGCGGCGCACAGGCAGACTGCGGCGAAGATGAGCGCGAAATTTTTCA
Organism: Clostridia bacterium; assembly: GCA_017443805.1. Taxonomy (GTDB): domain Bacteria; phylum Bacillota; class Clostridia; order Oscillospirales; family Acutalibacteraceae; genus RUG806. The sequence goes on along the minus strand of JAFSXY010000106.1, from coordinate 11,303 downwards.
TAAACGCCTCCGGGGTAAATGATGTATTTATTGTAGCATATTTTGTTTGAAAATCAAGCGCCGTAAGACAAAAATTGTTTGCATTCTCCGGCTCGGTATGGTATGCTGAAAAAGAAAAGAATCAACCGACGGCACGGCCTTCCGGACAGGAAAACGTGCAGCAGGAAAAACGGAGGAGACAAAAATGCAGAAAATCATCGTAGCGGGCGGCGGACACGGCGGAATTGCGGCTGCGTCCCTTTTGGCAAAACGCGGGTACGACGTGACCGTTTATGAACGGCACGCCCGGGACAATATGGGCTACGACTGGACGGATATTTTTGCGCCCGGCGCGCTTGCGGCGGCGGAACTGCCTATGCCGCCTGCGGACAAGTACGAATATAAGGAAAACATGACCTTTTACGGACCGGGCATGCATACGGCGCTGCGGCAGGATATCCCGCAGGATAAACTGGAGATCAAGATGGAGCGGCGGGATATATACGCGCATCTGATCGCCTGCGCCGAGGAAAACGGCGCGAAATTCGTTTTTGACTGCGAGGTCCTCGGCCCCGTAACGCTCGGCAACCGCGTGGTCGGGATCAGGACCGCTGCGGGCGACGTCTACGGCGATCTGATCATAGACGCCTGCGGGATCGATTCGCCCGTGAAAAACGGGCTGCCCGCCGTTTGCGGTGTAAACGCCGCGGTGGGCAAAAACAATCAGTTTTACGTTTACCGTGCGTTTTATGACCGCGCTTCGGCGGATGAAGTTGCGGACAAATACAAGGTCTATATGTTTTCCGAAGGCAAGCTCGGTATCGGCTGGGTTGCGACGGAAGAAGCGCATGCGGATCTGCTGATCGGCAGGTTCGAGCCCTTTGATCAGGCGGAGGCGGACAGGACCGCGGACTATTACCGGCAGCTGAATCCGGTGCTCGGCAGGGAACTGAAGCGGGGCGGGCAGTTTGTAAAGATCCCCGTACGGCAGCCGCTGTCGAAGATGGTTTGCGACGGGTACGCCGCCATCGGCGATGCGGCGTATATGACCGTGCCGATCATCGGTTCCGGTATCGCCAACAGCCTGAAAGCGGCAAAGATCCTTTGCGAGACCGTGGTGAAAGACGCGGCGGGTGCCTTTTCCGCCGATACGCTCTGGGATTATCAGGTCCGGTATTATAAAGCGCTCGGCGCCGGCTTCGCCGTGCTGGCCTGCGTGAAAGAAGCGCTGACGGTCTTTACGCCTGCGGAGCTGGATTATCTGTTTGACAACGGCGTTTTAACGGCAAAGGACATGTCGATCGACGCCGACACCACCGATCTCACAAAAATTTTCAGCGGCAGCGACCTGAACGATATCAAAACAAAGTTGTCCGGTGTTGTAAAGGATCGCGTCCTGCTGAAAAAGATGCTGTCCGTCGGCAAAAAGATCGCCGCCGTCGCTTCCGTAACGGCCGCCATGCCAAAGCGCTATTCCAAAGCTGCCGTGGACAGATGGGTGGCAAGCTACGAAAAAACGATCGGGCTGCCGCTGTAAAACAGACTGAAAAAGACTGCCGTGCGTTGGGTCACAGCCGCCGGCAGTCCTGTTATATGAAGAGGAAAAGAGGAAGGAAAAATGGATCAGATAAGGCAATTCAAACAATATTTGAAAGAGAGCAGCCGGATCGTATTTCTCACCGGCGCGGGTATTTCCACCGCCAGCGGTCTGGCGGATTTCCGCGGAAAGGACGGCCTTGCAAAGCGCAAAGCGCCGGTCCCGTACGAAACGCTGCTGTCCATTGATTATTTCCGGAAAAATCCCGAAACGTTTTACCGGTATTACAGGGAATTCCTGACCGTCGGCGACGTAAAACCGAATATCGCACACCGCGCCGTCGCCGCGCTGGGGGACAGGGTCTCGGCTGTGGTCACGCAGAATATCGACGGCCTGCACCAGCTTGCGGGCAGCAAAAACGTGATCGAGATCCACGGCACCACGCGGGAATATCGCTGCGAACACTGCGGCAAACGGTATCCGGAAAAAACGGTTCGCGACACCTCCGGCGTGCCGTTGTGCGCCTGCGGCGGCGTTTTGCGGCCGGATATCGTATTTTACGGGGAGATGCTGGACGAAAAAAAACTGCATCAGGCCGTGCGGGCGATCGGCGGCTGCGACCTGCTTGTGGTCGTGGGCAGCTCGCTGGTGGTGTATCCCGCCGCGGGGCTGGTGCGGTATTTGCCGGCCGGCGCGCGCTTCGTCATCGTTAATTATGACGCGACGCCTTACGACGCCGACGCGGACCTTGTGCTGCACGAAGATATTTCCGCGGTGTTCGCGCCGTTTGCGGACGGCGTTTGATTTCAGGGCACGATGTGCCGCAGCACGGGGATCTTCCGCATGACGGAGGCCGCGAGCACACAGATGCCGAATACTGCGAACGGCATAAACAGCCTGTAAGACAAAGCGTAGGTGTTGAAAAACGGGAGCTTCGCGAACACGTTCAAAACGTACCAGTGCATCAGGTATACGGCAAAGGTATATCGCCCCAGAAAAGAAAACGCTTTGCTGACGGCGGAAAACCGCAGGATATAGGCGGAAAGCTGTTTGATCAGAACAAAGATCCCCGTGGCGTAGAGGATGCAGGGGACGTTATTGTAGCCCTTAAAGGCGGAAACGATTTCGCCGGCCGCAGCCGAAAGGCGCAGGGTGCCGAAAATATGTAAAAGCAGTCCCGCAAGGGCAAGCGCGTACAGAGCCGCGCGCAGCGGGGCGGACGGCGTGTTGTTTTTCAACAGATAGCCCGTAAGCACGTACAAAAGATAGCCGCTGCCGACGCTGACCGTGACCGGCCAGGAAAACGGCGCATTACAAAGCGTCAGAATGAACGGGATCAGGCAGTTGCAGACAAAACACAGGATCGCAAGCCCCGTAAAAAGGGACTTGCGTTTTTCCTTTTCCACGGCGGAAAGCAGCGGGATGCACGCATAAACGCCGAACAGCGGGAAGAAAAACCAGTAAACGCCGACCAACGTGCTGTTGAAAAATCCGTTGACAAGATAACCGAACGACAGATCCGTCCATGCGATCTCCCGCAAAACCAGCCGGTAAACCGTACCCAGCGCCGTCCAGACCAGAAAGGGGATCACGGTTTTGACCGCGCGTTTTTTACAGTATTCCTTTGTGGAATAGCGGTCGCGGTAATCGATGAGATTGGCGCCGGCGATCATAAAAAACACGGGGACGGCAAAATAAAATACGCATTCGATCACGTTCGCGCTGCGCCATGTAAAGGTGTTTGCGTCAAAATGCCAGTAAACGCCGTTTACGTGGAGAAACACCACGGCCAGAGCCGAAACGACGCTTAACACCGTTATAAAATTCGCCGGACGCGCCGGGGCGGTTTTATGTCCGTCCACGCAAATCCCTCCCGTTCTTTTTTCGGGTCCTACTCTACCACAGCGCGTGCCGGAGCGTCAATCCCCGGCAAAACAGAGAAACGCTTGAAAAAAGCGGAAATTTGAGGAAAAAGAAAAAAAATACGCTTCGCCGCTTGCATGTCGGTTTGATTTCTGTTATGATAGAATTGCGGATAAATCAAATACGATTCGGGAGGTTTCATATGAAAAAAACAGTTTCGGTAATACTGGCGATCGTTATGATCGTTTCTGTTTCCGCGTTCCATACGGTTGCGTTGGCGGACGAGCAGCACAGCGTCGATTTCGGATCCGCCAGCTGGACGGTGGACGGCGTTGTCGTCACCGCGACGATGGAGGACAAGGATCTGACCGCGGGCGCCGTGACGGTGTATGATTTCGACGCGATCAAACTGACAGGCTTTGACGGCGGAAAAATGTCGGTTCGCGTATATGCACCGGACGGCTTCTCCGCGGAACTGGAGCCCAACGGAGACAACGAAGTCAGCCTCGGCAGACCGGTGGACAAAAATCTTGTCATTCCGCCGGAAGTCCGTTTTGAAGTTGAACCCGGACAAGGCGGCGATCCCGGCGAGGGGCCCGGCGAGGGGCCCGGAGAAGAACCCGGAGACAGAAAGTTTACGGTGGATTTCGGTACCGCAAAGTGGACGGTGAACGGCGTGGAGGTCACGGCGGTCTCATGGGGCCTTGACCTGACGCAGGGCGCTGTGGAGCTTGAAGCGCGCGACGCAATTCGGATCAACGGTCTGGACAGTGCGACCATGCAGGTACGGGTATACGCCGAGGACGGTTTTTCCGCGGAGCTGGAGCCCAACGGCGATAACGAGGTCAGCCTCGGCAGACCGGCGGACGAGAACGTCCATCTGCCCGATACGCTGCGCTTTGTGGTCGAGCCAAAGCAGGGAGACGCGTCCGGGGAGCTCCGGGTCCATGTTTCGGACAACATCCTGCAGATGACGCCGGAGGAGCTCGGCGCTTCGCCGGAGGAATTCGAGATGGCCGTCAAACAGATCCGCCGCAATCTTTCAAATTACGATAAACTGTTCGGCGTATTTGAAATCCGTGCGGAGAGAGACGGCGAAGAGGTCCATGGAGAATCCTTTGAAATCCGGCTCGATATGACGGACGCGCTGCTGGGATATGAGGGCTTTCAGCTTGTCCGTCTCAATGAGGACGGTCTGACCGCACAGGAAACGGTCGCGCTCGGGCAGGCGGAAGGTAAACTGGTCTGCGAGCTGTCGCAGTCGGGGCTCTATGCATTGGTGGGCGACGAGATACAGAGCGACGTTCTTTTGGGCGACGTGGATTCAAACGGTAAAATCGAAGCCGCGGACGCGCGTTTGGCGCTGCGGATCGCCGTCGGTCTGGAGCCGGAGATGGGCAAGGGCACGCCCGCATACGAGGCGGCAAACGTGACGGAAATGGAAAAAGGCGAGGTCAACGCGGCGGATGCAAGACTCATCCTTCGCAGGGCCGTTGGGTTTGAGGACCCGGAGTACGGCGTATAAATTCCCTTTTTTGGAAAACAGATCTGCTTAACAGTAAAAAGACCGGAAGTCCTGTGCTTTCGGTCTTTTTTCCTGTCTTGACATATTGACAAAAATAAAAAATAAAGTCATAATAATATCGAGTTATTCCATTCTTTTTTACTTAAAAGGAGGAAATCAGATGAAAAACGTGAAAAAAGGGCTTGCATTTCTGCTCAGCATATTGCTTCTGACGGCGGTGCTGCCCGTTCCCGCGACCGTCTTTGCGGAGCCTGCCGCCATGAGCGGCACCTGCGGCGACGGTGTGACCTGGCGGCTGGAGGAAGATCCCGATTACACCGGCTGGTATGATGATACGACCGGCATGCTGACAGCGGCGCCTGCCGATGAAAACGATCCCGAGCCCGGTATACGGTATGAAACGCACTATAAGCTGTATATCGAGGGCAGCGGCGCAATGGACGATTATGATGAAGGCGCCGGAAACCCTGTTGGGTGGGAGGACGCACGCTGGGATATTTCCCAGGTGGAGGTTTCCGAGGGCGTGACGCATATCGGCGCGGAAGCCTTCCGGCACTGCGACAACCTGCGCCGTGTGGAATTGCCCTATGGGCTGGAAAGCATCGGCGCGTTTGCCTTTGAGGGCTGTATGCGCGGCGTGGGCGAGGACGACGAGTGGGTCCCGGTCAGCGGCCTGGACGGGATCACGCTGCCCGATACCTTAACATATATCGGCCCAAGAGCGTTCGCAGACAATGAATTCTTTGCGGGCCCGATGTTCTTCGGCAGTATTGAGGACGTCTGTCTGGCAGGGGAGGAATACGCCGAGAACTGGAGACCTTCGGATCGCGTACGCGAGGTCTTTGACAATACGTATTTTTTCCATAAATGGTTTGAATCGAACTATTTGTACGGGACCTGCGGCGAAGGCCTTTCCTGGAAGCTGACGAAAAACGACGACACCGGCTGGTATGATGAGGAGACCGGCGAACGGGTGGAGGAGCCGGAGGATCCGGAAGCGTCGGGCGTCCGCTATGAAACGTTTTATACGCTTTCCGTCTACGGCGACGGGGAGATGGACAATTACCGGTATGAGGAGGACGACTGTTTCCCCCAGCCGTGGGAGGAAATGCGCTGGAACATCTCCCGCGTGGACGTGGGCGAGGGCGTGACGCATATCGGCGACAACGCGTTCTGCTGTTGCGATAATCTGCGAAGCGTTTTCCTGCCCGACACGCTGGAAAGCATCGGTGCGTTCGCATTTGAAAACTGCGTGCGCGGCGTGGGCGACGGCGACGACTGGCGCCCGGTCAGCGGCCTTTTTGACGTTACGATCCCGGCAAACGTGACGTATATCGCCGGTCAGGCGTTTGCGAACAACGATTTTCTGAACGACGTGTTTTTTGAAGGCGAATTGTCGGCGGAAGATATCTGTCTGGCGGGCGAAGAGGAAGTCGCCGACTGGAGCGACGCCCGGCGCGTGCAGGAGGTCTTTGACAACACGCCGTGGTATGACGTGTGGTTCCTGGAAAACGCGATGCGCGGCGCATGCGGCGAAAGCGTTTCCTGGGAGCTTTCGGAAAATGAGGACAGCTTCTGGCAGGATGATGAAACCGGCGACAGGGTGGATGCTCCTGCCGATCCGGATCATCCCGATCCCGGCACGCATTATGAACCGCTTTATACGCTCATTATCAAGGGCGAAGGCGCGATGGACGATTATTATTACGAAGAGGACAGCTTTGTTCCGCAGCCATGGGAATATCTGTCCTATGCGATCACCTGCGTGGACGTGGGCGAGGGCGTGACGACGGTCGGCGCGAGCGCGTTCCGCTGGCTCAGCGGACTGCGCCGCGTGATCCTGCCCGCGAGTCTGGAAGCGATCAACGAGCATGCGTTTGAAAACTGCTGCTTCGGCTGGGACTTCGGCGACGGCTGGGTCCCGATGGACGGCCTGCATGAGGTCGCGATCCCCGAGAACGTGACGTATATCGGCAGCCGTGCCTTTGGGGATAACCCGTTTTTGGATACGGTAGACTTTAACGTCGATCCGGAAGAGGTCTGTCTGGCAGGCGAAGAATATGTCGAATGGCGGAGTCCCGTTGACCGTGTGCGGGAGGCCTTTGACAATACGCCGTGGTTCCGTCAATGGTTTGAAGACAATTATATGTCCGGTACCTGCGGCGAGGGATTGACCTGGGCGCTTACGGAAAACGAGGATTCCGGCTGGTATTATGAAGAGACCGGCGAGCGGGTGGAAAATCCGGAAGATGAGGATACACCCGGCACGTGGTACCAGACGTACTATACGCTCTCTATTGCGGGTGAAGGCGCGATGGACGATTTCCGCGACGAAGAAACCGACGAGGTCGAGCAGCCGTGGGATTACGTTTCCCCCGATATCACACGTCTGGAAATAGCCGAGGGCGTGACGACGGTCGGCGACAGCGCGTTCCGGTGGCTGCACCGCCTGCGGAGCGTTTCTTTGCCGGCAACGCTGGAGCGTATCGGTGCATTCGCGTTTGAAAATTGCTGCGACGGTAGGGATGAAGGCGAGGGCTGGTATGCCGTGGACGGCCTTTCGGAGATCACGATCCCGGCGGGTGTGACGTATATCGGAAGTCAGGCCTTTGCAAATAACAGACGGCTTGAAACCGTCAATTTTGAAAGCGACCTTGCAGACGTCTGTCTGGCGGGCGAAGAGAACGCCGAGGACTGGAGACCCGCCGAGCGCATATGGGAAGTTTTTGACAGCACGCCGTGGTTTGATAACTGGTTCGAGGAGAATTGCATGTCCGGTACCTGCGGCGAGGGATTGACCTGGGCGCTTACGGAAAACGAGGATTCCGGCTGGTATTACGACGAGACCGGCGAGCGGGTGGAAAACGAAGAAGACTTCGATCAGTTCTATACGCATTATGAAACGTACTATACGCTTTCTATTGTCGGCGAAGGCGCGATGGACGATTTCCGCGACGAAGAGACCGATCGGGTCGAACGGCCGTGGGAGTTCATTCCCGGCGAGATCACGCGTCTGGAAGTGGCCGAGGGCGTTACAACGATCGGCGACAGCGCCCTGCGGTGGACACGCCGGCTGCGGAGCGTTTCTCTGCCTGAAACGTTAGAGACGATCGGCGCATTCGCGTTTGAGAGCTGCTGCGACGGCAGGGATGAAGGCGATGGCTGGTACGCCGTGGACGGCCTTTCCCAGATCACGATCCCGGCGGGTGTGACGTATATCGGAAGTCAGGCTTTCGCAAACAACGGGATGCTTGAAACCGTCAATTTTGAAAGCGACCTTGCAGACGTCTGTTTGGCGGGCGGGGAAGAATTCGCCGACTGGAGCGTTTCCGAGCGCGTGCGCGGGGTCTTTGACAACACGCCCTGGTTTGACGACTGGTTCCGAACCAACTGCATGTCCGGCTCCTGCGGCGAGAATGTGACCTGGCGCGTGGAAGAAAACGAAGATGCCGGGTGGTATTATAACGAAACCAATGAACGGGTCGCAGACGAAGAAGATTTCGATCAGCCCTATACGCATTATGAAACGTACTACACGCTCTTTATTGCGGGCGAAGGCGCGATGAAGGACTACGCGGTCGGAGAAGAATTCTTTGAATCCGTGCCGTGGGAGGATATGCGCTGGCAGATCACCCGTCTGGACGTCGCCGAGGGCGTGACGCATATCGGCGACAACGCCTTCCGCTGGCACGATAACCTGCGCGTCGTTTCGCTGCCGGCAACGCTGGAGAGCATCGGCACGTTTGCCTTTGAAAGCTGCAAGCGCGGCGAGGGCGACGGCGACGACTGGCACGTGGTCAGCGGCCTTGAAGAGGTCACGATCCCGGATAACGTTACGTATATCGCGGGAATGGCGTTTGCAAACAACGAGATGCTCACAACGGTCAATTTTAACGGCGATATCGATATCATCTGCCTGGCGGGCGAGGAAGAAGCCGAAAACTGGAGCGCGGCGCGGCGCGTGCAGGAGGTCTTTGACAACACGCCGTGGTTTGATACCTGGTTTGCGGATAACTGCATGGACGGCGACTGCGGCGAAAACCTGACCTGGCGGTTGGAGAAAAACGACGAGGACAGCTTCTGGGTCTATAACGACACCTGGGAGGTCGTCACAAACGCGGAGGACGAGGGAAAAGGCAACACGCACGAAGAAGTCCGTTATACGCTCTATATTGAGGGCGAAGGCGCCATGGACGATTACGGCTTTAACGGTGAAGATTTCGTTTCGCCGCCGTGGGATTTCTCTTCCTATGGAATTACGCGTGTTGACGTTGCCGAGGGCGTGACGCATATCGGCGACAACGCCTTCCGCTGGCACGATAACCTGCGCGTCGTTTCGCTGCCGGCGACGCTGGAGAGCATCGGTTCCTACGCCTTTGAAAGCTGCAAGTCCGGCAGAGACGACGGCGAGGGCTGGTATGCCGTAAGCGGTCTTGCCGAGATCACGATCCCGGATAACGTTTCGTATATTGCCGGTCAGGCCTTTGCCAACAACGACTTTTTGGAGACCGTCAATTTTGCGGGCGATATTGCAAAAATCTGTCTGGCGGGCGAAGAGGAAGCCGCCGATTGGAGCGAAGTGCAGCGCGTACGCGCGGTCTTTGACAACACGCCGTGGTTTGAAAACTGGCATACGGAGAATTACCTGTCCGGCGACTGCGGTGAGAACGTGACCTGGCGCATGGAGGTCAATGAGGAACGTACCGGCTGGTATTATGAGGAAACGGATGAAAGAGTGGAGGACCCGGCGGACTTCGACGCCCCCGGCACCTATCATAAAACGCTGTATACGATCCTGATCGACGGTGACGGCGTCATGGACGACTATGATTACGACGACGAGTTCGGGCTGCGTCCCCCGTGGGAGGATGAACGTTGGTCCATCTGTCGGGTAGAGGTTTCCGAGGGTGTGACGCACATCGGCAGCCACGCCTTCCGCTGGTGTGATAATCTGCGGGAGATCAGTTTGCCGGAGAGCCTGGAAAGCATCGGGGCCTTTGCCTTTGAGAGCTGTAAGTTCGGCAGAGGCATGGATGAGGATTGGTATCCGGTTGCAGGACTTTCCGAAGTCACGATCCCCGCGGGCGTGGAGCTGATCGGAAGACAGGCCTTCGGACACAACGACTTTTTGACCTTTGTCAACTTTGACGGCGATTTCGTTTCCGTATGTATGGCGGACGACGAAGAGGCGCAGGGCTGGTTTGAGGGCGACCGCATACGCGAAGTTTTTGACGGTTCCCCGTGGTTTGACGACTGGTTCGAGCAGAATTACATGAACGGCTTCTGCGGCGATAACGCAACGTGGACGCTGACGGAGACCGGCGAAGGCATCTGGGTCTGGTACAACGGGGATCCCGTGGAGGATTCGGAACAGTACGGCGACGACGGTATGTTCTATGCCAATTATTACAGGCTGACGATCTCCGGCGAGGGAGATCTGTGGGATAACATCGTGGAAGGACATCCCGGCCTTTCCTACTTCTCCATCAACGTGACGGAGCTTGTGGTTGAGGACGGCATCACGTCCGTCGGCGCCGCGGATTTCAGAAATCTGGATAACCTGGTTCTCGTTACGCTGCCCACAACGCTTTCTTCGATCGGCGAAAACGCCTTTGAAAATTGCCCGAGACTCGGCGACGGAGACGTTTATTACGACTATCCCGGCGATATCGACGAGTGGAACGCCGTTACGATCGCCGAGGGCAACGATCCCCTGCTGGCTGCGGCGCTGCACGTACACGAGCATACTCCCGCCGAGGCGGTAACGGAACACTACGTTGCCCCAACCTGTACGGAGCCCGGCAGCTATGACACGGTGGTATACTGCGAGGACTGCGGCAAGGAGCTCTCCAGAACGCCCGGCGCGGAAGAAAAGCTCGGCCATGATTGGGGCGCGTGGACAAAATTAAACGACACGCAGCACAGCAGAGTTTGCGGCAACGACGCTTCGCACGTGGAGAAAGCGAACCATACATGGAACGCAGGCGTTGTGACCAAGGCCGCGACCTGCACGGCGGCGGGCGTGAAGACCTACACCTGTACGGTTTGCGCCGCCACCAAGACGGAGACCATCAACGCGACCGGCCATAACTACGGCGCGTGGACAAAGCTGAACGACACGCAGCATCAACGTGTATGCGCGAATGACGCAAACCATGTGGAAAAAGAAAACCATACGTGGAACGCGGGCGTTATTACGAAGGCCGCGACCTGTACCGCTGCGGGCGTGAAGACGTACACCTGTACCGTGTGCAGTGCGACGAAGACCGAAACGATCAATGCGATCGATCACAGCTGGGGCGCGTGGACAAAGCTGAACGACACGCAGCATCAACGTGTATGCGCGAATGACGCAAACCATGTGGAAAAAGAAAACCATACGTGGAACGCGGGCGTTAT
>JAFSXY010000105.1 GCA_017443805.1 Clostridia bacterium | reverse complement strand
GTCAACGCCCTCGTTAACAGTGAACCGCACGGTCAGCAGTTCGCTGTCTTCCATATCGATATTTTCCAGCACGAAGGCCGCGCAGCGCAGCACGCCGTCTCCCGCAGGCGCAAAGTTAAAGTAGATGTCGCCGTTTTTGTCGTCCTGCTCATCCGATACCGTCAACACGGCCGGGTCAAATTGCAGATCGATATCCGTTGACTCCAGCCGCAGGACGTTTTTCAGCCGAACGGTGACCGTAACTTCGTCGCCCGCCTGCAGCGCGTTTGCGGCGTCCGCTTCCAGCAGGAGCTCGCGATCGCCGGTGGCGGCAGGCGTTTCTTTTTTTGCGCACGCAGCGCAAAGGCCGACAGCGCAGACAAGGGCACACAGAAGAATCAGGGAAATCGCTTTTTTGGATCGGATCATGGTTTGTTTCTCCTTTTGTTTTCTTGTGTTTGATTGTAGCAAAAAAACCGAAAAGATACAAGCGTTTTAAGTAATATCGTTATACTATTCTGCGAAGTGGATGTTGACGTGAAAGAGAGCTTCATTGTTTTCACCGATCTGAACAGTATCCCACGTCTTTTTCGTCCCGCTGTAATAGATCTCCAAAATGCTGTCTTCCGCATCGATATCGCCCATGGCAAAAGCAAAATCTTCGATTATTTGTAAGCTGCCGGGAAGCCGGATTTCTTTTAGTCCTGAACATCCGCTAAACGCGGCAAATCGGATCACTGTGACGTTAGCCGGTACTGTAATCTTTGTAATGCCGGTGCAGCCACGTAAAAAATACGACGGAACTTCTGTAAAGCTTTCCGGAATACGGATATCGGTTAAAGCTTCACAATACTGAATCATTGTATCTGTTGCGGAATCCGGGATCTCACAGCTTACCAGCTTCGGACAATTTGACAGGTAAATCGTTTTAACGCCGTTTGGAAAATGGATCTTTTGCAGGGAACTGCAGTATGCAATCGTTGCGTTTGTGACGGTATCCGGAATATCGTATTCGGTGATGCCGCTCGCGCCGGGGAAGCATACAAGCTCCGTTTTTTCTTTGTTGAACAGTACGCCGAAGTCATCCGCATAATAATGTTCGTTTGCCGGATCCACAGTGAAGCTTTTTATATGCTTGCTGTCAAACGATTCAGAGTAAAGTTTTGTCAGACGTTTTGGAATATGAACATTCTTCAGATTGCCGCAGTCGAAAAATGCGGCGGATTGTATTTCCTGCAAAGTGTCCGGTAACTGAATTTTCGTCAGATTTCTGCATTCGGAAAAAGCGGCACGCCCTATAAATTCAACCCCTTCCGGAAAATCGATCTTACGAAGCGACTCACACTGGGAAAAGGCGCTTTGAAGAATGCTTTCCACGCTTTGCGGAATATGGATCGTTTTCAGGCTGCAGCAGCCGGATAAGAACTGTTCCGGTATTTCCGTGATGCCTTCGGAAGGCAGGATCAGCGTTTCCAATCCGGAACAATCGTAAAACACTCTTTCCTCCAATTGTGAAACGCCGTTTTGGATCGTAACCTTTTTCAGGTTCAGACAATTCTGAAAGGCTTCTGCTTTGATTCGGACGACGCTTGCAGGAACGGTATACTCTTCAAGCGTGCTGCCCTGCGGAAACTGGATCAGTTCAGTTTTATCCTTATTGAATAAAACGCCGTATTCGTCCGCAGAATAGAATTCGTTTTCCGTATCTACGGTAAACGCCGAAAGAGAATCGCAATGATGAAATGCTCCTTCTTCCAGGATCTCAACGTTTTTCGGAATAAAAATTCTTGTCAGATTGTCGCAGCTCAAAAATGCGTAGGTCCCGATATGTTTCAGCGTTTCCGGCAACTGAATTTCCGAAAAAACCGCGCCTTCAAATGAATATTCTTCTATTTTTTCAAGACCGTCCGGAAGAGAAACGTCGCTGAGAAGGGAGTTGCTGAAGTTACGAAAGGCTTCTTTGCCTACAGAGGTAACAGCGTTTTCAATAATTACTTTTTTGACTTCATTTCCGTCCCATGGTGCCGGTTTATTTATGCCGCTTTGGCGGTTCACGCCGTAGTTATCCATTTCTCCGGCGCCGGAAATGACCAGCGTCCCGTTGTCGTATAATACCCAGGTCAGGTTTTCTCCGCAAACGCCGTCTGCTTTTACGTTAAGCGGAACAGCGCTTGTCACGGTTTCCTCCGGCACAGACGGTTGGGCAGGTTTATTTTCGGCGGCGCAGCCGCAAAAAACGGTCAGAATGATTATGATAAACAGGGTTGCCGCAATTGTTTTATTCATGATAACACCTTTCTTCTTTTCAGCTTTTCTGCGGATTGTTTACAACCGCCGTGAAGAGCGGAAGTCCTTCATCGGAAGCGACCATCGTGATAAAGGGACGGTCAAGCACCATATTGATATATTTGATATTTTCCGCAGGGCCGGAGCCGCCGTCTATTTTGCCGAAAGAAACGGCCGCGATGCCCTCTTCGTTGACGACCATACGGTTTTCCTGCACGGCGGTCAGAACGGGAAGTCCCTGTAAGCTTTTCCCGGTTTGTTCATCCAACAGGCCGCCAAACGACGCCTTGTCGGAGAAAACGTCTGTGACGCCGAAGCTTTTCAGCTCGCTTTTCAGATCCATGTCAGAAGAGATATCAAATTTCGGCAGAGTCAGCTGGACCGCATAAATGAAATCACGATCATAGGGCTTGATTTCATCATTCCGGAGGGCGTTCAGCAGCTCGTTATATGCGTCTTTTTTCAGCACGTCGTTGATTGTATACCCTTCCTTCGGCAGAATGAACCAGGCGCCGCCGTCCCAATTCACGGCTTCAAAATTGCTGCCCTCATAATAATCCACCATTTCAACCTCGTAACCGTTGCTGAACATATACTCGGTCTGAACGTCGCCGCCGGGGGTGTGGAAGACGCCGCTAAAGTTGTTCTCTGCTCGGAAGGGGTATTGCCATTTGTGTGCGTATAACAGAGAATTCACAAGTGTAAAAATGTTTGTAAGCGCTTCTTCCTCTCCGTAAACGCCGCCGGTGTATTCCCTGACCCATTCACGATATTTGTTCTGATATTCTTCATCCGACAGGTCTCCGTTAAAAAGGGAGGCCAGGAAGTTGTTTTCCAGCGCGTTCTTTACGTCGTCCGAGAGTTTGACGCCTGTATTATTTCCAAGCCACAGAGAGGTTGCAGGGCGCATGATCCCTAAAACGCCGCGATATTCTTCGGGCATTTCATCTCCCACAACATGATATTCGTAGACAGAAGCAATCATGGCGCGAACGTTTTCCCGCAGCGCTGCCGTATCCGGCACGTCCAGAAAATCAAGGATCTGCTGTCTGGAGTCGCCGTCGGTCAGCTCCGCCAGGACACTGAGCGCGATATAAAGGGCGGCGGGGGAGAATACGGCG
>JAFSXY010000001.1 GCA_017443805.1 Clostridia bacterium | reverse complement strand
GCTAATGCCGCTGACGACCTGTGCCGCAATGCGGGCGGGGTCGGCGCCGCGCGTGCCGTTGAAGATCTCTCCGGCTGCGCCGGTCAGGTCGGCAAAGCCGTATTTGGAGACGATCATGATCAGCGCCGCGCCGCAGCAGACTATGATATGCGTGCGGATGCCGGCGCCCTTGAAGCGGCGGCTGCGTTCAAAGCCGATGGCCGCGCCGCAAATGCATGCCAGCACCAGACGAAGAAAAAAATCCCCCGTCTGCAGCCATGAAAACTGGCTGAGCAGGTATTGCATCAGCGTTTCTCCGGCCGGCAGCTGAATGGCGGCAGGTAACATAAAACCACTCCCCAAGCTTGTTTTTTTCAGGATAACACATTCTTTCGGGTTTTTCAATAGGAGGAAAAGAAAACCGGTCGTCTTGAATTAAAAAATTTTTTTCATTGACAAAAGGATAATAAAATGATACAGTAATAATACAGAGTTATTTCCCGCAGATTTCTTTTGCGGTAAATGAAAGAAAGGAGGTGCAAATATGCGCTTTTCAAAAAAAGATACCAGAAACCTGCTGAAGCTCAACACGGAATATTGTGACGGTGAAACCGCATTCTATCTGGAAAATCCGTTCAATCAGCATGAGTGCAGATCCAGCAGCGGCCAGTATGCGACGCCGTACAGCTGGAAATCCGACCATCTGATCCGCCAGCCCAGATATCACTGAGAAAACGCTTCTGCTTGCTGATTCCGGCGATACGATCATCGGCATCCACACAGAAAAAACGACGGAAGAAGTGTTTTTCTGTTTAACCTCAACACATAATGCACGGAAGTAATAGCAGATTTCTTCCGTGCATTTGGTGTTTTATCCGGCTTTTGTTTTGTAAAATGACAATTAAAGCGTAATTTCGTTTTTCATAAAGGAGGATGAGCTGCCGTGACGGTATCTCTTCCGTTTGATGAACACGTGCCGCTCCGAAGTTTTTCACACTATTTTGCTTACCTGGGTATTTTGCAGGGGCAAGGCGTGAACGTCAATTATTTTTTATTTAACCATTTTATAACGCTGAATTACTGCAGTCTGGACGGATTTATCAGCTTTTGGGAGGAGCGGAAACTCTACCGCCTTTTTGACCGAAAAAAATTCTTTTTCGATCTGCCGGATCCCGTTTCCTTCGCCAAAGAACAGCTTCGGAACAAAAAGTACGTTCTGATCGATCTGAACCATCAATACGTTTCCGCCTCTGCGCAGACAGAATGCTTCGTGCACGAATTTCTGCTTTATGGGTATGACGATGATACGCAGTGCTTTTCTGCGATCGGCTACGTTTCGGATGACAGTCTGACCTGTTTTTCCCTGCGGAACTTTCAGCTGCCTTTCAGTGAGGTGGCGCAGGGATACGCTACGACCGGTCTTAAAAAGAAGCGGATCCATAAAAATTACGTTATCTCCGTAAAAAAGACGCCCGCGCAGAAGCTGAACGTCCCGAAGCTCCGGCTGGATGTTTTTATTTACCGGCATTTTCCGCAACTGCGTCTTGCCGTCTGGTTTCTCAATCAGAATGCGTTTTCCGCAGCCCGGAAAACGATTTTGCGGCATCAGACAAACAAAATATATTCTTTGGATCTGCGTTTTTTAAAGACGCTGGAGGGCAGAGCGCTTATCCTGCTGTCGCTGGCACAGGTTCTTTCGGCGCCGCCGGAGACGACGGAAAAATGTGAAAAACTGCGAAAGCTTTTTTCAGCTGCGCTGCGCTACGGCGCGCTGAGCAACGCCAGATCCGGTCGGCCGGAAAGATACTACGTGAAGGTGTTAACAACGCTGGCGGATAATCTGGAAGAAGCAAAGCGATTGGAAAAGTCTATTTTTGATGATTTTAATAAATGCCTGAAAGGAATGTAACACCGTGCGCGTTCAATTGAAGCCCTCCCGGTTTAACTGTTTTTGTACGGATGAAACAGGGGATCTGCTGGTTTTTAATACGTTTACCGTAAAAGAATGCAGGATCCCCCGTTGGCACGCGCAGGAGGCCGTCCGGCTTCTGCGCGGAGAAACGGAAGCGCCGGACAATTTACACGGCGATTTTATAAAATACGGTTTTTTTGTGGAAGAATCCACGGATGAGCTTGCCGCGTATAAAGCCAAGTGCTACGAGTATTATGACTCACCGCGGTTGGATTTGTCCATTCTGCCGACACACCGGTGCAACTGCCGCTGTGTTTACTGTTATGAGGATTTTCAGGATGGAATTCTTTCTGCGGCCGCGCAGGAAAAACTCGTGCGGTTTGTAAAGGATAAACTGCAGACCTGTTCATCTCTGCACGTCGGGTGGTTTGGCGGCGAGCCGTTGGCGGGGATGGACGTCATCCGGAACCTTTCCCAACAGTTTATGGCGCTGTGTAAAGATCTGCACAAGCCCTACTCTGCAAGTATTACCACAAACGGAACGCTGCTTACGTACGAGACCTTTACCGAACTGCAGAAATACCGCGTGCTTACGTACCAGATCACGATAGACGGAACAAAAAGCGTACATGATATGCAGCGGCCTTTGGCGGGCGGCGGTTCCTCCTATGATATGGTCATGCGCAATTTGACCGAAATCAAGCGCTTAAAACGCAGCAAATCCTTTTATATAATATTGCGGATCAATCTGACACGGCAGTGCATGGCGCAGGTGCGAGAGTATCTGCGCACGCTGAATTCGCTTTTCGGAGGCGACAGCCGTTTTCCGCTGAGTATCAACGTGGCAGGCGATTGGGGAGGAGACCGGATCGATCGGTTCAGGGAGAACCTGATCCAGTCTGCAGATGAATTAGACCAGGTCAGAGAGCAGCTTTATCAGATCGTCCGGGAAGAAAACCTTTCCCTGAACGTGAACGGCGTAGGCGGACGGTATTCGGAATTCCTTGGGTTTAATTTCGGGTGTTATGCCAACAAAAAGAACTTTTATACCATTGATTCCACAGGCCTGATCCGCAAGTGCGCGCAGGAGATCCGCCAGGGTTTCCCGCCGATCGGAGATCTGGAAACGTATCGGGACCTTTCTGATATCCGGACGGAGCAGGCAAGGTGGGATTCCGTGATTTTCCCGGAGTATCCCGAAAAGTGCAGGGACTGCTGTTTCCTGCCGCTGGGATGTTGGGGCGTGGCGGTCTGTCCTTTAACGAAGTTCGCGTCAAAATATGCTTCTCTGTTTCCGCGGGCCGAGCTGCCGGTTTGCCCCGAGCATCCCGATCCCGGCGGCGGAGATATGGAGGATCCGTGCTGTACGGATGTAAAAAGAGATCCTGCGATGTTTTTAAGACAGGTGGCAAAGGAAATGTCGCTGCCGGTAATTGAAGAAATCTTTTCGGACGGAGAGGAAAAAGTATGAGAGAACAACTGTTTGAAATTCTGGATGAGATGGGATTTTCCTTTGAGGAAGAAGAAAAGGACCCTGCGCGCGACATCGATCTGCGGGAATATCTTAGCGATTCGCATCTGATGGTCATGTTTGCGCTGCAGGTGGAGGAAAAGCTCGGCGTTGAACTGGACGAGACAATTTTACAGGAAGATAACCTGCAATCCTTTAATATGCTGGCGGAAATGATCTCCAAAATGGAGCCGGCAGAATAATAAACAAAATTAAAGCATGTCTTTTTTGTGCGGGCATGCTTTGTTTTTTTTGAACGGGGGCAGATAAATGGGAATAAAGCAAAGCTATGATACCGTCATTCTGGACAGCGGAGTCGATTGTTTGCATCCGGCGCTTTGCGGTTTTTCGGACATAGACTGCGCGGCTTTGGACCCGCAGACCGGCGCGTTGATCCCGGCCCAGGGCGACATGGTCGGACATGCGACCGCGATTGCCGGCATCATAAAAAAAGCGCAGCCGCAGGCGTCCATATTGAGTATCCGGATTTTTGAGCTCAGGGACGGTGAACCGGTTGCCACGGAAGAACAGCTGCTGCAGGCGCTGAATTATATTGAACGGCGCCTCAGTGTAAGCGTTATCAACATGTCCTTTGACATTGCCGAACCGACGCAGTTGGGGGAATTGCGCGCCGTCACGAAAAAACTGGCGGATCGCGACGTCATTCTTGTTGCCGCCCTGAAAAACAGGGGCGGTCTGACTTTTCCCGCTGCGTTTGAATGGGTGATCGGCGTTTCCATGGACAACCTGCGTTCTCTGCGCCTGCCCTTTGCATACAATGAAGACAGCATTATCAATATTGTTTCTTCTCCCGTTGCACAGCGCGTTGCGTGGAAGGCCGGAACGTACAAAAACGTGCGCGGCAGCAGCTTTGCCTGCGCTAAGATCTCTGCCGAGGCGCTGTCTTTTATTCAGGCCGGGTATGCGGGGATCGGAGAGATCCTGCGCTGTTTTGAAAAGAAGTATCCGTCGGGCGAAAAAACAACAGACGCGATCTGCCGTACGACGCATGAAAAACCCGCTTTTACAATCAGAAAAGCCGCGCTGTTCCCGTTCAACAAAGAGATGCACAGCGTGGTTCGTTTCGCGGACGAACTGCCCTTTGAGATTGTGGGCGTTTATGATCTGCGGGAGAGCTTCCACGTGAGCAAGACCACAAACGACGTTCTAAAGCAGGACTTGGCGAAAAATTACGTGATCCGCAATGTTGACAAAATCGATTGGGATTGTTTTGATACGTTGATTTTAGGCTGTATTGCGGAGCTGCTCAAGCTGTTCCGGCGGGCAGACTGGATCAAAACAATCGTGGATGATGCTCTTGCGCACAGCAAAAACATTTTTGCTTTTGAGGATATCAGCTGGCTGACAGATAACGCCGAACAGGTCTATTTCCCGCTGATCACCAAAGAAAACGCGCCCGTGTACAGAGAAAACCGGCTGTTCAGGACCGCCGTGCCGATCATCGGCGTTTTCGGTACGGATTCCCAGCAGGGAAAATTCACGATCCAGCTGCTGTTGCGAAAGGCGTTCAGAAAACTGGATTGCGTGGTCGGACAGATCGGCACGGAACCAAACGCGCTGCTTTTCGGTATGGACTACGTTTACGCCAGCGGATATAACGCGGTCATTGAGCTTGACACCACGCAGCAAACGCTTTACGTCAACGATCTGCTGCGGCGGACCTGCGAAAAAATGCCGGACGTTATTATAACCGGAACACAAAAAGGACTTGTCCCGACGTCCTTTGACAATATGAACTTCTATTCCCAGCAGAACTATGCTTTTCTTGACGGTATGAAACCCGATTTTGCCGTTCTCACGGTAAGTATCTCCGATACGCCGGAGCTGATCAGAAGGAACATTGCGTTTTTATCCGTTCTCTCCGGTACGCAGACGCTGGCCCTTGTGCTCTTTCCTGTCAATCGCGCCGTCGATGCGCAGGAAAACCGCGTCGACAGCCGTATCGTCAGCCGTGAGGAGTACGAGGCGTTCCGGGATAAGATCCGCGCGGAGATCGATATCCCTGTTCTGTTTCTGAACGACGACCGGCTTGAGGAGCAGCTGATGGACGTCATTCTTGCGCAGATCGCGGGGGAAGAAGACAAAAAATAAAAAGGAGGATCATGATGGGATATTTTACCGACGCGTTCGACCGTGCCGACGCGCAGACGAAAGAGGCGCTGCAGGAGCGCATGTATGAACAGCTGTTTATGAACGATCCGTCGCCCTACGCCGCCGATGTGCGGCTGGCGTATTACCGCGGGAAACTCGGATCGATGGGCAAGGACTGCAAGATCGGCTGCAACGTGAAGATCGTTAACCCGCAGTACGTTTTCCTCGGGGACGACGTGCGTATCGGCGACGATACGACGCTGATCGCCCG
>JAFSXY010000010.1 GCA_017443805.1 Clostridia bacterium | reverse complement strand
GTACGGGGGAGACAACCACTTCGTCCGGCGCAAGCTCGTTTATTGCAAGACATACGGCGGTGATATCCGCCACGGCGTCCATCGCGCCGACCTCGTGAAAATGGATCTCGCCCACCGGTACGCCGTGGACGCGGCTCTCCGCGTCGGCGATCAGGGTATATACAGCCATCACGTCTTCGGCGACCTTTTGCGGCAGCGAAAGAAGCTCCGTTACGATATGCCGGATCTCATCCATGCCGCTGTGAGGATGGTCGTTTGCGGCATGATGCGCGTGCGTATGGCCGTGCGGTTCTTCGCCCTCCGCAGCGCCGTGCACAAGTACGGAGATATGCGTGCCGGTTATGCCGCATTTTACGGCTTTTTCTTTTCTTATTTCGACGCCGGGGATCCCCAGCGCGTTGAGCCGGTTTATAAAACCGTCGGGATCGGGCAGCAGTTCAACAAGGGCTGCCGAGAGCATATCGCCCGCGGCGCCCATCCCGCAATCCAGATACAGCGTTTTCATTTTTTTGCCTCCATATGATTGATCCTGCTTGCCGTATAGCCCGCGCCGAAGCCGTTGTCGATGTTGACGACGCTCACGCCTGCAGCGCAGGAATTCAGCATGGAGAGTAGCGCGGTCAGTCCTTCGAACGCCGCGCCGTAGCCCACGCTTGTCGGTACCGCGATCACCGGACAGTCCGCAAGGCCGCCTACAACGCTTGCAAGCGCCCCTTCCATACCGGCGATCGCGACGATCACCGAGGCGGACATGATCTCGTCCAGATGCGATAAAAGCCGATGTAAGCCCGCTACGCCGACGTCGTAGAGCCTTGTTACCCGATTGCCGAGATATTCCGCGGTCAGCGCCGCTTCCTCGGCCACGGGGATATCGCTTGTCCCGCCGGTCGCCACGACGATCTTTCCGATGCCGTCCGGTTCCGGTTTTTCCCCGATCACGCCGAATTTTGCCTCCGGAAAGTACCGGAACGCCGGCTCCTTTGAAAGAGCGTCGGCGCTTTCGGGCGAAAGCCGGGTGATCAGCACTGTGTTCTGCCCGTTCTTTTGCATTGCGTTTACAATGCCGGCGATCTGTTCCGGCGTTTTTCCCGCGCCGTAGATCACTTCGGGCGTGCCGCGGCGGACGGAGCGGTGAAAGTCGATCTTTGCAAATCCGAGGTCCTCAAACGGCGCCGTTTTCAGTTTTAAGAGCGCTTCGTCTGCGGAAATCACGCCGTTCTGCACGTTTTCAAGCAGTTGTTTGATTTCTGTCTGCATAAATTCCCTCATGAAAGACAGCGGCCCTGTCTGAACGAGCAGGACCGCCGGCGAACAATTTATTTTTTCTTAAACAGCATATTTTTGATCACGCCTTTGGGGTCTTTGATCAAAAGGATGATCAGCCAGATAACAAGGCCCAGCGCGATAACGGAAAGCCCCAAAAAGAGATCGTTGAGCATATCCGCGGGCGCCGGCGTGAAATACGCTTCCTTTAATTCCGCGTATTCAAAGATCGCGTCCACAAGCCACATCAACGAGGCGCCCCAGTACATGCAGCAGAGAATACCCGTCAGCATTTCGCTTTTCGGCGCGTTTTTGTACCAGATGACGGTACAGATAACGGCTGCAAAAACGGTTACCAGTAAAGTCATGCCGGTACCTCTGTCAACCCTCGGCGGATACTTCGGTATGAATCGCCTTCTGCGCCCGTTTTTCGATCAGCGCGGAAACGACAAGCATACAAACCCATACGGCGGTCACCAAAAGCGCCATCGTAACGCCCACGGTCGCCATTTCGTGCAGCATTTCGGCAAAATCCGCGGGATCGCCCGCCGCCGTTAAAAACGGGAACCACGGGACGACCTCCCCGTGCCAGACGTGTTCAAACGCCAACAGCACGCTGCCGCCCCAGAGCAGGTTGCGCAGCCACTTTAATTTTCTCGAAAACGGGATCTTCGTCGCAGTTTCGGTCGTGCCGTCGCTCAGATGGAACTCTACCTTTGCGGGTTCTTTTTCTTTTTTCTCCATGACCTTTGCGGCAACGGTCACGATCGCCGCTTCAGCGGCGGATACCAGAAAACATGCCATTTGTATTTCCTCCCTGTTTAACATTCTTTTGATTTATCATATCACACCTGCGGGCCGAATGCAACGGTTTTTCCGGTTTTTTTATACGTCCTGCAACAAAAAAACGAAAGGATGAATATTGAAAAAAAGAATATCTTATGCTAAACTGAAATTCGTAATACGGGGAGGTGATCGGAATGCATGCCTATGAGATCCAAACCGCGCGGCTGCTTTTGCGGCCGCTGACCGTCGCGGATACCGACGCTGTCTGGAAATGGGTGAGCGACGCGCGTGTGACAAGGTATATGGTCTACCTTACTTATACAGATAAGGAGCAGGTGCGCGCCTGGCTGCGGTCGGCGGGGGAGCAAACGGATGATTATCTGTTCGGTTACGTCCGGCTGTCGGACGGGAGCTGCAAGATGCGGTCCATGGAATACGAGGGGGACTTGTTCTAAGAAGGAGAAAACGATGATCGATTTCAAAAAAAACATCTTTGAAAACGCCAAAAAAATGCCGCTTGTCTGCGCGCACAGGGGCTCGGCTTCGGGCAATATTCCCTGCAATACGCTTTCTTCGTTCAACGCCGCGCTGCTGCAGGGCGCTGACATGATCGAGCTTGACGTCGCCGTCAGCGCGGACGGAAAGCATTTCGTTTTCCACCCCGGTATGGAGCAAGCCTACTTGAAAACCGATACGCCGCTGCGGGAGACGCCTGCCGCCGAGATCGAAAAGCTGCGGTTATATAACCCCGACGGCACCGTTACGCAGTACGGCGTAAACTCCCTTGCCGAGGCGTTTGATTTTCTGCGGGGCAAATGCTACTTAAACGTCGATAAATTCTGGACGGACGTGCCGGGCATCAGCAAGGCGATCCGAAAAGCCGGCGTACAGGACCAGGTCGTCGTAAAAACGGGGACCTCCGCCCGGGAAGTGGACCTTGTCAAGGCTTACGCTGCCGATTTTATGTTTATGCCGATCGTCCGTTGGGCGGACGAAATCACGGACAGACTGGTTTCCGAAGGCGTGAACTGTATCGGCGCGGAGGTGCTGTTTGAAACGTCGGACGCGCCCTGCTGCGCGCCGGACTACATTGCGCGGATGCACGAAAAAGGGAGAGTCCTTTTTGTCAACGCCGAGGTTTACGATTACACCTCTGTGATCAGCGCGGGCCTTACGGACGATACGTCCCTTACAAAGGGGCCGGAAAACGGCTGGGGCAGACTTGCGGATATGGGCTTCGATATCATCCAGACGGACTGGACCGGTCTGTTAAAACGCTATCTGCAAACGCGGAAAACCTGAATCGGTCGCATTCCGGATAAAAATAACAGGAGAGACGCGCGTTCTCTCCTGTTTGTTTTCGTCTTTTGCTCAATAACCGAAATACCGCGGCGCATAGGCCGTAAACTCGTAATGGTCAATAAGGCTCTGGTCAAAGGCTTTGTCCGCAAAGACGCCGTCCATATTGACCAGGAACGGCGCGTCGCCTCCCTCTTCGGGGATTTCCAGATAATTGTAGGGATTATCGTCCCGCGAAATGTTGATCGATACGCCGTAGCCCAGTACCCTGCCGTTTGCGCCGTAGCAGACGACGCTGATCATGACGGTGTCAGGATCTGTGCCCGCGGGGATCGTAACGGTGCCTGTCGGCCTGTGTACAATGCAGTGCGTGGATTCCTCGGTGTGCGGCGCGGTGTCCTTGACTTCAAACCGTGCGTAATCCGCCGTCCATTCGCAGATAAACACCATATCCTGCTGCAGGTCGGCGTCGCCCGGGATCTCGTCCGAAGTGTGCTCAAAGAAGAACCCCGTTTCTCCCGGAAGCAGCACCGGCGTTATGCCGGCGTGTGCGGACCGGTAATCCGTTTCGGCCCCGGAGGGAGAAACGACCGCATAATAAAGGTTTTTCAAAAACAGGGTCTTATTGCTGTTGTTTGTAACGGGGAAGACGACCATGCAGGTATCGTTGCCGTCAAAAAAGCGTTCCACCGTGGGCAGGCCGATCGTATAATCCGCAGGGTCCGCGAGCGCGGTGTTCGGATCGTTTTCAATTTGGAAACGGAAATCTTCTTCTTCGGAAAGCTTATTGTATGTGAGTTCCTCGCCCGACGGCAGGTTAAAACTGACAATGTGTTCTGCGTGCCAGGCGTCAAGGGCTTTTCCGTCAATATACAGATCGTTCTCGTCCCAGGTCAGGTCCACGCTGCCGCCGGGATAGGCGGCTTTTCCGGTGCCGTCCTCGTTCAGCGTCATGGAGCCCATTTTTTCTCCCGTTTTATCCTGTAAAGCGCGCAGCTCCGGATATTGGTAAGAGGCAAAGGGTTCTTCATTGTAGTAGATGTCCAGATAATAGTTCCCGGCCAGACCGGTATCATCGGGCGCTTGTTCTTGTGTTTCATCTGTCGTTTTGTCTGTTTTGCTTACGTTTTCAGCGTCCGTTGTGTCCGCTGTTTTCTTTTGGCAGGCGGAAAAACCGAAGAGCGCAACGCTCAGCGCAAGGAGCAAAGCAAGGACTGTTAAAGTTCTTTTTTTCATAATTGCCTCCTGAAAAAAAGGATCATGTGTTTCTGCCGTTTTTATCATACCATAAGTCCGGACGGCGGCGCAACCTTTAAATATTGAAAAACGCCTTCAGCGCTTCCGTGCCGCCGATTTTTGTTTTGCCTTTCTTTGGCGGCGTTTTATTCGGCGCGGCGCCCTCCGCCGTTTCCGTCTTTACGTCCAGGCCTTCGCTTCGCAGGATCTCCACGCAGGCTTCAAACCACACCGTTTCCCTGTTCGAGCGGCTGAAGCAAAGCGTGAGCGTATCGCCGAAGCTGACGCAGGAGCAGGTGACGGGCAGACCGTAACGGCTTGTGTCGCCGTTTACAAAGCGCAGCTTTTCGATCGCGTCGCTCAGCGGCGACGGCGGTTTTCTTTCGCCTAAATTGGTAAAGATCGTCGTCGTTTTTTTATGGCTGTTGTTCTGCATCACGGATAATACCGGTTTTTTTATAAAATAGGGGACCGCGCGCACAACGGGGTTAAACTTCAGCGCGCCGTATTTGTTCAGGTATTTTTGCAGGTTTTCTTTATTCAGCTCTGCCTTCAGCGAACCGTGCGTTGCTTCGCAGATCTCGTCCGGCGTATAGTCGCGTCTCCCGTTCGGGCGGAAGGTGATATGGGATTCGATCGAAAAATTCCGCCGGGTTTTGGTCGGGAAAAACCGCCGCAGGTCCACCGGGACGGAGATCGTGATCGGTTTTTCGATCGCTTCGGGAGTCGAGCGGATGATCCCGAGGATCAGCACCGCGCTTAAATATTCCGTAACGGTCATTTTATGGCTGTGTGCAAGAGAAATGACCCCGTCCTTGGACATTTCGGCAAACAAAAGCTTTATGTAGTCCTTTTCGAACACCTCGGGGAAATGAAACGCGTTTTCCTTTGCTTCGGCAGGTTTTTCGCCGTTTTTGAGGTAATACGTATCAAAGGCGTTCTCCATCGTGTCTTCCGCCGGCGCGAACGGGATATAGTCGCTTTTGTCTCCGGCAAGAAGAGAAACGTACCTTGCCAGGATCTCTTCAAAAATGCGCATCACGCCTCTGCCGTCTCCGATACAGTGCGCGGCTTCAAAATACACTTCTTTCCCCGCGTAGGTCAGCCGCAGGTTCGGCAGGCCCTTCTGGCGCGCGGTGATCGGCAGCAGCGGGCGTTGTCCCGCGGGTCTTAACTCTGCTTCGGCGTCGGCAATGATCTGATATCGCCAGAAAAAGCCGCTTCTGAGGTCGGTGCAGGCGGACGGATAGTGCGGCAGAACGTCGTTGGCGGCCGTTCTCAGAACGGCCGGATCGATATCCGCTTTCATGGTTGCCGAAAAAGCAAAGGTCCTTCCCCAGTTTTTTGACGTCAGGGAAGTGAACATGATGGATGCGGTGTCTGTTTTGGTCCATTTCTGTCGGTTCATTTCATCTCTCCGATTATAAGCGGCTTAGTTGCATCAGTGCGAAAGGTCATACGACCGTCCTTGACAAAATTTTATTTATTCTATCACACAACGCCGGGTTTTTCAACTGCAAAAGAGGGATAGGGATTACAAATCCGTTACAAAAATGACAAAAGGGTTACAATTTGCCCCGAAAAGATGACAATGCTGTTACAAAGCTTGCAAAATGCATTTTTGTCGCTACAATGGGAATTGTCAATGAAAAAAACGAAACGGAGATCAAAGAAATGAAACTGCGGACCAAAATACTTGTTTCCCTGTTTCTCTCTCTGTGTATGGTCGCGGCGGCGGGCTGCGCGCGAACGGGAGAGGAACCGACGACGAATACCGGCGCGGACGCCGAACCGGTTTCCGACGGCACGCAGCTTGTTTTCCATCTGGATGAGCTGCCCTCCATCGGCGGCTATTACTCCGGTGAAACGGTGCGGTACTTTTACGAGGACGGCCCGCATAACGAATTGGAAGCGCGGGGCGATTACGGCGGGCTGGTTCCCTATATCGCGGCTTATAAACCGTTTTATGAGCCGGAATATTACACCTACGTCGACAGTGAGACCGGCGAGACCGTTACCGAAGAACGCGACTGGGCCGATGCGGGCAGAGATAAGATCGTTTACGGGATGATGACCGAAGACGGACGGATCGTTACCGGCGGGCTTTGGAGCGAGGTCTCCGTTTTGACAGGCCCTGACGGGGAAGTCGCTTATCTGCTGGGGCAGGTGTCCGACTCGTCGGCGCTTGAGCACGGCTACAGCGCGGATATGCTGTACTGCCTGTCTGCGTTTGACGGAAGCTGGGTCCTTGATCTCCGGGACGAGCCGAACTGCTGGGTTTCCGTCATGGAGGATTATCCGTATTTTGAAGTACAGGCCGGAGGGGAGCTGCGGCTGTATGACATGGACGGCAAACTCAAAACGGAGCTCCGGTTTGATCAGCCCGGCGATGCACAAAGGAATATATATTATTACGTCATGTTTGCGGACGAAGCGGGCGTCACGGTATCCAAAGACGTATCCGATGAAAACCACTCTTACCGGGAGATCGTCACCTTTGACTGGAACGGGGATCCGCTTTACAGCTTCCGGACGGAGGATTATCCAAGCGTCCTCGGCAAAAATCTCCTGCAAGTCAGCGGCGTGGACGACGAGGGGAAAATCGTGCTTGACCGTTCGGGAAGGCGCCTGGACGAGCAGGCCTATACCGATATATATTACGGCGAGGCGGAGCATTTGTTCCTGACGTTCACTGAGCAGGACGGAAAGAATACCGTCGCGTATTTTGACGAAAGCTGGAAGCCCGTTGAACCGCAAAAGGCGGCGTGGACAAAGAAGACGCTGGAAAACGCGGAATATTATAATATGCATTCCATCGGAAACAAAACGCTGCTTCACAACTACAGCGTCGATGTGATCATGGATTTTTACGGCAATCCGATCTCTCTGCCGGTATCGGAATCGGATATTCTTGAAAAGGATTTCTGCTTGGTGTACAGCGACAATTATAAAACGGAAACGACATACCTGCGGATCAACACTTCGGACGCCGTATTGATCTGCGGTGCGGACGGCGCGCTGCTGCGGAGGATCGAACCCCTGCCTGGCCTTTCCGCAACGGAAACGTGGGACGCGTTTCAGAGTATCCAGAACGACGCGGTTTTGTTTTTGTCCGGACAGGACGCTTACGCCTACTCCATTTTTACGGACGACGTGCTGCACTGTCAAACGGACGATCCGCAAACGATCTTTGATGCATATCCGCAGGCGGAATCCATGAACAGCTATGTTGCCGATTTTAACGACAACATGATCCTGATATGGCATAACCTTTCCGGCAGCGAAGACAATGACTTTTATGAATCGATCTGTAACGCATACGGCGTAACGGAAGACGACCCGACGATCAGAAACGTTCAGACCTATCGCCTGATCAACGGGTACTGCTTAATGGCGGCGGATAATTCGCTGCTCATGCTTTCACCGGACGGCACGGTCCTTCTCAAAATGAGAAACGACCTTACTGTATAAAAAAAACAGAAATAAAAGGAGAAAAAAAACATGAAACATCTGAAACCCATCGCGCTTATGACTTTGATCGCCCTGCTCTTTACCCTTTGTGCTTGCGCCGGGAAGCCCGGAAACGAGCCTGCCGACACGGATACTACCGCTGCGGCGGCAAACGACACGGACTTCGTCTTTACAACGGATAATTATCCCCGTATGGGCGGCTCTTTGGCCAATCTGCCGCTGGGGCAGGCTGTGACCGCCACCGTGCTGGGCTGTACCCGGGAAGAGGCGGACGGTATGATCACCTTTGCCGGCTCCACGACCGACAACTACAAGGCGATCGTCGACGGAACTTTCGACATCCTTCTGGCGTACGAGCCCAGCGAAGAAGCGAAGGAATATATCCGGAATTCCGGTGAAGAGCTGGAAATGACGCCCATCGGCGTGGACGCGCTGGTGTTTATCTGCTCCAAAGAAAATCCCGTAAATTCCATTACCATCGACCAGATCAAAAGCATCTATTCCGGCAAAACGGTAAACTGGAACGAGATCGGCGGCAATGACGGCGAGATCATCGCCTACCAGCGCAATTCCGACAGCGGCAGCCAGACGCTGTTTGACAAGCTGATCGATTTGGGCGACGATCTGATGGAAGCGCCCAAGGACTGGAACGTCGGCAGCATGATCGGCCTTTTGGAGGCCGTCGCGGACTACGACAACAGCGAAAACGCCTTGGGCTACACGGTTTATTATTACCTGACGAATATGGAAAGCGATAAGCTCGATACCGCCAAGATCCTGGACGTGGACGGCGTAACACCCGCGAACGATACCATCGGCGACGGCAGCTATCCGCTTGCCAACGATTTTTACGTGGTGATCCGCAAGTCGGCAGAAGAAAACAGCCCCGAACGGATCCTTTACAACTGGATCTGCTCCGATCAGGGCCGTCAGCTGGTGCTGAACGAAAACTATCCCGTGCGCAGCGAGGCGGAATAACAAAAACGGAACATATGCAAAAAACCGGCAGGGATCCGCTCTCTGCCGGTTTTAAGCCTTTGGCTGTGCGCGCTCATTCACGCCCGACGAGCCGGGCGTCAAAATAGTTACAGGCTGCGACGTCCGATTTCAAAACCTCCGCGATCACAAACCAGCCTGCCATATCAGCCGTATAGGTTTCCGGATCATTGGTTTGCACAACATCCATGCAGAAAGCTGATCCCTCATAGGAAATGTCCTGTATCGCATAACGGAATGATCCGCTGGTTGCCGCTACATATGCAAGGATCACTGTATGATCGGCAAAAAAGCCGTCGTCGTACAGGGAAGTGATAGCATTGAAGGAAGGCACTTCATCGTACCCGTGATCAAGCGTCAGGATATCCCTGCAGCTTTCCTTAAATCGGTCAAGGTCTTCTTTTGAATCGAATTTATACACGGGCAGATGGCGGACGGAGCTGAGAAGCATCTTGTCTCCGTTCAGGCAGTCGCGTATCAATTCTCCCGCGGTCCAGCTTGCATAGGAAACCTTTGTTTCCGCGGCGGGGCTTTGCAGGTCATGCTCTTCAATTTGCGTATCGCCGAAAAGCATTTGCCGAATTTTGTCAATGTAGTCCTGCCTGCGTTTTTCAGCCGCGGCTTCATCTTCATCATTCTGTCCGGTCCAGTATTCGCAGAGATAGCTTGAAACAGGGTTTTGCCACGGAATGACGGAAACGTCCTTCTCATCAATATCATAGGTGGAAAGGATGGCCCGCATCTCTGCAATCGTGGCGCCTTTCAGATCCATCAGTTCATCCGGTGTCTTGTTTCGATTGGTTCCAAGCATGACCCCGCATGAATAGCTGTCAGGCCCCATCTGCCAAACATAGACCTCCAAGCCCTTAAACGTGCTCAGATCAAAGTACTCAGGATATTTTGCTCTTAATGAATCCATGTCGATCCCAGCTTCACTATCGTGTACCTGTGTGAATACCATTCCGTCTTTCCATTTGTCAGAGCTGACAGGGATTGTTGAATCGCCGAGACGAAGCTTTAACTGGTTATTATCGAGCATATCAAA
Organism: Clostridia bacterium; assembly: GCA_017443805.1. Taxonomy (GTDB): domain Bacteria; phylum Bacillota; class Clostridia; order Oscillospirales; family Acutalibacteraceae; genus RUG806. The sequence continues at coordinate 13,340 of JAFSXY010000010.1, read as the reverse complement.
TACCCATATATACATTTCACCGGCATAAACCGACTTCATTGTAACGGTATTTCCGTTTCGCTCTATTGTACCGGAAGGTTGATAAGATACAGCGTTGTCCTTTATTACCGTAAATCTCCCTTCGTGTATCAAAAGGTACGGAACGATTGTTTCATTGGTAGCTTCTGAGGTAATATACCTTCCATCACTCAAAGAGTATTCCTTCGTGTGGATCATTTCAAAGTATTCCCTTGCCGCCTGCAGGCAGTTCTCGGACTTTGCTTTCGATTTGGTCATATCCAAAGCTCTTCCCCGGATTGACCACGGGAATTTAGCTCGTATATCATCTGCGTAGCCGCTCCCGTCCCTTGGTTCCCAATACTCGATCACATCATAGGTTGCGAAATCTTTGTCACTGGCAGATGTGTCAAAGGTAATGGCAGTCGGAATATGCGAGCCGGTTTCTACCTTAACGTCTCTGCCGTCAAAGCTGTATTCTTCATAGAGTACCCAGGCATAGACCGTTGTTTTGCTTCCTGCTTTTGATACCAGTAATACGTCATAATCGGTTGCAATAAAGCGACCCGCTGTGTTTGATGCTCGATGATGCTCTGCAACCGCCATATCCACAGAGGCGCCCAGCTTTCCGGACAGACTCCTGTTTGAGAATGGATCTGTCATTAGGCAAACAGCAAGAACGATGCAGGTAATAATAGCTATCAGAATGATCCAGAATGCAGGCTTCTTGTAATTCAAAACGCCTTTGACTCTATCTTTCACCCCTACCTCACCAAAAGCAAGCGGGCATGCCGCAATTCTCTTTCTCGGGAAGCTGCAGTCCAGAAGCGCCTGTGAATATGCGGCTATATCTTCCTTATCCATATCACGGATGACTTTTTCATCACAGGCCGTTTCGATATCCCTGCAGAGAAGAATATATGCGATCCAGCATAAAGGATGAAACCAATAAACAGACAGCAATAAAAATCCCAGCGGCTTCCACCAGTGGTCATGTCGCTGTAAATGCGCCTTTTCATGGCGAATAACGTGCGCAAGCGTTTTGCCGCTTATGGAAGACGGCACATAGATAACAGGCCTGAATACGCCCAAAATAAACGGCGCCCTGATTTCATCACATGCAAGAATATTATCTCTTACCGGGACTGATGCTCCGATACTCTTTTTCAGCCTGATATAGCTGATGAGCGCATAAAGAAGCATGCCTGCTATGCCGATGATCCAGATAATAGATATGACATTTATAGGATTGAATGGGGAAGACCCCGGCGCAACCGTTACGCCCTCAAAGTAATGGTCGCCCAAATAGTCATTCGCAGCGTTGTCAATAATAGCTACACCGGACTGGATGTATGGCCTTGCTGTAAAATGCGCGGTATTAACGGTTTCGCTGCTTGGAATCAAACTGAGAACGCTTTCAAACGAAAAGGGACAAATAAGCCGAATGGCGACAAGCCCCCAAAGAAGACATGATATCCATTTCGGCGCTTTTTTCAATATCAGTCTTGTCAGAACGACCGCCAGGATCAGCCAGCTTGCCGTAATGCTCATATTTAACACTTTGAGGAATACCGCGCTCACGCTTACCCCTCCTTTCTGAAAGCGTCGATCATTCTTTGGATCTCGTCCGCTTCTTCCGCCGAGATGTTTTTTTGGGAGATAAACGAAGCGATAAAGGCGGGCAGAGATCCCCGATAGGAATCTTCAATGATCTGTCTGCTTTTTGCCGAATAGAATTCTTCGCGCGCAACCAGGGAGACAACGACGCCGTCTTTGTTTTGCAGAAGCCCCTTTTCACAGAGCTTACGGAGCACGGTATAAGTCGTCGGCCTTTTCCAGTTCAGCTCCTTTTCGCATATTTTTGCCAGATCGCCGGATGCGATCGGTTCATGCGCCCAAACAAGATCGGCAAAACGTTCCTGTATGGCTCCAAGCTCAAGATCCTTCATGGTACCAACCCCTTTTTTGTCTGTTTATTCGGATAAACACCATCTTTAGTTTACTCAAATAAACAGGTTTTGTCAAGGGGTTTTGATCAGTTTTCGGAATTGTTGAAAAAAAGATCGGCGGGACCTGCGTCCAACCGATTTTTTCTGCTTTTTTTGTTGACAAACGGAGCCGGATTTTGTATAAAGGAAGCAGAAACAAGCATAAACGGAGGAAAAAAATGGGCTATATCAGAAAACGCGAAGAAGAGCTGACCTGCTATCAGGAGTCGTCGCCGCTTTTAAGCGTAACGGATTTCGGCAACGATTTTGTCTGCGTGTACGGCATCGATCCCGGCATGCCGGAAAGGGTAAAAAAATACCGCGAACGCGGCTATGTGGTGCATCTTATGAACGGCATCGCCTGGGGCGGGTTCGACGATTATATGAGCGGCAAATGGGACGGCCGCACGCATTATGACGAGATGCAGCGCAGCCGGGACGGCTCCGTCACCGGGGAATTCGTCCATGCCTCCGGCTATATGGTGCCAACCGTCTCCTTTGCCGATTACCTCACGGAAAAGCTGAAGGTCGCGGTGGACGCCGGCGTGGAGGCCATCCACGTGGAGGAGCCGGAATTTCTCAACGACGGCGGCTATTCCGAGGCCTTCAAACGGGAATTCAAGCTTTTTTATCACGAGGATTGGGTCCCGCCCCACGAGAGCGTGGACGCCCATTACCGCGCTGCGCGGCTGAAGGCGTGGCTCTACCGCCGCGCCATTGAGCGGGTGAGCCAGTCCCTGCGGGAATACGCGATGGTAAAATATAACCGGGTGCTGCGGTTCTATGTGCCCACCCACAGCCTTTTGAACTATTCCCAATGGAAGGTGATGAGCCCGGAGGGGACGCTTACGGACGTTCCGTCGCTGGACGGCTACAAGGCGCAGGTCTGGATGGGCACCAGCCGGGAGGCAAACGTATATAAGGGCGTTTACAAGGAGCGTACTTTTGAAACGGCGTTTTTGGAATACGGCGTGATGCAGGAGCTGGTGCGCGGCACGGGCCGTACCATGTGGTTCGATAACGATCCCATCGAAGACCGTCCGGATTATACATGGGAAAGCTACCGGCAGAATTATATCGAAACGCTGATGGGCTCGCTTTTGCAGCCGAAGATCAACCGGTTCCAGATCTGCCCCTGGCCGCGCCGCATTTTTTCCGGCGACGCCAAATACCCCAAGGGCCGGCCGGAGGCCGTGCCGATCCCAGAGGACTACCGTACCTTTCTTATGAACGTATTTCAAATGCTTGGCGCCTTCGGCACCGAGGATTACGAATACCTGCACAAAACGCCGGCGATCGGCGTGTTTCTCTCCGATACCGCCATGTTCCAGCGCAGCTTCCCGGACGACGTGCTGGCAAAGCGGGGTCTCTACGCCCCGGTCGGGAAGATAAAGCTGCTTGCAAGTGAAAACTACATCCCGGGCAGGGAGCAGGCGCTGGCCTCCGGCGATCGGCTGACGTTTATCGAATCTCTCGCGTTTCCGCAGTTCTACGGCCTTGCTCTCCCGCTGCTCAAGGGCGGCTTCCCGGTGCGGCCGGTACAGCTTGAAAACATTACCCGCTATCCTTCGTATCTGGACGACTACGATCTGCTGGTGCTCAGCTATGAGTTTATGAAGCCCCAGGGCGCGGACGTAAACGTCGCGCTGGCGAAATTCGTGCTGGACGGCGGCACGCTGGTTTACGTCGGCGACGGAAAAGACCCCTTCCATAAGATCCGCGCCTGGTGGAACACCGGCAATCTTCGGGATGCTTCCGCATTGGAGCATCTGCTGCGGCTGCTGGGGCTGAAGGAGGATGTGCCCGCCGGCGTCTACGCCTGCGGCAGGGGCCGTTTTGCCCTGCTGCGGGATTGCCCTGCGGATTACTGCGTGGAGGTCGATCGCGAGGACGCTTTCGCTTCGCTTGTGGGTAAGCTTACCGGCGAGGCGCCGGATACGAACTATATATCCCTGCGCAGAGGCGAATTCATCGTTTCCGCCGTGATGGACGAATGTAAATCCGAACAGCCCCTCACACATACCGGGCTGTTCGCCGATATGCTGGACAACGATTTTTCCGTCCGTACGGAAAAAACGATCGGCCCCGGCGAATATGCGGTCTTAACGGACCTCACCCGTGTGCAGGGAAATCCCGCCGTGATCGGCGCCTCCATCCGTGTGAATGAACTGGAGGCGACGCAGGAGGGCTTTTCACTTGCCGGCTGCGGCGCGGACTGCGACGCCAGAATGCGCCTGCGCCTGCCGATGCCCCCCAAAGCCGTGCGCTGTTCCGTTACGCCTGCGGAAGGGGAAAGTATTGCAAGGGACGTTCCGATCGCCTGCAAATGGGACGCTTTGAGCTCCACCGCGCTGTTTTCCTTCCGGAATACCGCCGGCGTGACGCGGATCACGGGCACGTTTTGACGGCGTGCGGCGTTCAAAAGCGCATATCCCGGAGGACGCCGGACCGCGGAAAAAGAAACCGTCTGCAGCTCTGCAAACGGAATGCGCGGCCTTCCCGCGCAGGGCGAACGGGTGTTTTTGAAAAACTGTCCCGTCTGCCAAATCGGCGATTGCTTTTTTTTCATAATGTGTTATAATGGAAACGTATGAAAACTGTTTTGATCAAAGAGGACATTGTTTCCCGCAACAATGAACGCGCAAAGGACGTCCGCGCCCTGACGCGTGAAAAAAATATTTTTTACGTCAACGTCATGTCTTCTCCCGGCGCGGGGAAGACCACGCTCCTGACAAAGCTGATCCCGCTGCTCCGGGACCGGTACCGTATCGGCGTGATCGAGGCGGATATCGATTCCGATCAAGACGCTTTGACCATTGAACGTGAAACCGGCGTCAAAACGATCCAGATGCACACCGGCGGCGCGTGTCACATTACCTGTCAGATGAGCATGGAAGCGCTTTACGCGCTGGGAACGGACGGACTGGATCTCATTTTTCTGGAAAACATCGGCAATCTTGTATGCCCTGCGGAATTCGATACGGGCGCGGATCTGAATTTGGTGCTGCTCAGCGTGCCGGAGGGGGACGACAAGCCCCTGAAATATCCGCTGATGTTCGAGGTGGCCTCCGCCGTCGCCGTGACGAAGCTGGACGTTTGTCCGATCTTTGATTTTGACCGCGCGGCCGCCGTAGCCAACGTGCGCCGCCGCAACGCTTCGGCGCCGGTGTTCTTTATTTCCGCGAAAACGGACGAAGGGGTAAAGGAATTGGCCGCATATCTGCTGGAGCGGATCGAAAAAAGGGAGCAATAATCTTACATATACGTAATAAAAAGGAGGATCTGTTTATGGCGAACACAAACGACAGGATCTGCATCATCGGCGGCGGCCCCGCCGGTCTTGCCTGCGCGGTGTATCTTGAGAAAAAGGGATATACCGATTATGTGGTCTATGAAAAACAGGGCAAGGTGGGCGGCAAATGCTGGTCTCCGAAAATCAAGGTGCGTCACAACGGCGTCGAAGAAGAAAAAAGCTTTGAAACCGGCGCGATCATGGGCGCCATCACCTACCATGCCGTCAGCGAAATGGAAGAATTCGGCGGTTATTTTCACAAGGGCCCCGATTTTAAGCCCGGCGAACCGAACATGCGCCGTGAATTCCGCACCTTGGACGGGGCTGTGGATCATCCGTTCGAGCCCAAGGTGAACTTCTCCATCAAGAAGATGCTCGGCCTTTTGAAGCTCAAAAAGCAGATGAAAAAGCTTAACGAGCTCATGCAGACCAAGTATGTCGGCTACGACTGCTACGGCCATCTTGGCGTGGCTAAGGGCGAATACTACGGCATCTCCAAGGGCGTTGACGGTTACTGCGGCGCTACCAAAGAGAATTCCTTCCCCAACTACATCAAGGGCTCCAACCCAAACTTAAAAGATCTTGCCCTGCCGTTCTCCGAGTTTTGCAAGCTCAACGGCGTGGAAGAGGTGCAGCGCATCTGGATCGCGCCTTTCACCTCCTTCGGCTACGGATTCTTCGATGAGATCCCCGCCGCGCTCGTGATGAAATATCTCGACGTGACCACGGCGCTGGAGTTCGTCAACATGAAGCTTTGGACCTGGCAGGACGGCACGCAGGCCATCTACGAGCACGTCAACGCCAAGCTGCAGCATCCGGCCGTGCTCGAGACCGAGGTCGTTAAGGTAGAGCGTCCCGAGGGCAAGGTACTGGTCACCGTCAGAAGCAAAGACGGTGTTGAGACCACCGAGACCTTCGATAAGCTGATCGTTACCACCCCGCTCGATTACTTCAAGGATTACGCCGACGCCACTGCGGAGGAGACCGAGCTGTTCTCCAAAATCATCCATGAGAGATACTGCGATTACATCGCCACCTTCGAGCCCGGCAAGAGCCCGAACATCTCCGGCTATATGGTAGACAACATGGTGCCCGAAAGACTCGGCCACGCAATGGTGTACTACAACAGGTGGCAGTATCTCGACAGAGACTGCCCCGCCACCGTGTACGCGCTTGCCAATCATACCGGTTCTCCCGATGTGGACTTTGATACCGTGATGACCACCATGGACGCGGACATGAAGAGAGTCGGCTTCCCGATCAAAGAGAAGCTCTTCGCGCAGGAAGTGTACTACTGCCCGCACGTATCCGCAGCGGATTATGCCGCCGGATGGTACGACCGTCTTGAGGCGCTGCAGGGCTGTAAAAACACCTACTATGCCGGCGAGATCATCTCTTTCGGCGATATGGAAGATACCTGCGCCGCCAGTAAAGATATCATCGGCAGGTTCTTCTGATAAAAAATATGCAGGAAGTCAGAACCATTTTATTGTCGAAAAGCGTATTTGAGGACAACGACCGTGCGGCGGATAAACTGCGCCGGGACCTGCGCGAAAAGGGCGTGAGCCTTGTCAACGTGATGTCCTCTCCCGGCAGCGGTAAAACGACGCTTTTAATCGCGCTGATCCGCCGGCTGGCGCTCAAATTCCGCATCGGCGTGATGGAAGCGGATATCGATTCCGACGTGGACGCGGTCACCGTGGCGCGGGAAACGGGCTGCAGGTCCGTCCAGCTGCACACGGGCGGTATGTGCCATCTGGACGCCGGTATGACGGCCGAGGGGCTGCGGGAGCTGGGAGACGGTCTCGATCTCATTTTTCTTGAAAACGTGGGCAATCTCGTGTGCCCCGCGGAATACGATACCGGCGCAACGGCAAATATCGTGATCCTCTCCGTTCCGGAGGGCGCGGATAAACCGCTCAAGTATCCGCTGGTATTTCAAAAAAGCGATCTTGTGATCGTCAGCAAAACCGACGCTCTCCCTTATTTTGACTTTGATATGGAACAGTGCAGAAAATACATAGGCGCGCGCAACGGAGCCGCCGAAATGATCCCCGTATCCGCAAAAACCGGCGAAAACATGGACGCGCTGGAAAACTGGTTTATAAGAAAAATTATCTGAGGTGTGAAAGCTATGCCCAAACAGAGCGAAGTTGTTACCAGCAAATACCAGAACGAAAAGGAATTGCAGAAGAGCTACGCCAAGCTTGGCAAAAAGATTACGGACGTGGTCGCGCACAAGATCGGCGGCGTGAGTGCAAACGACCCCGAATACTGGGGCCTGCGCGAAATGCTCACGCCCGAAATGGTGGACATGTGCAACAAAATGAAGCTGCGCAAGCACTATACGCTGGACGATCTGATCAAGCTGCATAAGGGCGTGGACCCGAAGCACGTGGAAGAAGTTTACGAGCAGATGGCCGTGATCGGCATTATCGAATACGATTACGGCGACAACTACACCCATAACCTGAAGGACGACCATCCCATCCCGGACGCGCCGAAGGTAAAGCGGTACCGGCTGCCGTTCTTTGTACCCGGCAGCGCGGAGCTGTTCAATTCCTCGCTGGACCGGATCGAAAAGAATCCCGCCGTTACTTCCTTTTTTGAGCGTATGACCTTTATCCCGCTTGCGGGCGTTACCCACATGGTGGCGCCCGGCGGCATGGGCATCGGCATGCACGTCATTCCGGTGGAAAAGGCCATCGACGCAAAGCAGGAGGCCATCACGCTGGAGCGCATTTCTTACTGGCTCGATAAATATGAGGGCCATATCGCCGCCGGTATCTGTTCCTGCCGCGCTTCCCGCGCCGTATTGGACGACGGTTGCACGGACGACGTCAACGACTGGTGCGTGCAGCTCGGCGACATGGCGGATTACGCCGTGGAAACGCACCGCGCCCATTACATCACGAAAGAACGCGCGCTGGAGATCTTTGAACTGGCCGAAAAGAACGGCTACGTGCACCAGATCACCAATATTGACGGTGAGAACAAGATCTTCGATATCTGCAACTGCAACGTGCGCATCTGCAACGCGCTCAGGACCAGCATGCTGTTCAATACGCCCTACCTTTCCCGCAGCGCCTATACTTCCAAAGTGGACCGTGAAAAGTGCGTAGCCTGCGGAAAATGTGTGGAGATCTGCCCGGCGGGCGCTGTGAAGCTGGGGCAGAAGCTGTGCAAAAAGGACGGCTCTCCCGTACAGTATAAGCATGCCATCCTGCCGGATAAGGTCCGTTGGGGCGAATATGCGTGGGACGAAAATTACCGCGATACAAAGGTCGCGTCCAATACTTACGAGCAGGGCAGCGCGCCATGTAAAGCGGCGTGCCCCGCCCACGTGCCGATCCAGGCGTACCTGAAGCTGGCGCGGGACGGCAAATACCGCGAGGCGCTCGCCATGATCAAGACCGAAAATCCCTTCCCGTCCGTGTGCGGCCGCGTGTGCAACAAGCGCTGCGAGGACGCCTGCACCAGGGGGCTTGTGGACGCGCCCGTCTCTATTGACGCCGTTAAGAAATTCGTCGCGGATCTGGAACTGAGAAGCGAGGACCGCTACGTTCCCGAAAAGCTGGTACAAAGCATTTACGGCAAATGGGACGAAAAGATCGCCATTATCGGCGGCGGCCCGGCCGGGCTTTCCGCCGCGTATTACCTTGCCGAAATGGGATATACGCCCACGGTGTTCGAAAAAAATCCCACGCCCGGCGGCATGCTCACGTACGGGATCCCCGGCTACAAGCTTGAAAAAGACGTGATCGAAGCGGAGATCGACGTGCTTAGAAAACTCGGCGTTGAGATCCGCTGCGGCGTAAACGTGGGCGAAGACGTCACGCTTGACGAGCTGCGGGCGCAGGGCTACAAGGCGTTTTACGTCGCCATCGGCTGCCAGGGCGGCAGACGCCCGGGTGTCCCGAACGACGGAGCCGAAGGAACGGATATCGCCGTTTCCTATCTGCGCAAAAGTTACGAAAACCGTGGGGCGTTCAACGGCAGCGTGGTCGTTGTGGGCGGCGGCAACGTAGCGGTCGACTGTGCCAGAAACGCGCACCGCCTCGGCGCCGAAAGCGTAAAAATGTTCTCGCTGGAATCCCGCGACGAGATGCCCGCTACCAAGCAGGAGATCGCCGAAACGCTGGAAGAGGATATCGAGATCTGCAACGGCTGGGGGCCCAAAGAGGTGCTGACCGACGACAGCGGCAAGGTGACCGGTATCGTCTTTAAGCGCTGCGTTTCCGTGTATGACGCGGCGGGCAAGTTCTCTCCCGCGTATGATGAAAACGAAACGATCACAGTCAAAGCGGAAAAAATTGTGTTTGCCATCGGCCAAAGCATTGAATGGGGCAAGCTGCTGGAAGGCTCCAAGGTGGAATTCTGGCACGGGAATTATCCGGTTGCCGATAAGTTTACTTATCAGACCGCCGAAGAGGATATCTTTGTGGGCGGCGACGTTTACACCGGTCCCAAATTTGTGATCGACGCCATCGCCGCCGGCCATGAGGCAGCCGAAAGCCTGCACCGCTACGTGCGGCCCAAGGCGCATATGACCATCGGCAGAAACAAGCGCGCCTATACGCCCCTTAATAAAGACGACATCACCTTCCCGGACTACGACCATGCCGGCCGTCAGGAAGCGGGTATGGACGAAAGCGAAGACCACCGCACAAGCTTTAAGGATCTGCACGGTACCCTGACGGCGGAGCAGGTTGCGACCGAGACCGCCCGCTGTCTGTCCTGCGGCGCCTCCTACGTAGATCCGAACAAGTGTATCGGCTGCGGTCTTTGCACCACCAAGTGTCAGTTCGACGCGATCCATCTGATCCGCGACAATCCCAAGTGCTCCGATATGCGCGTGGCGGAGGATAAGGTGACCGGCCTTATGAAATATGAGCTCTTGCGCGTGGGCAAGATCATTCTGAACGCGGGCTCCGAAGAGGCAAAGATCATGCGCGAAAAGCGCAGGGAGTGGAAAAAGGCGCAGAAGGGAACGGACTGATGCACGAGCTCGGCATTGTGATGAACGTGCTGGAGCAGGTCGACGCCGTCGCGGCCGAAAACAAAGCAGAAAAGGTCCTGAAGATCACAATGGAGGTCGGCGAGGTGAGCTCCGTCGTGCCGGATCTGTTTCTCGACGCGTTCAACTGGGCAAAAAAGAAAACCGCTTTTCTGCAGGAAGCCGAACTTGAAATGATCATCATCGAGGGCAGAACGTATTGCAAAACCTGCGGCGAGAGCTATCAGACCACCGCTTACGGAAAAAAGTGTCCCCACTGCGGCAGTTATGAGACTTATCTGCTCACAGGCGATCAGGTGATCATCAAGGATATTGCTGCCGTCTTCGGCGAAGCTGAAACGCCGGAGCCCGTTCCCGAAAAATAAACAACGGCGGTCCCGGACGCAAAACCTGCAATTCCGGCCAAAAACCGGACAATAAAAAATGAACCCTCCTATGATACAGTGAAAAAGTATCATGGGAGGATTTTTTATGACAGAGGCGTGCCGTATTCTGACAACGGCAGAAAATGCGGATACTGTTTCTTTGTAATAAAAATAATCCAAAGGCGTTTTGTGCCTTCCTTGGATAAAAAACCGGAATCGTTAAAATACAACGATTCCGGAAATTTTACATTATTCCCACTCGCTTAATCCTGTATTATCCGGGATCATATTCAGTATTTTTGCCCATTTATTTAGCGAAAAGGGACCTGTTTTTCTCGGAGTTACCCATCGTGATATGGATTACCGTATCAAAATCGTATCACCCGAATTCCACGATTATCATACCACAACGGCAAGAAATATTCAACACTTTAATGCGATAAATTTACAGAAACATTGCCATATAAAGCGGCAGGTGCAGAATGCCGTCCTTCTCCATCACGTCCTTCGTATAGAGGATGTAAGAAGTACCTATTTTGCGGGAAAACTTTTTTCGGAACTTGTCGAGAGAAGCGTGGGAGCGGTAATTCCCGGATTTCACCTCCACTGGCGCGATCTTCTTATTCTCGGTGATCAGGAAATCGATCTCCATATGATTCTCGCGATGATCGGGATCGGAACGGGAGTAGAAATACAGCTTATGCCCGTTCCGGCGCAGCATCTGCGCAACGATATTTTCCATGATCATGCCCTCGTTGATATCGAGCTTATCAAACAAAATCGCTTTATACAGCTCGTTATCCGTGAACGCGCCGTCCATGAAGGTCTGCGTCACAAGCAAGCCGGTATCCGCCATATAGCATTTCTGCGTGGCGTGGTCGGCGCTGATGGCGAGCCCCACGTTCGGATCGGTGGCGTTAAAGCAGGCGTTGACGATCATCGCCTCGTTCAGCCAGATAAAGGAATCCTCATACGCCCGGAACCGGGCGTTTTTGTTGATGGACGCCAGCGTGTATTTTTTCTCTTTTTTTGAGAGCTGCCCGGGAATGCCGTCAAACACGGCGTAAACCTTTTCTTCATATCCCGCCGCAAATTTGGAAACGTCGGCGCGGTATAATTGCAGGATCTGCCGTTTCGCTTCGTCCGCCGCAGCAAAGTTTTTGCCGTCAATGTAGGCAAGCACCGCCTGCGGCATTCCGCCCACAAGTATATACTGTCGAAAGTCGTTCATGATCTTACGATGTAAAGCTTGACCGAGCGGCTGCTTTGACTTAAAACATTTCCGGATCAGCGGCGCGGTGGCCTCATCGCCTATTGCCCAAAGGAATTCCTCAAAATCCAGAGGAAAGAGCTCTATATGCTCCTCTTCGGACGGTATGATGATATTTTCGGTGTTTTTTTTCAGCCGGATCAGCGAACCGGTTTCCAGATAGTCGTAACGTCCGTCCGCGACAAGATATTTGATGAGCTGCCGCGCCCGCGGGAACTGCTGAACCTCGTCAAACACGATCAGAGAGTCCCGTTTGTGCAGCACAGTAGAATAATACGCGCCGAGCTTTGCGAAAAACAGGTCGAGATCGCCGCTGTCGTTTACGAAAAGATCAAGAATGTCCTGCGGCGCGTTGCCGAAATCGATGATGATATGGCTTTTATACTCCTTCTCGGCAAACGCGGAGGCGATATAGCTTTTTCCCACACGGCGCGCCCCATCGATGAGCAACGCGGTCTTTCCGCCCTTTTGCTTCCACTCCAGAAGTGCGTCGTAAATCTTTCTTTTCAGCATTGTTTATCGTCTCCCTGTTGTTATCTGTGGTTTTTCCATACATATCTTATCACAATAATCACGAAAATGCAAGTTAAAACAAAAACAAATATCACGAAATTCGTCATGAAATTCAGAAAGATATGCACGGTATGGTATTAATACTATTATCCATACAATTTTATATCTGTAACAGCGTATTTTGAAAACTCCCTGTATTTCGCAGATTTTCGTCGGATATCGATCCGTGTTTTTGTACCGAAATCGTTTCAGTTTTTTCTTCTTGGACCCGTTGATCATATAAATGAATACAATTCAATGCCAGTACAGATTTTTGGATTCACAGTATTGTGTCACGCTTTTAGACCTTGAAATCCTTTTTTTATTCGGGTTTTCACTGTCGAAATGAGGATGGCAATATAGTATTATTACCAAAACTATGATAAAGAACAAAAATATTGAAATATAAGCGTTTTCTGCCCTTAAAATCACGATGCAAAAGCGTAACTGAATTATCGAATACCATGTATTGATTTATTCTGAAATATATAGTATACTCTTTCCATGTTTCAGAAGAGAGCGAGCTATGGCACGTATTAAAGAAAAGGAGCCGGATATGGACAATTATGCAGATGACAGAGATTATAGATTACTGGAGAATGATAGATACACATTTTCCGTATTGAGAAGAATTATTGATAAGCCGTGCGAATTGTTATTGTCCGACCATGAGAAACTGATTGTTTGTTATAGCGGAAAACCGTATCCTGTCTGGATATGGACGCCTGATCATACATCTGCAGAAGAAATGGACGGAGCATATTCTCTGGCTCAGAAAAACGGTTTGTTTGACGGAAACCACCATTTCAACGTCAAATATGAACTCGCGGAGCACTTTATCAAACGGTCGTCACAGGAT
>JAFSXY010000104.1 GCA_017443805.1 Clostridia bacterium | reverse complement strand
CTGCCGACCGTGACCGCCGTCACCGCGGCGGAGAAAAAGGCGGCCGGGATCTTACACACGGCGTTTTCGGCGCGTTTTGCAAACGCCGGGCGGAATACCGGCGCGTGGGACATCCTCCTGCGGGAAGCCGACGCGTTTTCGTCTCCGGACGTTTTTGAAGTCTCCCGCACGGGACAGACTTTTACTTTTTGCGCCGCCGGACTAAGAGGCCTTATTTATGCCGTAGGGCTGTTTTTGCGCAAGACCGTCTGCCGCGGCGGCGAGACCGTGCTTGCCGCGGACATTACGGGCGTGCATCGCCCTGCAAAAGCCGTCCGCGGGCACCAGCTGGGTTACCGTCCCATTTCCAATACGTATGATAACTGGGCGCCGGAGGACTTTGCACGCTACAGTCTGGAGCTGATGTTTTTCGGCATGAATACGGTGGAGCACATTCCGCCGCGCGGCAAAAAAACGGAAAGAAACGAGCTGATGAAGCTGGAAGAGCAAACGCTGCTCACCGCCGCTTCCGCCGACGCGCACGCATTGGGGCTGAACGTTTCGCTCTGGCTGCCGAACAGCGAGGACACGTTGGAAGAAGCGCTGGAAAACCGGACGCGGATCTTTGAAAAAACGCCGTATATCGACGCGCTGTTTATCCCCGGCAGCGATCCGGGCGAGCTGCCCGCGAAGGAGCTTTTTTCGCGCGGCCGTGAGATCGGAAAGCTGTTAAAGCAGCATCATCCGAATGCAAAGCTGTATATTTCCGCTCAGGCGCCGCACAACGCGCCGGACTGGGGCGAAGATTTCCTGCGGGAAGCGGAAAAAGCCGACTTTCTGGACGGCGTGATCACAGGACCCAACCACGCGTTTGACATAGAGACCCTGCGCAGACGTATACCCCAAAATCTGCCGCTGCGTTTTTATCCCGATATCACGCATAATCTGCGCTGCGAATACCCCGTACATTTTGAGGAGGACGACTGGCACTATGCCTTTTGCGCCGCGCTCAGCCGCGAGTGCGTCAACCCCCGCCCCGTTGAATATGCAAAGCTGCACCGAAACGCCTCCCCTTATACGATAGGCAGCGTGAGCTATTCCGAGGGCGTGAACGACGACCTGAACAAAGCCGTATGGTCGGCGCTGGAATGGGACCCGGACACGCCGGTCCGCGAAATATTAGAGGACTATGCGCGGCTTTACCTGCCGTTCTGTGACGCAGAAACCGCCGCCGACGCGCTTTTGGGGCTTGAGCGCAACTGGCTCGGCGATCCGGAGACAAACCCCGGGATCGAACACACGCGCGCAGTGTGGGAAGACATGCGCACGCCGGAAAACGATAAGAACTGGCGCTTTTTGCTGCACCTGTTCCGTGCGCGGTGCGATGCATATATCGGGGAAAAAATCCTGTTTGAAACAGCGCTGCTCAGACAGGCGCGGCCGCTCTTATTAAAAGGCGATCTTGCCGGTGCGGATACGCTGCTGCAAACGCCGCTGCCGGAAAAGACCGCCGCGCTGCGAAAACAGCTCGATGCGGACGCCGACAAGCTGTTCGGCCTCATCGGCATACAGCTTTCCGTAAAAAAACACCGCGCATCCGGCTGGGAACGCGGCGCCACGCTGGACACCATCGACCTGCCGGTCACCGACCTTTTATGGCTGCGCGGACAGATCAAAAAGGCAAGCGTGCTTTCGTCTGCGGACGCCGCCGACGCCATTCGGCGGGCGCTTGACCGAAACAAAGGAAAGCCCGACGAATTCTATTTTTCCTTTTCTTTGCATCCCCTTGCGCTGCTGGGCGAAAAACAGCTGCCGGAGCACTATATGAACGTGCTCGGCGACCGTCCCACATACAACGACGGCAGCCTGCCTGTCTGTTTATTCAAGCTTTTTGACCACTTTGCGCTGTACTGCCGCCGCGGCGGTTTTCTGCCGGGAACAGACTACACGCTGACGGTCACGTACAAAAACGAGCCGCCTGCGGAGAGCGCCCGTTTCAAAATCACGGCAAACGGAAACCTCATTTATGAAGGCCCGGCTTTCGGCGGCAAAATCAACCGGGCGTTTACCGACGAATTGCTGCCGGACGGCTTTGTCGCGGTCGACTATCCCCTGCCGGCCGCCGTGTTTGACAACGGCTGCCTGGCGCTTGCGCTCACCGAACCGACGCAGGGCTTCCAAACGGCGGAATTTTTCATCCGCCGCGCTTTCGGCAGTTCGCCGTCAGACTGACAATCAAAACGCAAACAAGGAGTATCCGTAATGAAAGACAGTACCGTACAATCCGTCTGCGGAAAGCTGGCAAACGGCGTACCGGACAAAACAACAGGCAATTTTTACCGTCCGGACTATACAGGGTTTTATGAGGGCAGCGGCCGCTTTTTATCTGAACCTGCCGAAAACGCCGCGTGGTCGCTCGGCTACGCATCCGAAAAGCTGACGCCCGCCGTCGCAATGGGCGACGTATACGTGAGCGGCTCGGACGGAAAAAAACGGACGCTTGAAAGCGTACCGAAGCCGCAGTTTATCCGCGCCGTGGCCGTATCCGACGGCAGCGGCAGAGGCGCGCACGTGTTTGCGAGCCTCGACTGCGCGGGACTGTCCAACGCCGAGGTCAAAGAGATCCGCTTGTCCCTCCGGGAAACAGCGGATAAATACGACCTGCGCAGCATAAACCTCTTCGCCACGGGAGATCCGGGCGGCGCGGACACGGTGGGACTTTGGGGCGATCTGCCGAAAGCGGCGCTGAAAAACCTCATCGCCGTGCGCTCCGAAAAGAAAGCGGCAAACGCCGTTTCCGGCGTCAACAGCGACTGCATGGAATACCTGCGCTACGCCGCGGCAAAATGCATCCGGACAGCCGTCGAAAGCATGCAAACCGGCAGCCTCTGCGCGGGTAAAACGGCGACCGGGAGCATCCTGCGCTTTACGCCGGACGAAGGAGAACGCTGCGTTTTTCTTTCCGTTCAAGACGCCGTTCTGCGCATTTTCGAAACAGCCCCGCGCGCGGACGTGGCCGGCTTTACGCCCGTAAAGCCTTTATTGAACGTGCTGCTCACGCCCCTGCTCATTCCGGCGGACAACGCGGCGCTTTTGCTCGCGGCAAAGCTGAAATTCAT
>JAFSXY010000103.1 GCA_017443805.1 Clostridia bacterium | reverse complement strand
CGGTTTTCGTTTGACCCGATCCGTGAAAACGCGCCCTGACGTGAAAGTGGGGCGCGTTTTTCTTTGTTTTCCGCCTTTTCCCGAGGCTGAAAAAAACTTTAAAAAACTTTCATTTTGGTATTGACAGGCAACTGTATTACTGCTATAATACGGTCAACAAGTGTATTACACGAGTAATACAGCAGGAAACAGGACGGAAAATCAACATGATTTCGTTTGAAAATTTCAGCCCGCAGGAGGGCATTCCCATTTATCTGCAGATCATCCGATACTTTAAGCGGAACATCGTGGCAGGCGTCATTACGGACGGCGACGAAGTGCCCTCGCGTCGGGTGCTCTCCGCGCTGCTCGGCGTGAACCCGAACACCATTCAAAAAGCGTACCGCATTTTAGAGGAGGAACAACTGATGGAAAATCGCGCCGGCGCAAAGAGCTGCATGCTGATCACAAAAGAACAGGTGGAGCGCATCCGACGGGAAATACTGGAAAGCGACGCCGTTTCCGTGATCCAAAGCTTTAAGGAAATGGGCCTTGACAAAAACGAAGCCATCCGGCTGATCGAGAATTTATGGAACTGAGGAGAAAAAAATGAGACAGTTTATTTCCGTGTGCGGGCTGTTTACCCGCCAGACAATCTTTAAGGTGCTTGCCGTTTTGGCAGGCATGAGCGGCATACAGGTTGTACTCGCGTTTTTTTTGCGGAACGACAGTCTGAGCAAATATTTTGCAACCGATTCCCATTATTATATGTTGCATACTCTTGACCAGTATAGCTTTAATGCTGAAAACACCATTGATAAGTCCACATGGAGTAGTGGAGGAGGAACCGTTGTTACTCCGCAGCTAGGCCCGTATGTAATTGTTTTGATTCTCGCTTTCCTGCTTTTCACAATGCTGCTTTGCGGGTCGCAATACGGTTCCAACAAAAAACCGGATCTGACGCTCCGGCGGCTGGCAATCAAAGAAAAAACGATCTTCTTTACGCAGGGGCTGATCAACACCGTATGGTTTTTATTATTCTGGAGCGTGGAAGCGGTTACGTTCTTTCTGCTGAAGAAACACTATTTCAGCGTGAACCTGCCGCAGGATCAGGCGGCGTATTACACGCTTCAGCTGTTCAGAGAATTCAATTTCCCGCAGTCCTTGCTCTCTCCTTTCAACTTTTCGCTTGCGGCCGTGCTCGGTTTCAGCGTGGCGGATTTTTCGTTCTCGCATCGTAACAATAAACTGGGGATCTATATCGCGCTCATCGCGGGTATAACGCTTTTTACCTACACGAAAAGCTACTTCCTTTTCGTCCTCGGCGCGATGACGGTCCTGACGATCGGTAAGATCATTTACGACATCAGGCATATGGGAGAGGATGAAATATTCAGATTCCCCGAGGATTCCGAACCGGAGGTCATCGTTCAATGAACAGACTCGTTCAGTTATACCGACGCTTCTCCCCGCCCGGCATTGCAGGTTCTACGGACGTTGTTCTTCTTGCAGCGGGGATCCCCGTTGCTGCAATATTCTGCTATTGCTCTTTTTCAGTAAAATACGACCGGGCGCTCACCGACCTGAACGACAACTTGCTTTTGAAAAACAACGTCATGCCGCCGTTCAGGGAGCTGTTCAAGGGCAGCATGAGCGGATTCGGCGTGTTGATCCTGCTCATCCTTGTCTGGATAATGATCCGATACGTCTTTTTTTACAGAGAAAGCAAAAGCATCTATCTGATGCGCCGCCTGCCGAAACGGTCGGAGCTTTACAAACGCATTCTTGTCATACCCGCAGTCCTGCTGGGGCTGAGCGCCATCACAGCAATCATCACAGTACTCCTTTGCAGATACTATTACATTCATCTTACCCCTGCGAACCAACTTCCTGCGCACATTGAAATGATTTACGGAGGAATCATCCATGCTTGAACTGAACAACGTAACAAAAAAATACCCCGGAACAAAAGCGCCAAGTCTTATAAACGTCAATCTCACGCTGCCCCGCGGAGAGATCGTGGGCCTGTTCGGGGAAAACGGCGCGGGCAAAACCACGCTGATGAAGTGCATTTTCGGTTTTTTGCAGTATGAGGGAAAGATCACGCTGGACGGCGAACGGATCACCCGTAAAAATATTGAAAAACTCTCCTTTGCCACCTGCGAGCACTCCTTCTTCCCGAACCTGACCGCCGCAGGACACCGGGATTTTTACAAATCGAACTTTAAGAACTTCTCGGATAAACGCTTTCAGGGGCTCATGGACTTTTTCGACCTGCCCATGCACAAGGCGCTGCGCCATTTTTCCACCGGCCAGCAGAACCAGTTTGAGGTGATCTTATCCCTGTGCCAGGGCGCGGACTATATCATTATGGACGAACCATTCGCCGGAAACGACGTCTTCAACCGCGAGGATTTTTACAAGGTGCTGTTGGGCATTTTGGGACCAAACGAGACCGTACTGATCTCAACCCATCTGATCGAAGAGGTCTCCGCGTTTATCAACCGCGCCGTACTGATCAAAAAAGGCAGGATCGTCGGCGATATAACAACCGACGAGCTGGAGGAAAACGGGACCAGTCTGATCGATTACGTGAAGGAAACGTATCACTATCAGGCAGACCGCGTGAGCAAGGCGCTGAACGCCATTACGGGGGAGGAACAGATATGAAACGCTATACGGCGATCCTGCTTATATTTGCGCTGCTTGCCTGCGCTGCCTATAACACGGTATTGTTAAAATACGGCGCGCTGTTCTCCGGAATAAAGGCATATCAGAAAACGCTGTACGGAGATCCCGCAGCGGCACAGGATCTGGAAATCACGTTTCAGACGTATTATGATTCTGTAAACACCCAATGGACCTCAACGTTTTCAGGGGATAAATACCTTTCAACGGAAATTTCAAAATACAACAGCAAACTGGACCTGTTTCTTTATTCGCAGCCGTCCGAGACCGTTAAGGACGTTTTTGTCTACTCTTTTTGCAGCGACGAAATGTTTGTTTCAAATTCGGAGGAAGACCGGATCTCCGGCGTCGCTGCGCAGTACGGGATCAATTACTATGGCCCCTCTATGAAAAGCCTTCTCAATAACATCACCGTTTCGCCGGCATTAAAAATGTGCTTTTTCACACATTGGAACAGCGTCTGCGCTTTTTCCTATGAAGCAAACGAGGAGACGGACGACGCAAATGACGAAACCTTTGCGCCGGAACCGCACGCGGTCTATCGGACTGATTCGGATAAAAGCATCGTAAAGATCACCGTCAACCGCGCGCAGACGGAGCTTCTGGTCTTCAGCTTAGAAGACAGCGCGATATATCTGACAAGGCTGGACATCAACACCATGGACGTACTGCAAACGCTTTATCTTTTTGAACCAAGCGACGGGGACGCGTTTCAATGGGCGGCGGATCTCTCCGGAGGGATCGCTGTATTAACAGATACCCGGCTGCACGTTTTTACAGAGGAACACGGCGTTTATTCGCACGCGATATCCGTTGAGACCGATAAACTGTTCACGGACGGTCAAACGGACTGGACACCTGATTATTACGACGTCCAACCCCTGGACATTCTTAAAGAAACAGAATATCTTTCTTATAAAAACGGAAAGCTGGCGCTTGCATTTGACTACAACTGTACGACCGATGAAAGCGGTGAAGACCAAGATATATTCGACGGAATCTGGGTGCTTGTATGCGACGAAAACGCGGTGTTATACTGTGGGCTGTATTACGACACGATACTTTTGAGCGAAGGCTATGGTCATAATTCGTGGATAAGACTATTCGGCGTATTCAGTTGGATAACCAAACCGCCGTTCAGAGTTCGCTGGCAATAACTCCCTCTGATTATCTTTCGAATACCTTATTAAGACCGGCGTGCCGAACGCCGGTTTTTTTCGTCTTTTTCAATTGATTTCTCCCGTATAATATGATAGAATAAGATGATATATTATGTGCAACCGGAGGTTTGACATATGGCAGACAACTGTGCCGTTATCCTTGCCGGGGGCGAGGGCACCCGGATGAAATCCCAAAAACCGAAGGTCATGGCGGAACTTTTATTCCGGCCGATGATCGACCATGTGATCGCAGCGGCGCGCGCCGCGGGCATAAACGACGTATGCGTTGTAACAGGCTACAAGGCGGAGCTGTTGGAAGCGCACCTGGCCGGCAGCGCCGAGACTGTGCGGCAGACCGAGCGTCTGGGCACGGGCCACGCCGTGATGCAGGCAGTGGAATTCATTGCACGCCACAGTGGGGCAAACGTGCTGATCTTAAACGGCGACGCGCCGTTTATCGACAGTAAAACCGTTTCGGACGCACTTTCCTACCACACCGCAAACGGCTTTGTGCAGACCGTGATCTCCGCCAAAGTGGAGAACCCCTACGGCTACGGCCGGATCGTGCGGGATAAAAACGAGAATTTTATCGCCATCACGGAGGAGGCCTCCGCCGACGCCGAAACGAAAAAGATCAACGAAATAAACTCCGGCGCAATGTGGTTCCGGGCGGACGCGCTTTTGGCGCTTTTGCCGCAGATCAAAAACGACAATTCCAAGGGCGAATACTACCTGACGGATACCGTCAGCCTTGCGCTTGCTTCTCACCTGCGCGTGGGCGCTTTTACGGCCGATAACGCCGACGCAGTGCTGGGCGCCAATTCCCGCGCGCAGCTGGCCCAATTAAACGAGCTGCTTCGCAAAAAGGTGATCGCAAGGCTGATGGACGCCGGCGTATCCATCCCCTGCGCCGACGGCGTGCTGATCGACCCCGGAACCGAGATCGGCGCGGACACCGTCATTTTGCCCGGTACGATCATCAAAGAGGGATGCAAAATTGGCAGCGACTGCGTGATCGGCCCCAACACGGTGCTGTACAAAACGACCGTCGGCAACGGCTGCGCGCTGAACAGCGTACAGTCGGAGGAAGCGACCGTAAAGGACAATGCGAATTTAGGGCCGTTCGTCCATCTGCGGCCGAACACCGTAATCGGCGAGCACGTACACTGCGGCAACTTTGTGGAGGTCAAAAATTCCGTTGTAGGCGAGCACACTGCGGTTTCGCATTTGACCTACGTAGGCGATTCCGACGTCGGCAGGGGCGTAAACTTCGGCTGCGGCGTGGTGACCGTGAACTTTAACGGCAAGACCAAAAACCGCTGCGTGATCGGCGACGACGCCTTTATCGGCTGTAATACAAACCTCATTGCGCCCGTCCGCGTGGGCGACCGCGCCTATACGGCGGCCGGCTCCACCATTACGGAGGACGTGCCCGACGACGCGTTATCCATCGCCCGCCAGCGGCAGACGAACAAAGAAAACTGGGTAATAAAACGCAAGCCGTACAGAGAAAAGAAGTATTGAGTTTTGCGAATTGAGATTTGAGAATGGCTTTTTTTAAGAAAAAAACGGCGCCGTCCGCACGCGCCGTCGGCAAACCGCAATTTATCATAGCGGGGCTTGGAAACCCCGGAAAAGAATACGAATACTCCCGCCACAACACGGGCTTTTTGTGCGTGGACGTTTTATGCAACAAATACGGCGTAAAGCCGGACAGAGTCAAATTCCAGTCCATGTGCTGCACGGCGGATATCGACGGACATTCTTGCCTTGTGATGCGCCCGCAGACCTATATGAACAATTCCGGCGCTGCTATCCGTGAAGCGGCTTACTTCTATCAGATCCCGTCGGCGCATATCCTTGTCATATACGACGATATTTCGCTGCCGACCGGCGTGCTGCGCATCCGTACAAAGGGCTCCGCGGGCGGGCACAACGGCATAAAAAGCATTATCGCGCAGCTGGGCACCGACGTATTTCCACGCATAAAAATCGGCGTCGGCGAACGCGCGGACCCGGACGAAGACTTAAAGGACCACGTGCTGGGCAAGCTCTCCAAAGAGGAACTTGCTACGCTTCGCACGTCCATGGAACGCGCGGTGGACGCCGTACCCTACATTTTGGACGGCGACGCCGAAACCGCCATGAACAAATTTAACGGCTGAACGCCGCTTTCACTTTTAAGGTATGACTGCTTTTTCCAAACTTCTGCAATCAGGGCCGGAATACGCCTCCCTTGCGCTCAACGTCAAAAACGGGCGTTATCCCTTCGGGGTGCTGGGCCTGGGGCCCGCGGCCAAACATCTGGTGATCCAAGCGCTGTGCGATGTTCATTCGCGCGGCGCATTGGTGCTTGTGCCCGATGAACGCGCCGCCGAGCGCTGCTGCGACGATCTGTGCACCATGGGCACGCGCGCAGCGGTCTTCCCTGCCCGGGACCTGAATTTTCAGGCGCAGAGCAGTTCAACGGAATACGAGCAGAAACGCATCGGCGCGCTTGCCCGCGTACGCGCCGGCACGTGCGACGTTCTGGTCTGCTCGGCGGAGGCGCTTTTACAGGTCACCGTTCCGCCGCAGGTGCTGGACAGCCGCATTTTTACTCTGAAAAAGGGGCAGACCGTTTCAACTGCCGAAGTGCGCGCCATGCTGGTGCGCGCCGGATATTCCTACGCCGACATGGTAGAGGGCGCGGGACAGTTTTCCCTCCGCGGCGGCATACTGGACATCTTTCCCGCCAATGAGGAAAACCCCGTCCGGCTGGAATTCTGGGGCGACGAGATCGACAGCATCTCCC
The DNA here is from genome assembly GCA_017443805.1 of Clostridia bacterium. GTDB lineage: Bacteria > Bacillota > Clostridia > Oscillospirales > Acutalibacteraceae > RUG806. The sequence continues at coordinate 12,940 of JAFSXY010000103.1, read as the reverse complement.
GCTTTGACGTACTGTCCCAGCGGCGGGAGGAAGAGCTGCCCGAGGTATCCGTTCCGCCCTGCAGCGAGGTTTTATTTGAAAACGACGAAGCGTTCATTGAGGCGCTGGAAACGCTGAAAAAAGGGCTGCGCGGCAAATCCGCCGCGGCCGCGAAGGAAAACATCGACCGCGATATCGCCCTTTTGCAAAGCGGCTTAAAGCCCGGCGATACGGACAAATATTTTCCGCTCGCCTACGAAAAACCGGCAACGGTCCTGGACTATTTCAGCGAGGCATTCTTCTTCGTCTGCGAGACCTCCGCCGTAAAGGAACGGGCCGCAGCCTACGAAAAGCTGCTCTCGGAGGAAATAAAATCGCTGTTTTTATCCGGCGCGCTCTGCCGGGGGCTGGACCGCTACGCCGTTACCTTCGACCGGCTTTGCGCCGCTTATACCGAACGGCAGACCGTGTATCTTGACAACTTTGCGCGCGGCAGCTTCGATACGCCCGTCAAGGATCTGATCAGCTACCACGTCAACATGCTCTCCCGCTGGGACGGCTCCTATAAAATATTAACGGAGGATATCTCCCCCGCCCTGCGCGCCAAATATACGATCGTGGTGCTTGCCGGCACGCTGAAGGCCGCAAGGGGGCTTTTGGAAGAGCTTGCCGACGACGGCATCCCGGCGCTCCTTGCGACAGGGACGCCCGGCGCGTTCCAGCCGGGATACGTAAACGTCATGCCCGGCGCCGTTTCCGGCGGTCTGGATTACGCCGCGGGCAAAACGCTGATCGTCACCTACGGCCGGGACGCAAAATCCTCCCGCGCCTCCATGAAGCGCCTGAAAAAGAACGCCGACGCGTTCCGCTCTCTGGAAGAGCTGCACAAGGGCGATTACGTGGTGCACCAGACCAACGGCATCGGCATTTTTGAGGGCATCGAAAAGGTGCAGATGGAGGGCGTGACCAAGGACTATATCAAGCTCAGCTACGCAAAGGGCGACGTACTGTTTGTGCCCGTTACAAAGCTGGAGCTCATTTCCAAATACATCGGCCCGCGTGAGGAAGACGGCCGCCGGACAGTCAAGATCAACCGTCTGGGCTCCGGCGACTGGGAAAAGACCAAGGCGCGCGTGCGTACAGCGGTACAGGATATCGCCGCGGACCTGATAAAGCTCTACGCCGCGCGGCAATCCACGCCCGGCTATGCGTTTTCGCCCGATATCGATATGCAAAACGATTTTGAGCGCCGGTTTCCCTTTGACGAAACGGAGGACCAGCTGCACAGCATCGATGAGATCAAAAACGACATGGAAAAGCCCGTTCCGATGGACCGGCTTTTGTGCGGGGACGTGGGCTTCGGCAAAACGGAGGTCGCCCTGCGCGCCGCGTTTAAGTGCGTTTGCGACGGCAAGCAGGTGGCCATATTGGTGCCGACCACTATTTTGGCGCTGCAGCACTACCGCACGGTCATGCAGCGGTTTGAGGGCTTCCCCGTGGAAGCGCAGATGCTCAGCCGGTTCTGCTCGGCCAAAGACCAGAAGCTGACGCTTGCCAAAACAAAGGCCGGCGCCGTGGACATCCTTGTGGGCACGCACCGCCTGATCTCCAAAGACGTGCAGTTCAAGGACCTGGGACTTTTGATCGTGGACGAGGAGCAGCGCTTCGGCGTGGCGCAGAAGGAACGGTTAAAAGAAAAGTTCCCCACCGTGGACGTATTGACGCTTTCCGCCACGCCCATCCCGCGCACGCTGAATTTCGCCATGACGGGCCTTAGGGACCTTTCGGTGATCGAGGAGGCGCCCGCCGACCGCTACCCCGTGCAGACCTATGTTGTGGAGCACGACTGGGGCATTTTGCAGCAGGCCATGGAAAAGGAGCTGCGCCGCGGCGGGCAGATCTACTATCTGCACAACCGTGTGGAAACGATCGAGGAGTGCGCCGCCGAAATAAAAAAGCTCTTCCCGGACGCCAACATCGGCGTCGCGCACGGCAAAATGAACGAGGAGCAGCTCTCGGACGTGTGGAAGGCGCTGGTCGAGGGCGAGATCGATATCCTTGTATGCACCACCATCATTGAAACGGGCGTGGACGTGCCCAACGTCAACACCCTTATTATAGAGGACGCCGACCGCATGGGCCTGGCGCAGCTGCACCAGCTCCGGGGGCGCGTGGGCCGCTCCTCCCGCCGCGCAAGCGCATACTGTACGTTTCGCCGCGGCAAGGAGCTGTCGGAGGTCGCGGACAAACGCCTGTCCGCCATACGGGAATTCACGCAGTTCGGCTCCGGTTTTAAGATCGCCATGCGGGATTTAGAGATCCGCGGCGCGGGCAATCTGCTCGGCGCGCAGCAGCACGGCCACATTGAAACGGTGGGCTACGATATGTACGTCCAGCTGCTCACCGAGGCCGTTTCCATGCTGAAAACGGGCGAAGCTTCCCCGCCGCCGCGCAAAGACTGTTTAGTGGACCTGCAGATCGACGCCCATATCCCGGACGCCTATATCGAAAGCTATCCGCAGCGGATCGCCATATATAAACGGATCGCCGACATCCATTCCCCCGACGACGCCATGGACGTCACCGACGAGCTGATCGACCGCTACGGCGAACCGCCCGAAAGCGTGATGGGCCTTATAAAAGTGGCGCTTTTGAAAAACGCCGCCGCGGACAACGGCATTTCCGAGATCACGCAGCGCGACAACGCTCTGATTTTGTATGTGAGCGAGCTGGATAAAGTTACGCTTGCAAAGCTCTCCGTCCTGCGCGGCCGCGTGCGCGCAAACGCCTCCGGCCGACCGTATTACGCCGTGCGCCTGCTGCCGAAGCAATCCCCCATCGGCGCGCTGGAGCAGATCGTTGCCTGCCTTACGGCGGACGCGTCTCCTGCGGGCGTATGAACCGCAGCAAATCAACTGTTATCAAGGCGCTTATATCGTGTGGGAATTTGAGGACGTTTACGGCTTTACCGTGCATTTATAAGCTTATACTTCCATCTCGGCAGAAAGATCGGCGTACGCTTTTCAGTGGGTACCGACGCTGACCGTTTATCCGCCGTCGATACGGCGCGATACCGGGCGCTGCTGCAGGATATCATGAAATAAAAAAAAGCAGGTGACACTATGGCAATTCTGGATGAGGACGCGTTTGCCCGCCTATTGAAAACGGAAACGCAGACGCATATCTGGTGTATCTTCGGCGACGACGCCTACTTAAAAGAATACTACCGCGATAAGCTTATTTCGCAGACCGTGGACGACAGCCTGAAATTTTTTAACTTTCACGTCTACGAAGACGAAACGGACCTGGAAAACGTATTTGCCGATGCGGAAAACCTGCCCATGATGGCGCAGAAAACCTGTCTGCTGATAAAGGATCATCCGCTCAACCAGCTCGGCTCAACGCAGCTGAAGGCCTTTGAAAAACGGCTTGCGGACGTGCCGGAAAGCAGCGTGCTGATTTTCTTTTTCGGCCGTCTGCCGGTTACTTACGATCAAAAGACAAACACAAAATGGAACGCGGTGATCGACCTCTTTGCCAAATACGGCGCGGCGGTCAACCTTTCCCACCGCACCCGCCGGAAAACCGTGCAGATGCTGATAAAGGGCGCGGCGGCAAGGGGCGTCACGCTCTCCCCCGACGAAGCGGAATACCTGATCGACCGTGCGGGAGAGGACACGATGACGCTGCGCAGCGAGCTTGACAAGGTCTGCGCCTACGCCGAGGGACAGGCCGTTACAAAAGAGATGATCGACCGTACGGTCATCAAGACGGTGGAGGCCTCCGTTTTTGAAGTCAGCGAAGCGCTTTTTGCGGGAAACGCCGACCGCGCCTTTGAGACCGCCACGGAGCTTTTGCGCCAAAAAACGTCCCTGCAGGCCATTCTCGGCGCGCTGTCCGGCGCATACGTCAACATTTACCGCCTGAAAACAGCCCGGGAGGCGGGCAAAACGGCGGACGATTTTGCCGAAAGCTTCGGCTACAACAAAAAAACATACGCGTACGCCTTCCGCAAGATCAGCGCTTTCGCAAAAAAGAGCTCGATGGAGCAGATCACAAAGTCGTTGGATATTCTTTTGGACGCGGACGTAAAAAGCAAATCAAGCGTCGTAAACGCCGGGACCCTGCTCACCGAGGTACTCTCGTCGCTGGCGGCGCTGGCGGGGTAAGCGCCATGTTCCATACGGACAGAGTCATTATTGTAGAGGGCAGGTACGACAAAGCGCGGCTTTCCGCGCTGACCGACGCCATGATCGTTACGACAGAGGGCTTCCGCATTTTCTCCGACGCCGAGAAACAGGCGTTTATTAAGCGCCTTGCGCGTGAAAGGGGCCTTTTGATCCTGACCGACAGCGACCGCGCCGGATTTCAGATCCGCGCGTTTATACGCAAGCTTGCTTCCGACGCGGACGTCATAAACGTTTACATCCCGGATGTTTACGGAAAAGAAAAAAGGAAGGCTTCGCCGTCCAAAGAGGGAAAGCTCGGCGTAGAGGGCATCCCGAACGAAACGCTGACAGACGCCATCCGCCGCGCAGGCGTTTTTGAAGAACGTCCGGGCGACCCGGCGCGCGAACCGATCACAACCGCGGATCTTTATTTCGCAGGGCTGACCGGCTGCGAAAATGCAGCCGATAATCGGCGGCGGCTGCTTGCCAGCCTCGGTCTGCCCGCCCGCCTTGCAGGCGCAAGTCTTTTGCAGACACTGAACGCCTTTTTGACCAGAGAAAGCTTTTTGCGCGTCTGCGAACAGGAATTCGTTTCCTGAACGCACACGCATTTTCCATTGACACCGCACATTTCATCGTTTACAATCGTATCCGGAGGGAGCAGTATGAGAAAAAAACGCCTTGCAATCCTTTTCAGCGCCTTATTGGCCGTTGCGATCCCCGCCGGCGTATACGCGGCGAAAACGCTGATCAAACCGACCGCCGTTGCGGGCGGCTATTATTCCGATATCGTCAACCGGGTGGAAATATCGGCGGACAATACCGCGTTCACTTTTCGAAAGACCGAAGCGGGGACGCAGACCTTTCAGGCGGCCGTAACGCTTTCCTTAAAAAAATGCGAGGCGGATTTTTTTGCCAGACTTGACGATCTGAACGTTTCCGGCATGGACTATGATACGCTTATCTTCCTCTGCAAAACGCCGGGGCTGGAAAACGCCGTGCCGCAGGACTTATATCTGCCCGCGGAAAACGAAGAGAGCATACCGCTGACGTACGAGATCCTGCTTACGTTTTCTTCGGACGCGGCCGGGAAATACGACCCTGTGCTGGAGATCGAATTCACCTCCGGCCTGACCGAGGCCACCGCGGACGAAAGATTGCTGCAGATCCCGTTGACAATTACCGTTCAATCATAAAAAAGCGGCGCCGCTTTTTTTTCGCCATCGCCGTGCTCGAAGGGCAAATCGGCGGGCGTTATAATCATTTTTGTTTGATAGGAAACGAACAGTTTCCTATCAAATAAAGAAAGCCACCGGCTGTCGGTGGCTTTCTTTCATACGATGCGTTATTCGGCGGCTTCTTCCGCGGCTTCTTCGGCGGCGTCCTTTTTAATGGCGTCGCGGATCTCAAGCAGGACGCTTAACTCCGTATCGGCCTCTTCCTCCTCGGCCTCTTCTTCCTTCTTGCGCAGCGCTTCCGCTTTTTCCTTTGCCTTCATCATGATCTTCAGCACGATAAAGATGGAAAGCGCGATCAGCAGGAAATCGATGATCGACTGGATGAAATTGCCGTAGGTCAGGGCGATCTCCGCCTGGATGACCTCGCCCGCCTCGTCCAGCACTTCAGGCTTAAACACGTGCTTTAAGTCGGTAAGCGAAACGCTGCCGGTCAACAGACTGATCAGCGGCGTTACGATATCGTTCACAAGGGACGTGACGATCTTGCCGAACGCTGCGCCGATCACAATGCCGACGGCCATGTCGATCAGGCTGCCCTTGAGGGCGAACTCTTTGAATTCACTGAAAAACTTTTTCATGGAAAATCTCCTTTTTTTTTCAATCTTACATCTTTTCACATTTTTTGTCAATATGACGTTTTTGCGGATTGCATAACGAAAAAAAAAATGGTATGATATAAAAAACGAAAAAAGGACGCTTAACGCAGGATGAAACGGATGATCAAAAAAAAGATGCCCCTGCTTTTCGCTGCCGCCTGGGCGCTTTCGCTTTGCGCATGCGGCCATACGACGATCGAAGAACCCGCAACCGCCGCGCCGATCACGCTGCCCGCCGTGCAAAAGGCGGAAACGACCGAGCCGACGACGGAGGACGAAACACAGCCGGAGGAAACGACCGGCGAATTTGAATTTGACGAGGAAGAAGCCGAACGGGTCGGCGTGATCAACAGTCCCATTTACGGCAAGCTGTACCTGTATTACCAGGACGGCATGCTGGTCATTTTTGACAGCTACGATACCGAGCTGTTTACCGTGCGCGCGCACGGTTTTTCTCCGGAGAAGGCGGAGGAACTGACAAACAGGCAGGATGAGATCCTGCTGTGCGGAGATATGAACTTTGACGGCGACCTGGATTTCCGCCTGCTGCGCGACAAAACGTCGCTCAACAGCTACTACGACTGCTGGCTGTGGGACATGGAGAATAAGCGCTTTACCTACTTTTCCCCGCTTGCGAATATCCCAAATCCGGACTTTGTAACGCAGGAGAAAAAAGTCGTCTCCTACAACCGCTTAAATTATCAGAACGCCATTGTGACCGAATACGTCTGGCAGGCGGACGAGCTGCTGCCCGTTTCGCACAGAGAGATCGACAACGGGAACGAAATTTTTGTGGGCGGCCCGGAGGACGTGGACACGCCGGTGGCGATCTTTGACGGTCTGCCGCTTTCCGGCATCTCTTTGCAGGGCAACGCCGACTCCGACAGCAGTTGGCTGGTCAAGATAGAGGACGAGACCATCGTTTCGCTTTTCAGCAGCGAGTATAACGACGTAAACCATACGTACCGCTTTATCTTTTCCGGACTGCGTCCCGGCACCACCACCGTGGTGCTCAAATACGCGACCGACTGGGACGCGGACTATATCGCCTCCCGCGTGCTCAATATCACCGTCTGCGACGACTTGACGCTGCGCATCATCAATGTTTGAGCCTAATCCGCGCTGAGCGTCAGCCACTCGTCCTCCAGCGTCTGCTGCTCTTCGGCGATTGCGGACAGGCGGCCTGTGTATTCCAAAACCTTTTCATAATCCGCGGAGACCTCGGGATCCCCGAGCGTCTCCGTAATTTTTTCCTTTTCGGCAGAAAGAGTTGACAGTAATTCCTCGATCCTTTCGATCCGGGACAACCGCTTACGTTCGGCGCGCTCGGCTTCCTTGCGCTGCAGATAGGCGTTTGTTTTTTTCGGCGCTCCCGACGCCGAAGCAGCGGCCGCGGGCTGCCGCTGGGCTTCCAGATACGCGTCGTAGCCGCCCGCGGTCTCGCGGATCACATCCCCGTCAAAGCTGTAGATCCTTGTCGCCAGGCGGTTGACAAAATACCGGTCGTGCGAGACGCACAGCAACGTGCCCTCGTATTCGGCAAGCGCCTGCTCCAGCACCTCGCGGGAGGAAACGTCCAGATGGTTCGTCGGCTCGTCCATGATCAGGAAATTGGGCGCTTGCAGGATCAGGATCAGCAGCGCCACGCGCGCACGCTCGCCGCCGGAGAGGTCGCACATCCGTTTTTCCACGTCGTCGTTCCGGAAATAAAACGCGCCGAGGCGGCTGCGCAGCTCGGGCAGCGTCAGCCGCGGAAAACGGTCGTAAAGCGCCTGCAGGATGCTTTTATCCTCCATAAGCTCCCGCTGCGTCTGTTCAAAATATCCCACTTTTACGCCCACGCCGAAGCGGCACAGGCCCGCGTCCGGCTGCGTCCGATGCATGATAACTGACAAAAGCGTTGATTTGCCGCAGCCGTTCGGCCCCAGCAGAAACGCCCTGTCGCCGCGGGAAAGCGTAAAGCCAGCGTCGGAGAAAAGCCTTTTCTCCCCGTAGGCCTTGGAAAGCTTTTCCACATACAAAACCGTATCGCCGGTGCGCGTGACCTCGCCGAAGCGCAGCTTGAACCCGCGTTCCGGCGGCGGCAGCTCCGGCAGGGCAGCACGGATCCGTTCGATCTGCTTTTCCTTGCTGGCGATCGTGATATAGTTGCGCTCCTGATTGAACCGCTTTTGCTGTTCGATCATTTTTTCGATCCGGCGGATCTCCGTCATCCCTTTTTCGTACTCCCGCCGGTCGCTTTCCAGCTGCAGCGCGCGGTTTTTTTTGTAAGCAGTATAAGAGCCCTTGCCCGTATACAGCTTTCCGCCGCGCAGCTCCATGGTCTTTTCGGTGACCCTGTCCAAAAAATACCGGTCGTGCGAGATCACGATCCTTGCCCCGGTCTGCTTGGAAAGAAAATCCTCCAGCCATTCCACGCTTTTGACGTCCAGATGGTTGGTCGGCTCGTCCAGCAGCATGATATCCGGCGCGCTCAACAAAAGCTTGCCGAGACTCAGCTTTGTGCGCTGCCCGCCGCTTAAGTCCGAGACCGGGAGCAATTCTTCCTCTTTTGTAAATCCGAGCCCTGACAGCGCCGCGTGCGTACGGGCGACGTAGGTCAGCCCGCCGTTCGCCTGATAGCTCTCCCGGAGGAAAGCCTGCCGCTCCAGATATTCCGGCGTTTTGCCGTCGGTCAAAAAGACCTTGCGGTCGTTTTCCTCCATTTGGCGTTCCAGCTCCATCAACGGCTCGAACACGGATAAAAGCTCCTCGTAGACCGTTTTGCGGCTGCCGGCAAGGCTGTGCTGCGCCACCGTGCCGATCGACATGCCGGAGGCGCAGAAGATCCCGCCCTCCAGCGGCTGCACCTGACCGGTGAGCGTATTGAAAAGCGTTGTTTTTCCGCAGCCGTTGGCGCCGATGAGGCCGATCTTATCTCCCTTTTCCACGGAAAAGGTAACGTTTCGAAAGATCTCTCTCTGCGCGTAGGCAACTGTTATGTTTTGACAGGTCAGCAAAGACATGTTTCGTTTATGTTCCGGTTTCCAGAAGCGTTATTTCTCCGTTGAGCGTGTAAGCGGTCCCGGCGGGGACAAAAATACTGACGCCCTTTTTAAGTACGATCGTCTGATTGTTGCCCGCAAGCGTACCCTCGCCGGAAAGGACCAGCAGGGAGACAAAGCTCCGATCATCCGCGGCGTCCTCCAGCGTACCGGAGACCTCCGTTTTTGTCATGGAAAAATAGGCGCAGCTTGTGAGCAGCGTTTTTGCGCCGCCGGGGCGAACGGTCCTTTTTCCCATGGGAGCAAAACTGCCCGTCGGCACGCGCAGGTCCACCACGTCCGTCGCCTTTTGCACATGCAGCTGCCGCAATTTGCCGTTTTTATCGCGGCGGTTGTAATCAAACACGCGGTAGGTGGTGTTGGAGCTCTGCTGCACCTCCGCAAGCAGAATGCCCGCGCCGATGGCGTGCAGCATCCCCGCGGGAATAAAGACCACGTCGCCGGCCTTGACAGACACGAAGTTCAAAAGCGTATCCAGCGTACCGTTCGCAACCGCCTGCGCAAACGCCGGGCGGTCGACTTCCCTGTTCACGCCGTAAACAAGCTGCGCGCCCGGCGCGGCGTCCAATATCAGCCACGCCTCCGTTTTGCCGTTTTCGTTTTCCACCCTGCGTGCATAGCCGTTATCGGGATGCACCTGTACGGAGAGCTTGTCCGCAGCGTCGATCAGCTTAATGAGCACCGGGAAATCCGCTTTGTCCGCATTGTTTGTCCCGAGCACGCCGATCCCCTCGGCCGCGATGGCCTGTTCAAGCGTTTTGCCCCGGTATTTTCCGTTCTGCACGTAGCTCGGCCCGTCCGGATGGCAGGATAAAAGCCACGCCTCCGCGGCGTTGTCGCCGCCGGAAACAAAGCCGTAGTCTTCGATCAGTCTGCGTCCGCCCCACAAGGTCTCTTTTACCGTGGGGCACAGAGAAAGGATCTCCATAGCTGTCACTTCCCTTTTATTTTTCGGCTAACAGTATAGCAAAAAAATACCTGTCAGTCAACCGTGCAGAACTTTTTTCAGGCTTTTGTTCCTGCAGCCGCCGCAATCCCTGCACTCGGAAAAGTGCGTACAGCGGACCTCATGCGTGCCGTTGTGAAAAACAGTTTCCTCAAACACGATATTTTTTTCCATCACCCAACAGTACTGCTCATATGCTTTGGAATGCCGATCCATGCGCGTTCCTCCGAAAACGTGAGATACTACATTATATTCACAGTATGCCCTGCGTGCGATAAAAAAGACGGCCTTTTTTATTTTTTTCCGCCGCTTATCCGGCATATTCTTTCATCGGACGGGCATATGCTTTACAAAGAACGGTCGCGGGGAGGAACTATGAAAGCGTTTATTTTGATCTTCGGCGCCGCGGGCGCGGCGGTATTGCTTTACACGTTCAAAAAACTGAAGCTGCGGTATGCGTTTCTCTCGGCCCTGTCGGGGATCGCAGCCTTTTTCGCCGCGGATTTCATCTGCTCCTTTTTTGATTTTCAGCTGCCGCTGAACGGGTTCAGCATTGCAGTCTCCGCCATCGGCGGCGTGCCGGGCGTGATCCTTATAAACCTGTTGATGGTGTTGATGCGTTAAAACCGTCTACGCTGATATAACTTATTTTACAAAAAGAAATTGAACAAAAGAATGTTTATATTGCACAAATATTGCATCCCTCCCCCGCATTTTTTTGTAAAATGCTTGATTGATCACTCCTTTTATGATAAAATAGAAGATGTATAAAAGGAGGTATCATCATGAAAAAAACAATTAAATTTTTATCTGTTCTTTTATCGCTTTGCATGCTGGCGGCGTTTATGCCGGCGGTCTCTTTTGCCGAGAGCGAAAGCGCCTATGCCGTGTATAACCAGGCGGCGCAAACATTGACCTTCTGCGTAGGGACACCCCGCGACGGCTGCATCGTACGGTCAAACGGCGATGAGATCCCCGGCGTATACTATACCGATTTCCTGCAAACACAATTTGAGGATTGCAATGTTCCGTGGCAAAGTATCAATTACAACGTTAAGACCGTGCTTTTCCTTGATGAGATCGCGCCGGTCTGCACCGGTTGGTGGTTTTACGGGTTTGAGAACCTGGAACAAATCGTCGGGCTTGACAATCTGAACACCGAAAACGTTACAAATATGTATTACATGTTTACGATGTGTTCTTCTCTGTCCGAGCTGGATCTTTCAAACTTCAAAACTCAAGAAGTGCAAACGATGAACGGAATGTTTGCCGGCTGCAATTCTCTGACCGTTTTGGATCTCTCCGGTTTTAATACGCAAAACGTTTGGGAAATGAGTTATATGTTTGCGGGTTGTACTTCTTTGAAGACGCTGAACATCGCTAATTTCAACACCGGAAACGTTAGCACGCTGGAGGGAATGTTCAGCGGCAGCAACGCGCTTTCTTCTCTGGTACTCGGCACGGATTACCGATTCACCTCAATTAATGAGGATCACGGAGAAATTTATACCGAATACGCGGACCTTCCCGAGCCGTCTGATATCGATCCCTTTACCGGCAAATGGATCAAAGTGGGCGGCGACGGAACGAAGTATACGGCGGAAGAGCTGATGGACGCCTATACCGGCGGAGACATGGCGGGCAGATGGATCTGGGAAGGTCTCTCGCTTGCCGAGGACATTTCCGGCGCGACTGTAACTGTTGCAGATCAGATCTACACCGGCACAGCGCTGACACCTGCCGTGACCGTTACATTGAACGGGACTGAACTGCTCAAAGACACGGACTATACGGTAGACTATGAAAACAATACCGGGATCGGTACCGCCACTGTGACTGTCACCGGTATCAATAACTACACCGGCACTGTAACGCAGACTTTTGAAATCACGGAGTATATTCCCGACCTTGCCGACGCTGCCGTGACAGTGGAAGATCAGATTTATACCGGAAAAAAGATCAGACCTGACGTGACCGTCATACTGGACGAAAACACCTTGATTGAAGGTACGGATTATTATGTAACCTACGAAAACAACATCGAAGTGGGGACCGCAACCGTGACTGTTTTCGGCATAGGTGACTACACAGGCTCCAAAACCGTGACCTTTGCAATCACGGAACCGAGCTCCATTTCCCGCGCCGAAATCACCGTACATGCAATCAACGGCGAGAACGGCACGATCCTGCCCGACGTAACGGTTATGATGGACGACAATACGCTGGTTCCCGATACGGATTACACCGTTGACTATACGTTTGATCCGGAGACCCGCCGCGGCACCGTGACCATTACGGGTATCGGCGCGTTTAACGATTCCATCACGTTTTCCTTTGAGATCCCCGAGGAAGGCGAACCGACCATAGAGCCGACCGATCCCACACCCGGACGTCTGTCCTTCCTGGAGATCATCCGGCAGCTGTTCCAGAAGCTTGTTGAATTTTTCAAAAAGTTCTGCTGACGTACAAAACCGCCGCCGCGTTTTGATTACAATATTCGATATTTAAACAAACCCTGTAGGGACGATTACCAATCGTCCGCGAAAAACAACTGTAAACGGGTGCACCGCTTTTTCAGCGACGCACCCGTTATTTTTGGAGAAAGCATATAACCAGGGGGCAGGAACCGGGGGACAGGGGTCAGGGGGTAGGGATAATAATCAAAACGCGCAGCGTTTTCCATAATGTTCCGCCGCAGGCGGAACACATCATGTTTTCGCTTGCGAAAACGCATCACGCGCCGACAGGCGTGCATCACGTCGCGCAAGCGACACATCACTGCGTCCGCGCAGCGGCCGCTATGCGGACGCTTTCGTACGGCACGGTATTGCCCGAAAAGCTGTCCGCGTCAAACGGTTTTCCGAGGATCTTTACGGATCTTACAAGCTTTTTGGTGCGGACGTACTCGTTTTTGCCGGGGCAGAACGGATAGATCCCGATGCAGGCAAAGACGTACCACAGCGCCATG
>JAFSXY010000102.1 GCA_017443805.1 Clostridia bacterium | reverse complement strand
TCCTACTGTGTTTCCGCGCAACGGTTCGGAGACACGGACGGAGACGGCAGCGTCACGGCTGCAGACGCCAGATACGTGCTGCGCACCGCAGTAGGGCTGGAATTTCCGGCGGATCGTTCGGTATTGGATGTGGACGGTGATGCTGAAATAACCGCATACGATGCGCGGCTGGTACTGCGCTACAGCGTCGGGCTGGATCGCACGTTCCCGGTTGAACGGACTTCGGAAGAAGAACCGATCACTGCAAATCCGGACGCGGAATGCGCGGTGCTGTACGACGCCGACTCCGACCGTATCCTGTTCCGCAAAAACAGTACAAAGCTCACGGCTCCCGCCAGTCTTGTGAAACTGTTGACGGCGGTAACGGCGCTGCAAAACTGCCCGGAGGAGCAGGTGTTTCAGGTCGGAGAGGAAATTGATCTCATCGGTTACAATTCCTCCGTCTGTTACCTGCAAAAAGGATGGGGCGCTTCGCTGAAGACACTGATTACCGGGATGTTGTCCTCCAGCGGAAACGACGCCGCCTATTGTATTGCGGTCAACGTCGCAAGAAGAATATATCCGGGAATCTCAGATCAAGCCGCCGTGCAGCGTTTTGTGGAGATGATGAATCAGACGGCGGCACAGCTCGGCATGAGGAGCAGCCGACTTCTGAATCCCGACGGTTATGACGCAGACGGACAGTACACCACGGCGGAGGACTTGCTTATGCTCGCGAAAGCGGCGCTCGGTTTTCCTACAATCAGAAAGATTTGCGGGAAATACCGGATCGAGGTATATCTCGCCGACGGAAAAGGCGTGACGTGGTATAACACCAACAGAATGTTGAATCCGAACGATGCGTTTTATCATTCTGCGGTTACCGGTCTGAAAACCGGCAGCACAGCCGCCGCTGGGAATTGTATCATCGTATCGTTTAACCGTGCCGGAAGAGAAATGATCGCGGTGATACTCGGCGCCGTATCCGATGATGAACGGTACAGATCGGCCGAAGCATTGATGCAGGCATTGGACTGACTCGAAAATTTTGTTTCTCAAAAAAATAACAGCTACAGTAAAAACCGCGGCTTCCGAAAAAGGCTGCCGCGGCTTCATTTTTTTCTTCGATCAGGAAACGGTAAATGCAATATCGCCCGTATCGGTCGTTATTTTGCACTTGCCTCCGGTTGTTGTTTCAGGCACGTTTATATGCCCTGTGTCGCTGTTTGCGATAAATATCTTATCCGTCAGCAGAGATCCCGTCACGTTGCCGGTATCAGTTTTTATCAGCAGTTCGAAGGCGTCGCATTTATCAAAAATCACGTCTCCGGTGCTTCGCTCAATCGTGATCATCTGCTCGGCTATCACGTTCTCCATGGAAATATCGCCGGTACTTCCGCCGGAAGTAAAGCTTTTACAGGAAACGTCGGTCAGAAAAGCTTTTCCGGTGGATACGGACGCTTTTACGTTTCCGGCGCACTCAACAGCGCGTACTTTTATTTCGCCTGTTGAAACGGAAAGCTCCAGCTCTCCGGCAGCAAGTTCCTCGCAGCGGATATCGCCGGTATCTGCTGCGATCTGAATTTGACCTGAAGCGGACGCAAAGCAGCCGACGTCTCCCGTACTGACAGAAATATCTATGATTTCAAACGAAAAATCCTTTGGCAGAGTAATGTCCCCGGTGCTTCCTTTCACAGTAAGCCCGTTATATGCCTCTTGCGGCAGATAAACCGTGATCTTCGGCGTATCAACCGAGAAAAACATGATTTTTTCATACCATTCTCTATCATCGTTCTTTTGAATAGAAAGAGTTCCGTTTTCAACGGCCGCCGTGTGTTCTTCTTTCTCCGCTTCATAAAAGACGACGCTGCATTTGCCGTCATCGGACGGAAGAAAAGAAACGTCTTCCGTGCTGCAGGAAATGAAAATATTATTAAATTCTTCATCTACGGAAGCCGTACGCGTTTCATAATACGGACTGCCGAAGGCGGAAAAATCCCAGCCTGTTTTAAGCATCGTCCCGCAGAAAATCGCGCCGCCGACAACGATGAGAAGCGCAGCTGCGATCAGCCAGATTTTAGTTGTCCGTTTCATTTTGTGTTCTCCTTCCCTTAAACGATGATTTGATTTTCGATCCGATCTTTTTCGTCAGGACCGCAGCGCATTTTGTGGCCTCTCTGCATAAGAAAAACAGAAAAATGGATAAACCCGCAAAAACCAGCCCCGCGCCTAATACCGGCAGCCCCGACAATATGCCGCTTCCGGTGAAGAAAAGAACGCCCGCTATCAAGCCGCCGAGGAAAGCTGCAAAGAACGCAAGGTCAACGATCCACAAGGACAAAACCAGAACCCAGATCGCGAGGTAAACGGTCAGAACGACAGCAAACGCGGCAAGTAAAAGGGAAAGCCATAAGGGAGAGCCCAACACCAGCAGGACGATTTCCCAAACACGCAAACGCCGTTTGGGACGGAGCTTTTCTTTTGCCAGCGTTGTAAGGGGCGTTTCTTCTATGATCTGCGCCACGATTTTTCCCACCGGGCCGATCCCGGCTACCGCTTCTTCTTCTGAAAGGCCGTCTTCGATTCTGTCGTCGATCATTTCGCTGTAAAACGCCAGACGCCCCGCCGCGTCTTCCTGCGGCAAACCGGACAGCCCTTCGTTTAACCGGGACAGAAATTCCCGTTTAGTCATACCGTCCATCCTCCTTTGTGATAAACCGATAAATCGCCATGATTTCCTCCCATTCTGCCCTGAATTCGTCGATCCGTTTTCTTCCGGCTTCGGTGATACGGTAATATTTCCGGAGCCTGCCGCCGTGTTCCGCGCTTCGCACCGTCAGCATTTTCGACTCTTCCAGACGTTTCAGGATAGTATACAGTGTGGATTCCGACAATCTGACGTAAGGCTGCAAATCTTTAATGATTTTATAGCCGTAAGATTCTTCGTCTTTGATCGCGGCCAGAACGCATACGTCCAAAATCCCACGTTTCAACTGAACATCCATAGAATACCTCCCTTTGCGTAATACATCATAACACGAAGTATTAAGATTGTCAAGCGTTTTTTGATG
>JAFSXY010000101.1 GCA_017443805.1 Clostridia bacterium | reverse complement strand
CAGACAGGCGAGCAAAACGGAAACTGTTTTTTTCATACTGTAAAACTTCCTTCCTTTGCAGAATAAATGAACCCGCAATCAGTATACCATACGATCGCGGGTTTGTCCATAACATTTTATTCGGCTGTTTGTTCCTGAGGTTCTTTTTCCGGCGCTTTGATCACAGAGGTGAAATTGACGACAAACAGCATGATTTCAAAAGCGGCGGTGGGTACCATTTCCATATAGCCGCTTCTGCCGAATGCAAAAAACCATACGGCAAGTTCAACGACGAGCGCAGCCGTAATGCCAGCAAGCACCTTAAATCCTCTGAATTTCAGATTCAGTAAAAAATACGCCAAAAAAGATAACGCGGTGCATGCGATGCATATTATCGCGCCGATCCAATGTACCGTACGTTTGGGGTTCCAGTCCGCAATGCTGTGGTTCAGCGTTGCGGCGGTCAGAACCATCCCGACAATGCTCAACAGCAGGAAAATCTCCGGCAGACGGCTTTTGCCGCCGAATTTCATATACATATGTTCGTTGTTAAAAAGAAAACAGCCGCCTGTCAATACCACCCAGATCCAGAAAAAGGGAATATGGTTTTCACATAACAAACTCAGTGTGCCGTGTACGTCCCACGGATCGTTTCCCCAGCAAAACGGCAGCACAATTCCGTAAACAAGCGCCGCGGCCCAAAAAACGATGCAAACCGTTTTGTTCGCGGCTGTTTTTTTGATAATGTTCATGGCAGAGGACCTCCCGACAGGCTACCGCATCATTATATAAAAGACGACAGAAAAAAACAAGTGCTTTCGGGAATATTAGCGGATGACCTCCACGTTTTCGTCGCAGTTTACATCGATGGAGCTTTCGCACCCGGAGACGTCGAGCATAACAAGCTGATTATCATAGCACACGAGAGTTGAAAGCGCAGCGCAGGAAGAAAGATCGAGCCCGGTAAGCTTATTCGCATGACATCTCAGTTCCCTGAGAGAGGAACATCCCGCAAGGACAAGCGCCGACAGCTCATTCGTGTTGCATTCAAGCGTTTCTATGTCCGGACAGCAGGAAAGATCAAGAGCAGAAAGCTTATTATACTCGCAGCGAAGCAGCGTCAGAGCACGGCAGTCGGACAGATCGAGCGCGGTCAGCTCGTTGTGATCGCAGCGCAGAGCGGTAAGCGACGAGCAGCCCGTGAGTTTGATGCTGTTGAGCTGATTGCCGGAGCACTCGACGCCGTTCAGCGAAGTGCAGTTTGAAAGATCAAGCGTCCTGATCCCGCCCACGCAGATGAGGGCGTTGAGCTCCGAGCACTCCGAAAGGTCCAGATCGCCCTGTGTTCCGCTGAGATCTGCGCGTATCACGCGTTTGCCTTCCGCGGTATCCGTCCATTCGATCCCCAACCAGGTAGAAGGATCGTCGGCCGCATACCCGTCACCGTAGGCCGTATTTCCGTTTTTGACTCCGTTCGCGTCTTCCTGTTCCAAAAAAGCGGAAAGACGCTGACAGTCATGCTCGTTATAGTTTCCGGTCGATTTTCCGTTGCTCTGCGGTTTTTTGCCGGAACAGCCGACGGATATCACCGTGAGGACTGCGCACAGCAGTATCGCGATAAAGGGCTTTACGATCCCGGTGCTTGAATGTCTGTTCATCATTATTTCAATCTCCTTGCTTCTCTCATTATCATAATTATACTTTCAGCGCAGTTTGCAGTCAATATCAATCGCACAGAATTTCTGCATTAAAAACGCTGCTGATAACGCTTTCATTACGACAACCTCTTTCTGCAATTATTTTTTTTGCTGAGTCCGGATTATCACACCGCTTTGTCCACAACAGGGTGCTGTGTCAGGTGCAGGCGAATGTGAGGAATAGGGATTTTTTCGTCGCCTGCCGGCTCCTTCGCGTCGCTGCGCTCCTTGCCCACGTCGGCGAAAACGCGCCGCCGGCGCGTTTTCTTCCGCCTGCTGCGCAGGCTCCCTCCTTGTTCGAATCCCTTTCCCTGCAACAAAAAACAACACCCGAATGGGTGTTCAGACTGCTGACAAACCCTGTGTTTCAAACGAAGCGCAGGGTTGTTTTATGTTCAGAAAAAGAGAAAAAGCTATGTACCTTAAGCATAGCACATAGCGATTTTCTTCATATTCTGGGCGGCAGCGGTAAGCAAACATTGT
>JAFSXY010000100.1 GCA_017443805.1 Clostridia bacterium | reverse complement strand
TGTCTGCGCGCTGGTCGTGTGCATCGTGGAAAAAATCAACATCTTAAATCTGCTGGATCTGTGCGGCATGAGCTTTCTGATCGGCCAGGGCATCGGCCGCTGGGGCAATTTTGCCAATCAGGAGGCCTTCGGCGTGAACACGACGCTGCCCTGGGGCATGTACAGCGAAAAAACGCAGGCGTACCTGGAAGACCTTGTTGCTTCCGGCACCGCGCTGCACGTGGATCCCGCAAAGCCCGTACACCCCACTTTTTTGTACGAGTCCCTGTGGTGCCTGCTCGGCTTTGTCCTGCTGTACCTGTACTGTCAGAAGCTCCGCAAGTTCAGCGGGCAGATCTTTCTGCTTTACGGCGTGTGGTACGGCGTGGAGCGCGCCGTGGTGGAGGGCCTGCGCACCGATTCCCTGTACATCGGCGATACGGGCATCCGCACCTCGCAGCTGTTAAGCGTGATCCTGGCCGTCATCTGCGTCGTTTTGTATACCGTATTCACGATCCGCTTTACGCTGCATCCCAAGCCCATAGAGGGCGTGGACTATTATAAAGAGATCCCGCTGTACCGTTATAAGCGCAAGGCCGCAGACGCGAAAAAACGCGCGGACGATTTGACGAAAAAAGCGCAGAAGGCCGAAGCCGCCGGCAAAAAACCGCAGGCGGACGCCTTCGCAAGGCAGGCGGAAAAAATGAACAGGCTCGCCGAGGAAAACGCCGAAAAAGCGCGGCTGGACGCCGAAAAACGCGCGGCGAAAAAGGCAAAAAAGACAAAAGGACCAACCGAGACGCAAACAGAAAACGCTGCGGAAGAACAGGGGCAATAAAAATGGATTTCAAAGAAAAAATCGATAAAATCGTAATGGATACCGCCTCGCGCTGCATCCGGAAAATCACCGGCGCCTACGGCAAAAGGCTGCAAAAAAACGGCAGCCTGCCGCCGATCGAAAAAACCGCGCCGCAGGAGATCACGGGCGAAAAATTCCGTCTCGGCTTTTCCCGCGAGGAGATCATGCCCGACCTCACAAAGGGAAAAACCTACTGGATCGCAGGCCACGGCTCCGGGCATAAAATGGAGGGCGTGCTCACGCCCGTTTACGTGCACGCCGTCTGGCTGGACTGCGGCGGCGACGAGGGGATCCTCTGGCTGAGCGGCGATATCGTCGGCCTTACCAATACGGAGGTGGAGATCCTCCGCAGCCGCATACTGGCCTCCGCCGTCATAAAGGGCGCAAGAAGCGTCAATTTCAGCTGCACGCATTCCCATTCCGGCGTCGATACGGTGGGCTACTGGGGCAAGCCGACCTTGAAGATCCCCGCCGACGGCAAGGACCCGGACTATATGGAGCTGCTGTATAAACAGTCTGTAAGGGCGGCGGAAAAAGCGTTTTTATCCCGCACCCCCGGCGCGCTGTATACCGGCCGCATCGCCGTTCCCGGCGCCTTCAGCACAGGCAGAAAATTCCCGGACATGCACGAGCTCCTGACAAGGCTGCGCTTTGTACCGGACGACGGCAGCGAAGAGACCTGGCTGCTCAACACCGCCGCCCACCCGAACACGCTCGGCGGCGACAACCGCCTGCTCTCCAGCGAATATCCCTTCTTTTTACGGGAGCAGATCAAAGCGGAGACCGGCGCGAACGTGCATTTCGGCGTCGGCGCCCTGGGCGGCATGGACGCCGCGGACTTTGACGACGGGGAACGTCTGGATCGCATCAAGGAGCAGGCGAAGCTCTTTGCCGACGCAGCCGAAAATATTACGGAAGAACAAAAGCTCTCCCCGCGCATCAAATTTTTGCGCAGGCAGTTTTATCTGCCCGTGGACAACAACGTCCTTATGCTGCTCGCCCTGCGCGGGACCATGAGCTCCACCCCCTATCCCTGTCCGACAAGCGCCACAGGCGCCGCCACAAAGACCGAAATGACGTACTTCGATCTCGGCGGGCAGAAGATCCTGCTGCTTCCCGGTGAAAACTTCGTGAACACCGTTTACGGCGGCTATGAGCCGGCCGAGACCTCCTCCACAGGCCTGGGGCCGGAGGTAAACCCCATGCCGCTTGCCGAGATCGCGGGCGATAAGGCGCTTATCGTATACTGCGTCTCCAACGATTTTACCGGCTACGTGGTGCCGCCCAACGATTTCGTGCTGCATCCCACGCAGCCGTATCTGGACTCCACGCACGACCGCTTTGACGACAACCATTACCACGAGACCAATTCCATGGGGCCCGATACCCAGCGTGTGATCGCGGAGACCTTCCGCGCGGTTACGGAGGATTTCGGACAATGACGGACAAACGGCTGCAGATCGGCTTTAACACCTTTGATACAGACATCCTGGAACATAGGCCCGACTTCGAAAAGCTTTTGCTCTACGGGGCGGATTACGTGTTCTGCCACACAAGCCCCGACCCGTGCGGGTTTGCCGACGACTGCGAAAAGGCCGCCGCGCTTGCCGCCGCGTTAAAGGAAAAGGGGCTTCCCTTTATCGCCAATTTTGAATTCCAGAACTTTGCGAAACAGACCGTTTCGCCCGACGGCTTCGACTGGTCCAACCGCGAAAACGGCACGCATCTGCTCAACCTGCGCCCGGCCTTCGTGCAGGCGCTTGCCGCAGAGGGCAACCTGATCGGGATCACCTACGACGAGTTCGAGCACGTGATCATCAACCGCAACATTTCCCTTTGGCTCGACTCCAAGGGCAGGATCGACAAGGCCGCCTTCCCGCAGCTTGCCACGCGCGACGCGTTCCGGCAGGGCGAGGCGCTTGCCGGACAGCTCGGCGCCTACGCCGAAAGCGTCCGCGCGCTCGGCGCGCCGGTCTTTTCGGGCGAGCACGTGTTCCCCGTTTTGTATCACATTTTTGCGCGCAGCGGCGTGATCCCGAATTTCAAATCCCAAAAGGAATGCTATTCCAACCTGCAGTTTGCCGTTGCCGCCGGCGCGGCGCTCGAATACGGCACGCCGCTTTGGAACTGCGTGGACATGTGGCACAAGCTGACAAACCCCGGCCACAGCGCAACGGAAATGTACCATAACCTTTTGTTTGCTTATCTTGCGGGCGTTAACCGCGTTTACGTGGAGTCCGCCCACGCGCTGGTCGCAGACGGCGCGCCGAACGAAAACGGCAGGGAGTACCTGCGCTTTGTAAAGGAATACCGCGGCAGACAGCGGGATTACGATATATGCGATTACCGGCCCGAGATCGGCATTATCCGCTACGACGACGCCTATTGGGGACAAAACCTGGTCTGGGCGCGCGGCCTCTTCGGCAACAAGATGATAAAGCCCGACCGCAGGAACCGCGAGTGGATCGGGATCATCCGCACGCTCACGTTCGGCGAGACCGGCGAAGAGACCTTTACGTGGAACCGGATCGCGCCCTCTTCTCTTAAAAAACACCGTTCGTTCTGCTCCATGAACGCGCTGGCCGTCTTTGACGACCGCGTCGGAAAGCAGACGCTTTCCACCTTAAAGCTCGCGTTTTTGTGCGGCGTGCGCATCTCCCCCGAAACGCTTGCCGACGTGCAGACGCTGGTGGCCGAAAACGGCCTGACCGCCGTGTGTCCCGCGCGCTTCCTGCCCGGCCGGCTGAGAACCGCCGTTAAGGGCTCTTATACGGAGATCCCCGACGGCAGCGGCCTGTGGATCGTCACCGACGACTTCGGCTCTGCGCGCCTGAAAAAAAGGATCGCCCCGTTTTTGGGCTGCAAGGGCGAGATCCGTCTGCCCTTTGCAGACAGGGAGATCCGCCTGCAGCTCGGCGCGGACGGCGAAACGTTTACGGTAAACGGTTCACGACCGACAGATAACTGAAACCTGAGGAGGCGGAAGAATGAAATATACGCTGCTTGCGTTTTTCAGAAGGATCTGCGCGTTTTTCACCGCGGCTTTTCTGGCGCTGACCAACTGCGCCTCAAACACATCCGAAAAACAGCGGCCGCCCGTCAACACGGTCACGGCGTACGATACGGACGCGGCGGATTACCGCCTGACGTCCGACGTAAACGAAGCGCTGCATCCCATCAGCGATACGCTGTTCGGCATTTTTTTTGAAGACATCAATTTTGCCGCCGACGGCGGCTTATATGCCGAGATGGTCTCCAACCGCTCCTTTGCATTTACGTCTCTTGCGGCAAACGACGCGCTGTACGGCTGGTCCGCCGCGGGAAACGCCGCGCTGCGCGTATCAAACGACGATCCCGCCGGCGCGCTCAATCAAAACAATCCGTCTTATCTCATCATAGAAAACACAGCCGAAACGCTCTCCGGGGCGGAAAACCGCGGCTTTACCGAAGGCATGGCGATCCGGGCGGGAAAGACCTACAACGTCTCCTTTTACGCCCGGTCGGATACGTACCGCGGTCA
>JAFSXY010000099.1 GCA_017443805.1 Clostridia bacterium | reverse complement strand
TTCCCAAGGCGCTTGAGATCGCGCCCAATGAGATCATTACGATTCCCGCCGGCGATCCGGACACACCGGTGCCCGTCGTCATCAAAACAACGCTCGCGGCGCATAATTTCACCCTGAACAGTATTTCCGCCGACGGAGCCAAAAAAAGCGTTACGTGCTGGAAAGTGGGTACGACGAACACCTGGGTCAATTCCGGCACAACCTCGGCCCCGAACTTTATCGTAAACTTCACCTACGACAAAGAATACGCGCAGTACGTATTCCTCTGCCACCCGAACGCTTCCGCCCCGTATAACGTGATGCTCTCGATGCTCCACAGTCCGGAGCTCTTTGAAACGAAGATGCCCACGACGACCGAAGAAGGGTATTTCCGTTATAAATGCAAATACTGCGAATACACGGAAACCGAAACGATCCCCAAGGCGATCGTGCTGGAAGAGGACACGGCGCTGCAGCTTTCCGGCACGCCGACCGTTTCCACGGTTGCGCTGCTGTTCACCCCGCACAATAACGCGGATTACCAGATCGAATCGCTGCGCAGCAAAAAAGGCACGCCCACCTGCAGTTTCTATCTGAACGGAGACCTGACAATATCCAATTACTATTCCGGTTTTTCCTTTGTAAAGACGCTGGAAGCGGGCAAGACCTCGCTGATCCTCTGCCGGCTTTCCAACGGACAGACCTATTCCGTTAAGGCGTCTCACGTACATAATTACGTAAAGACAACGGCCCCCGCGCCGACCTGTACGGCGGACGGCACCGCGAAATACACCTGTTCCGTCTGCGGCACGTATTATACCCTGCCCATGACCAAACGGCATACGGACGCGGATTCCAACGGCGTGTGCGACATCTGCGGCAAAGAGGTCATGCTGCTGGACGTGGCGTTCGCAATCGATACCACGGGCTCCATGGGCGCGAATCTCGCGCAGATGCGCAAAAAGATCACCGACGCGCTTGACGTGCTGGACAACGCGGGCGTCAATTACCGGATGGCGATCGTGGATTACCGCGACTTTTCCGAACGCTCAAAGGAAACAAAAGACTATCCCTACCGCGTAGGGCTGGACTTTACGAAAGATCCCGCCGCGATCGTTGAAGGCGTGAACAGTCTGACGCTCGGCAACGGCGGCGACGTGCCGGAGACCGTTTACTCCGCGCTGATCAACGGTCTGCACGACTTAAGCTGGTCGCCCGTTTCCGCAAAGACCGTTCTGCTGATCGGCGACGCAAGGCCGCATGATCCGGAACCGTTTACCAATCTGACGATGCACACCGTAAAACTGGCGCTGCTGGGTGTAAACACCACCGTTGAAGGAACATCCACGCCTGTCGCCGCGATCGCCGAAAACCAGGTCATCCAGGTCAACTCCATCACCACAGGCAGCAACACGCAGCCGCTTGCACAGTTTGCGGAACTTTCCGACGCCACGGGCGGCACGGCATACGCCGGGAAAAACACAGACGTGGGTGAGATCATTATCGGCATTTTCAAACGCATGGCGGACGGCCAGCACTTCCATACGCCGCAGGTCGTTTCCGAGGGTTCGGCCGCGACCTGTACCACGCCCGGTTCGCTTGCGAAGATCATATGCAGCTCGTGCGGTCTGACGCTGCAGGACGCAGCGGTTATTCCGGCGCTCGGCCACCTGTGGGAGAACAGGCTCGACGCCAAATACTTAAAATCCGCAGCCACCGAGACCTCCCCCGCCATTTATTACAAATCCTGCGCCCGCTGCGGCTTAAAAGGCACCGAGACCTTTGAAAGCGGCGATGCGGTCCCCCATACGACGCACACCTGGACGAACAAGGTGGACGCACAGTACTTAAAATCCGCCGCCACCTGCACGGCGAAGGCGGTCTACTATAAGTCCTGCTCCTTCTGCGGAATAAAGGGCACCGCGACCTTTGAAAGCGGCAATACCCTCGGCCACAGCTGGACGAACAAAGTAGACGCCAAATACCTGAAATCCGCCGCAACCTGCACGGCGAAGGCGGTCTACTTCAAGTCCTGCTCCCGCTGCGGCGCGAAAGGCACCGAGACCTTTGAAAACGGCAATACCCTCGGCCACAGCTGGACGAACAAAGTGGAGGCCAAATACCTGAAATCCACCGCCACCTGCACGGCGAAAGCGATCTATTACAAGTCCTGCTCCCGCTGCGGCGCGAAAGGAACCGAGACCTTTGAAAACGGCAACGCTCTGGGCCACAGCTGGACGAACAAGGTAGACGCCAAATACTTAAAGACCGCCGCAACCTGCACGGCGAAAGCGGTCTATTACAAGTCCTGCTCCCGCTGCGGCGCGAAAGGCACCGAGACCTTTGAAAACGGCAACGCCCTCGGCCACAGCTGGACGAACAAGGTAGACGCCAAATACCTGAAATCCGCCGCAACCTGCACGGCGAAAGCGATCTATTACAAGTCCTGCTCCCGCTGCGGCGCGAAAGGCACCGAGACCTTTGAAAACGGCAACGCGCTGGGCCACAAGCAGACCTATACAAAGACGGCGGATACGCATACGCTGACCTGTTCCGTCTGCAAGAAGGAGCTGGAAAAAGCGCAGAGCCATACCTTCGGGAAAGGCACGTTGAAAAAAGCGCCCGCAGGAAAAACGCTTGGCGAGATGGTTTATAAATGCAGCGTTTGCGGGTATGAAAAAACGCAGACCTTCCTGCTGGGCGACGTGGACTTAAACGGCAAGATCGAAGCCGCCGACGCGCGCCTTGCACTGCGTCTGGCCGTTGGTCTGGAAACCTTTGAAGCGGGTACCATCCAGTTTATCGCCGCGGACGCGGACCATTCCGGCAAGAGCGAGGCATCCGACGCCCGTCTGATCCTCCGCGCAGCGGTCGGGCTGGAAGAACTGAAATAAGGCCTGGCCCGGTATTTCCTTAAAATACGATCCCAATAAAAAAACTCCCGGAATGAACATCCGGGAGTTTTTTATCAGCGATTTTTATCGGGATCGCAGAATTTTGTTCATGCGGCGGACCAGCGGCATAAGGATAAAGTTGACCTTATTGCCTGATACGATGTAGCAATAGACTTCGTGATAAAGCCCGTAAAAGGCGGTTTTGAGATCGCAGTTGCGCGAGACCGGATATTTCGCCTTATACGTTTCATACAGGCCGAATCTGTCCCCCGTTAGGTTACGCAGCTGGAACAGTTCGTACTCCTTATCCGCCCATTTGCTTTCCAGCGGATCGATGACGGCGACGGGCGTTAGCTTTTTATCAGCCATGATATTCATCACATTCAGGTCCCCGTGGATCAGGCTGGCCTGCGATACTTCCTCGCTGAAAATACTGTCAAACGCCGCCCAGGCGTTCTCCATGGCGGAGAGCACTTTTTTTTCGAGCTTTCCCGCCTGCGCAAGCGCCCTTGCGGACGTAAGGATCTCAAAAGCGAAGGGCTTGTAAAAATCGAGCCAGGTTTCATAATGCGCGTCTTCGATCGGGCCGAAGCGTTCGTTCGTCCTGCAGTGCCAGTGGTATATGGCGGACGTGACGGCATCGGCGAATTCCCGTTTTGCGGCTTTTGATTTGAACAGCTGTGAAAAATCCGTAAAACAGTTTTTACCGGGCACAAACTCCATGCAGATGAAATCAAGCGGAACGTCCTTTGTGGCCCTGAACGTGAAATAGACTTCCGGGATCTTTATAAGCGTATCCTGCCCGAGCAGCTTTAAGGCAAACGCCTCTTTTTCCGCCATGCCGGGCGTAAGGCATGCCTTCATGATCCGGCAGGACGGTTCTGTGTCCGTGACCGCCTTATATACGAACCCGAACGATCCCCCGCCTATAAAAGAGATCTCCCGCACGGAGCAGGAGAGGTTTTTCTGCAGGACGGTTTGCGCGTACGCCTTCGCCTGCGCTTTTGTGACAGGATTTTTTGCTTTTGCTTCCATAAATTTTCCGGTCCGGATCAGAGCGATTCAACGGGAAGCTCGGCCGTAACGGAATAGGAATATGCCGTATTGACCGCGGCGCCGGCGGCCGCATCGTTCTGATCCTCGCTGCCCAGCGCATACATAAACGCGTACAAGAGCCATGCGGCGACGACCACGATGATCCGCACGGCGAGATTGAGCTTTTTGTTCCGTATCATTAAAATCGTGAGCGGGACGGGGAAAATAAAGATCCATCCGAGCACCCACAGCCACGTACGTCTCGTCCGCGGCGGCGTGTAAACGTCCGTCTGTTCCGCCCGCGCGCGAAGACGGCCTTTTTCGAACGCGTAGCCCGCCTCTTCCGACGCATCGTAAGACGGCTGTTCGATCTCCTTATCGACCAGCAGAACGTTGCCGCAGTATTCGCAGGTCAGCGTTTTATGTTCATCGTCCGTCTGCAGCGTGGCGCCGCAGGCAGGACAGGTCAGCTGCACGATCTTCATAAAAAAGCTCCTTCAGGCAAAAACCGTATTACAGGTAATAAGCGCGGTACCATTCGGCAAAGGCGCGCAGGCCCTCGCGGATGTCGATCTGCGGACGGAAGCCATAGTCGCGCTCCAAAGCGGCGCTGTCGGCATAGGTCACGGGCACGTCGCCCGGCTGCATGGGCACGAGCTCCCTGTGCGCGTCAAAATCATAGTCTGCAGGCAGCACGCCCGCGCGTACAAGCTCCTCCTGCAAAGTAGAGATATAGTCCAGAAGATTTTCCGGCGTCCCGCCGCCGATGTTATAAACGGCGTAGGGCGGAACGGGCAGGCCGTCTTCGCCGGTCTGTTTTTCCGGCGCGCCCTGCATCACGCGGAACACGCCCTCCACGATATCGTCCACATAGGTAAAGTCCCGCTTGCAGTTGCCGTAGTTGAAGATTTTGATCGTCTCGCCGCGGCAGAGCTTTTCGGTTGCCGAATAGTAGAACATATCGGGCCGTCCCGCGGGGCCGTAGACCGTAAAGAAACGCAAGCCCGTGGACGGAATATTATAAAGCTTTGCGTAAGCGTGGGCCAGCAGCTCGTTGCTTTTTTTGGTGGCTGCATAAAGGGATACAGGGTTATCCACCTTATCTTCCGTGGAGAAAGGCACCTTTTTGTTGCCGCCGTACACCGAGGAGCTGGACGCGTATACCAGATGCGCTACGGGATAATGCCTGCAGGCCTCCAGTATATTATAAAAGCCGATGATATTGGATTCCATATACACGTCCGGATGGTCGATGGAATAACGCACGCCCGCCTGCGCGGCAAGATTGACGACCACGTGGAATTTGTGTTGTGCAAAGAGGCCCTCCACCAGCGCCTGATCGGCGATGGAGCCCTTGACGAATACAAAACGGCTTGCAGACGTTTTCGCGGCTTCTTCGATCAGCTTAAGACGGTAGTCCTTTAAGGCGGGATCGTAGTAGTCGTTCAGATTGTCCAGACCGACGATCAAGCTGCCTTCACACTCCCGCAGCAGGCGCAGAACAAGGTTTGCGCCGATAAAGCCCGCCGCGCCGGTAACGAGGATCGTTTGATTGTTCAGTTCAATGCGGTTCATATTGCAGCCCCCTGTTTTTTCTTTTATTCCTGCGCATCCTGCGCGCGGGTCGTTTTTTTCTTTAACAGCGCAAGCATGTTTTTGATCTGCCCGCGAAAGAGCAAGGCATTCAGCACAGCCGCGACGGCGACGACGACGGCCGAGACCTTGACCGCCAATACGATCCAGGCGGGATAGGTAACCGCGTGCATCTCAAAGCCCCTTGTGAGGAACCAGGATACGGCCGCGACCGCGCAGTCGCTGAGCAGATACAATAAAAAGTATTTTACAGACCGTTCCAGAATATTGCGCTTTAAGTACCATACGAAATAACAGGTGTGGTACAGCATGGCGCAAAGCGTGCCGAGGGCGGCGCCGATCAGCCCGAATTTGAACACGAGCGCGACCGTTACCGCGATATTGATGACGGCGGAGATGTAAGCGCCGTTCTGCGTCTGCTTAAAATGGCCTGCAGCCTTGATGACTCTGAAATACGGGATCCGCAGGCATAGCGCGGCATACGCCCCCACAAGCAGCATCCCGAACGCCGGCGCGATATAATCGGCGTCGTTGATCCCGTTCGTATAGACCGAGATAAACGGAACGATGGTAATGGCCGCGATGGAAAAGATCACGGTCACGCCTGCGTGGATCACCCATTCCACCGCGCTGAACGCTTTTATGAGCTGGTCCTTTTCGTTCTTCGCGATCATGTTGCCGAACGTGGATTCAAGACCGGTGGCGGCGGTCATGATGATCTGCTGCACCCCGTTTGTCACGTTAAAATACACGGAATAGACCGAAACGTTTTCCAGCGTGGAAAACATGGTCAAAACGGCGACGTCGATATTCTGGCAGATAACGGAGGCCAGATGCTGGGAAAAACCGTTCCATTTCTGTTTGATCGGTTCCCCTTCCAGTTTGATCTTGCGGTCCAGCCGGTAACGCTTTTTAACATAGAGCATCTGCCCGAAGGGCCGCAGGACGAACACCGCGGCCGTCATCAGCTTTACGATATGGATACCGGCGCCGAGCTTCATCAGGACGATGGAGAACACGGTGTTCAGAACGACCGTGGCGATCTGCATGGAAAGCTGCACGTACGCCCTTTGATCGGCGTTGAGCAAAAGCTGATAGGTCATACCGAACAGATACTGCGCGAACGTGCTGATTGCTATAATCAACAGCAGCGTGATGCTGAAAAACGCCTCGTAATCCCGGTTGATCACAGTGGGATACAGGCAGCACAAAACGGCGATATAGGCAAGGAAAATATAAGCCAGGCGGCGGAAAAAGCGCTCGGAGGATTTTATGATCCGGCTGACCTGCAAATGGTCCCCGTCCGCGAGCGGTTTATAAAGGTTGGCCTGCACGACGGCGCCGACACCCATATCCAGCAGGGAGATAAAGCTCAGAAAATGCGTGATGGACGTAACAAGGCCGTTGATGGAGGAGCCGTAATAGGACAAAAGATACCTGGGCAGCACAAAACCGCAGATCACCGTGATGATCTGCTTAAAAAATCCCATTCCCGTGTTTAAGAGCAGTTTTTTCTTTCGCGACATAAATAGATCCTTTTATTCCGCTTTTGCATCCGTTCGGTCGTTGGGTGTATACGCAGGCGGAAGGATCAGCATATCCCCCAGCGTACGGTCCCATTCCGGCGGATCAAACGGCATGAATCCGCTGTTTGGGAAAAACGTCATTTCGCTGAAATAGATCTGCCCGCCGACTTCATACAGATCGACGCGCAAAAAAGGATGCCCCGCCGAAAGCTGTTTTGCAAGTTCTATCATCTGTTCAAAATGAACAGGCTTTTTCGGCAGTTCGGCAAACGGTTTGTAATCCGAACGCCGGAACGGCGCGAACGCCCAGTCCAGCGTCAGGAAACTGATGGAAGCGGTGCGGTGGTTTTCAAGCCCCGCGGAGACGTATAAATATTTCGGTTCTCCGCCAAAACAGTAAAACTTAAAGTCCGTCAGTCCGGCGACCGCCGTGATCTCATCTTCCATATACCGCTCCGCCAGGATCCGCGGCTTTACGTTTTTATACGGCCATTCCCTGCCGAAATAATAAAAATTGCGATGCAGGGATTTGTTGATCTTTTTTTCGGCCTTTTTCAGATCGAGAGAAGCTTTGTCCCTGCAGATCACAAGACCGCCGGAATCATGCGTGCATTTTAAGACGAACTGATCGGGAAGAGCGGAAAAATCGATCTCCGCAAAGCTGTCCCAAACGCCCAGCGTGGGAACGATATGCTCTTCTCCGATGCGCGCGGCGACATATTTTTTTGCCTCGTATTTATCGACCAGCTCGCTGTATTCCGGACGGCGGTCATGCAGCTTCAGCCACTGCAGCTTTTCGTTGAAGGTTTTCGGATTTTCCAGATCCGGCATTCTGCCGAGTTTCGCGTGGAACCTTCTCTCGATATATTCGCGGTCCGGCATTTTCCGATATTCAAACAACATACTGTTGACAAGAAAACGGTAATCTTTATTTGTTACATACTTTAACAGCTTTTTTACGTATCCCATACTTATCCTTTTATATCCAAAATGAAAAACGGAAATCATGCGGGGATTTGCTTTTCGATGAACAGCAGCCGCTTCCCCCTCTTTTGCGGCAATCCGGAAAAACCGGGATCAGATCTCCGTTTTTCCGAATTCCAGAATATCCGCGATGCGGATGCAGGCCTTGCCGTCGCCGTAAGGATTGCTCGCTTTGCTCATGGCGTCATAGGCGTCGGCGTCCGTCAGCAACCGGGTAAATTCCGAGAAGATCGTCTCTTCCTCCGTGCCGACCAGCCGGAGCGTCCCCGCGGCGATCCCTTCCGGCCGTTCCGTTGTATCCCGCATGACAAGGACCGGCTTACCCAAACTTGGCGCCTCTTCCTGGATCCCGCCGCTGTCCGTCAGGATCAGATAGCTTCTTGCCATGATATTATGGCAGTCAAAAACTTCTACGGGTTCACAGATATGAATGCGGTCAAACCCGCCGAGCTCTTCATCGGCAGCCTGCCGGACCAGCGGATTTTTATGGATCGGATACAGGGCCTTCACATCCGGGAACGCTTCCATCACCCGCCGGATCGCCCGGAACATATGGTGCATCGGCTCCCCTAAGTTTTCGCGTCTGTGCGCGGTTATGAAAATCAGCCGGCTGCCTGCCGCCCACTCCAGTTCGGGATGCGTATAGTCCTTTCGGATCGTGGTCTGCAGCGCGTCGATCGCCGTGTTTCCGGTAACGAAAATCGCAGCGGGGTCCTTTCCCTCCTTCAGGAGGTTTTCTCTTGCAAGAGCAGTCGGCGCAAAATTATACCGGCTGATAAGACTGACGGCCTGACGGTTGAATTCTTCCGGGAACGGACTATACAGATTATAGGTCCTGAGTCCCGCTTCCACGTGCCCGACGGGGATCTGCTGATAAAAACAGGCAAGCGCGGTCACAAACGTGGTGCTGGTATCGCCGTGCACGAGTACGATATCCGGCCGGACTTTTTCAAGGACCTCTTTAATACGGAGCAGAATATTCGCCGTTACGTCAAACAGCGTCTGCTTATCTTTCATGATGCTCAGGTCATAATCGGGGACGACCTGAAAGGCGTCTAAAACCTGGTCAAGCATCTGCCGGTGCTGTCCCGTTACGCACACAACGGTTTTCAGCGATTTTCTTTTTTTCAGCTCGTTTACCAAAGGACACATTTTGATTGCTTCCGGACGCGTGCCGAAAACGACCATAACTGTTTTCATGAGCGATACGACCTCCAATTCATCAAAATCCCCATACGTAAGGAAGAATACCGAAGTAGTCTGCGTTGACGGAAGATAAATAATATACCCATGGGACAACGCAGGTCATGGCGAAGAAGATCAGTTTTTCCAGAGATTTTTTCTTTTCCGTAAACATCGCCATCATATTCGGGACCAGGAAAATCAATACGACTTTGAAAAACCACATGATACGCGCCGCGATCGTCAACCGCAAAGCGATCACACCGAAGAAAAACGACAGCAGCAACATGGAAAACCAGATCGGGAAGCGGGAATCGGATTGTTCCGCGTCGTTTCGATAGAGAAAACAAAACACGGTAATACCGAGAATCAGCAGCAGCATGCCCCAGCCGTCTCCGGTGCCAAGATCATCCTCATAACGGGATGCATAGTAGGAAACGAATTGGAATGCCAATTGGATGATTTTTGTTGAAAAAACATACAAAAGACCGGAAACGACAAAAACCACCAGAAGTGTGATCTGGTTGATTTTCAATCTGCTCACGGGATAAACGAGCAGAAATGCCAGCGCACTTGAATGGAAGAAGAAGGCGAGCACAACTAAAAGGACAAAGAAAACCGGTTTCTTTTTCTCGATAAAATCCAACGCGAAAAGACAGATGGATATCGCAATGAAAAGACGGATCAGATTTACAGAAGTATAATTGAAAATGAAGAGGTTGAAAATATAGTAACTGAAACAGGGATACTTGGAATACTTCAGTATCGCCCTGAAAAAACCGCCCTCGACAATAAGCGTTGTAACAAAAATCAATAATTTCGGATTGTCGGAGATATAGGCCAGCAATTTATTGAAAATCACGTAACCGAACTCAAAATTCCACGCACTGTTAATGCGGGAAAGCTCCGACCATTCGGAATTGCCGATCCGGGTATAGCGGGCGGCGTATCGGAACAAATCGGTTCCCACCGACACGTCACGGAAACCGAATAAAACCAAAAACCAAATAAACATCAACCACGCCAATTTTCGCTCTAATATTTCCGCATCCGGCTTTTTCATAAAGACGGTACAGAAAAAATAGAAAAAAAGCGGTAATATCAAGCCGATATTGTATAGAAGCATAGCGTTTCCTCAATTCACGGAAATTTCAAAAACTCTACAAAAAAAACGATCCGGAAAAAGACAGGGGGTTATTTTTCAAAGGATGATTTCTCGGGCAGGATCGAATCAAACGCGCGGACCAGCCCTGCACGGATGTCGTCGATCTCCATCGTCGTTACGGAATCGTTGACGCAAATGATCTTACCCTTCTGATTTGAAATATACGAAAAGATCCGCTCGTTCCGCTGGTTATCATCCCCCAGACCGAACTGCATGCCGAGATTGGGTTTCCGGGGTGTAAACTCGCCCTTTGCGATCTGCCAGAAGGAAAGCAGCCAGCTGTTGATATCCGTGTTGTCACGGAATTTATGGCTGCACGCACGCTCTACCTGATCCGGATTCTCTTTCCACACTTCGTCAAAGGTACTTTTTTTGAGGGAATAGGGCAAGTGGTAACAGATGAGTCCCGTAAACTTTTTCCACGGCGTAAGCAGTAAAGTACGGATCACGGCGGAGCCGTATTTGGGAGAGAACCATTTCTTCCAGTTCTTTTTCATGACCTCGCGCTTATCAAAGCTGTTATTCAGCGCAAACATATCGTAGATCGGGGCAAGATGGACCTGATTGATCTTCCATTTCACGCCGTTTTCGTCTTTTCCGCCGAAATACAGCGG
>JAFSXY010000098.1 GCA_017443805.1 Clostridia bacterium | reverse complement strand
GAGGCAAAATCGGGGTGTAATGCATTACCTGATGCCGCTGCACACCATAATGTAATTGTTTTTTTGAGTATTTTTTCAAAAAAAGTATTGAAACAGAGGCGTATTGTTGCTGCTTAACCTACTTTTTCAGCGGTTTCGAACGATTCCCTGTCTTTTTTCAGTTGAAAGATATCAGCCAAGCAGCTCCAGTCCCACCGCGGCGCGGAGGATCAGTCTTGCGTCGCCGGCTTCCACTTTGCCGTTCTTGTCCGCGTCGGCTGCTTTGAACTGCGTACTGCTCTCGGCAAAGGTTTCCAGCCCGACGGCTCTGCGAAGCGCAAGACGCGCGTCACCGGCTTCCACTTTGCCGTTCAGGTCCACGTCGCCCAGCAGATAAGCGGTCTTCGGGATCGATTCGGTCTTTGTGCCCTTGCAAACGGTGCAGGTAAAGGTTTTTACGCCTGTCTCGGTGGTCGTTGGGGATTTCGTGACCTTGCCCGCGTCCCAGGTGTGGTTTGCTTTTTCCACGTGCGTTTTATCGTTGGAGCACACGCGCTGGTGCTGCGTGTCGTTTAATTTCGTCCACGCGCCCCACTTGTGGCCGGTCGCATTGACCGTGACGTCGGAAGCTTTGATCTCCTTGGTGCAGGCGGCGTCCGAAAACAGCTTCATGCACGTGCCGCACTGGTAGTATTCCTTGTTGCCCGCTGCGGTACAGGTTGCGGCCTTCGCGGCGACTTTGGCGCCCGCGTGCGGGTTTTTATCGTTTGTTTCAAAGGTTTTGCTTCCCTGCGCCTCGCAGAACACGCAGGACTGGTAATAGATCGTGCCGTGCAGGCAGGAGGCCGCTTCTTTGAGGTAGACAGCGTTTTCGGAATTTGTCCACTCGTGCTCGTGTACGGAGACGTTAAAGTCAAAGCGGCGCTCGTTGTCCGCCATGCCGGCGTCCTTATATCCATTGGCGCTTAATTTGTTGCCGGTGACCGTCCAGGTCATTGTTGCGTTCTGATCGAATGAAACGCCGGAGGCTCCCTTTACAAAGACCGATACGGTGAGCATATCCTTTGCTTTCGGCACATAGGAAGCCGACAGCTCGTTGAAGCCCATATCGAAGTATTTCACTGCCGTTACGGCGACGCCGGCGGGATCCGCGGAAGCGGACAAACCGAGCTTACTGCCCACGGCGGGTACGGCAAGGCCCTTGAGCGTGAGATCCTTCACGCGTTTTTGCGTACACTTGAAGCCGAGATAGACTTCCAGCGTGGTGTTGCTTTGATCGGAAATCACATACGAGGACTTCTCAAAGGATATGCTCTTTCCGTCGTCCGCGTTATAGCAGGTGGAGGTGTAGGCGGACGTTGCGGAGGAGAAGGAATAGCCTTCCTTTGCGACAAGCGTGTAGTGGACATAGTAAATGCCGTTTAATTGCGGTATGACGGCTTTCGCATTTTCGTCCGCGCCGTCCAGCCAGCCCTCCTGCGCGGTCAGCGTGTAGCCGGCGCCGTCCTGTACGCTGGCGCTTTCCGTAAACGAACCGTTCTCACCGACCACGGGCACGTCCCGGAAAATCAGTTTTTCACCGGGTGTGGGAATGCGCCATGTAATGTTTTTGTAGGTGAAGTCGACCAGATATTCCGTGTCGGATACGCGGTATACGTTGGGCGATACGGTCTCGCTTTTGTCGTTATGCGTGAATTCGGCGTTGTCTGCGAACTTATAGCCGGCTTTGGCCAGAACGCGGAAACGGTAGGTGTACGTGCCGCCGACGGCAAAGGTCTCGGCGTTTGACATTTTAGCGGGCGTTTTCGAAAAGCTGCTTTCGCCCTTATACCAGAAGCAGCCGTCCGTTTCACTGGATGAGCTTTGATAATCCAGCTTCGCGGCGGGAGAATTTGAGGAGGACGTATAGGCGTTTGTGTCAAGCGACGGCGCTCTGTCTTCCTGCCAGAAATCGCTGTAGAAAATATTGTCATAATCAAAGCCGTACGCATAGGATCTGTCGGGCGTTTGACCGGGCAGCGGGTCCTGATCGCCGCCAAGCGCGATTCTGTTGATCCGCTTTGGCTGTGTGATCGTCACATGGGCGGATTGTACGGACTCCCAGCCCGTGCCGTTGACCTTGCAGTAAAAATACCTGATCTTATACAGGCTGCTGTTCACGTTCACCTTGAGCGAAGCGGTGTCCGTGCCGCTGTAAACGGCGTTGTCGGACAGCTTTGTGGGCCACGGGATTGTGACGCCGAGGAATGATACGTTGCTGACGGCGTACCACGCGAAGCCGTCCGGCGCGGGGTTCGTATTGATGGCCGATACGTTGAAATACACGGTTTCGCCCGGGTCGGCAAGGGCGCTTGCCGGCTGGCTTGTTATGGTGGGGGACCCCGCCTGGATTTTGTGCAGACGAAAATCCAGCGCATCGTATCTTGTCGTGGTGGTGTTGGGCAGGTTTATGTTATATACAGCCCATACGCACGCAGGCTTTGCCTTTGCTTTATCGGCGGCTGTGAGGTTTCTGACGTAGACGTAATACCCCTTCATCGGGACAAAGGCCGCGCGGGCGGTGTATGTATGGTTCTTCTCGGCGTAGTCGGCGGTTTTGTTGGCTTCATCCGTCCAGGACAGACCTGCCTTAAAGACCTTTCCGTCCATAAGCGCCGGCAGCGCCTGATTGACGCGCGCCTCGGGGAAGGCGGGTGCGATAAGCGCCGGGTCGACCCTTGTAAGCAGACCGTCGTTGGCGGCGGTCACCGCGCGGTACTGCGTTTTGTCTGCCGTGGCTTCATAAGACAGCAGCGTGTTGGGGATAAAGACCTCGTTTTTGGCGTCTTTTATAAGCTTTCCGCCCTTGCACTCAAAGTACGCGCCGCCCTGAAAGCCGCTTGCGTAGGTGATTTTCGGGAAAAGATATTCGGCGGCGTTGCCCGTGGTTTGCGCGTTATCCAGCGTGCCGGTAAATACGGCTTCTCTATCCAAAAGCAGCCTGCCTGCGACGCCGCTGTAATTTTTCAGGCAGCCGGTGGTGGCATAGGCGTAGTTGAAATCCGCGTCGGCAACGCTTAAATCGCCCAGCGTCAGGTTGACGCTGCGGTCTCCGACGGCGTGGGCGTCTGTGGTCAGATTGACGGAAACCGTCGGCCTGCAGTTCTGCACGATCTGCATCACCTGCGTTCCGCCCGGCGCGTAAAACGGCACATAGCGCGTGACGGAGGCGGAATCGTTTTTGCCCGGAAGCGCCTTCATGTCGACGTTCAATTCGGCCTTGTCGTCGGACGCCGTGACTAAAATCGCGCTTTTTGAGCCCGTAGCGGCGATGGCGGACAGCGGCGCTTCCTTATTAAACGCCATTGTCGTGCCTGTCAGCGTATTCTTACCCTTCAGGTAAATGACGATCGCCGTGTCGTTTTTCGGGCAGCGGAAATAAAGGCCGTTGCCGGTGAAGTTGTCAAGCGTAACGGTAAAGGTGTTGTTTTCGAATTTATATGAAAAACCGAAGAAATTCTGAAGGTTTGCGTACCGTATAAGCGTACTGTTGCCGAACTTTGCGTTGATGACCTCCTGCGAGGCGAAATCGATGTACTCGAGGCCGTCCTTGTAAACGCCCACGTATCCGTCCGGGACGACATAGGCGTCCGCCATGGAGATCACCTTGTAATCATGCACTTTTGTTTCCGAGGCATAGTTTTTGTTATAGTTACTGTAGACCTTCTGTTCCTCGGTGTTGTATTTGGAGTAGGATTCCCGCACGTGGGATACCACCTCGATCCTCGCGTTGCCGGCCTTTACAAAAGTGACGATCCAGCCGGAGAACGTTTTTTCCACCTTGGCGCAATCGTTGAGCGACGTGACGCGGTCGATTTCCAGAAATGTGTAGGTGGACTCAAAAACGGGGTAGTTACCGGTGTTGGTGTGGGAAAGCTGCTTTTGCTTCTCGTACGAGATCGTGTCGTTGATCTTGACCTCCGGCGCCGCGGCAAGCGCGGATACGGGCAAAAGAACCAGAATAAACAATACGGATATAAGCAGACACAGACGTTTTTGCAAGACGCTGACCTTCTTTCCTTATATTTTTACATTGTCATTATAATATAATTTTTTTGGTTTGTCCACTGCCATTTTTGGCAGAAGTTACAAAGAAGGGGCGACTGTTCGGAACGCTGCCGCCGACGGGAAGATTTTTCGGATTTTTTCGGTTTGCGTCTTTTCTTTTTTGAACGGACGTGATAAAATAAAGGGGTCGGCGCAAGCCGAAAACATGAATTCCCCGGAGGAAATAAAAATGAACCAGAACATCTCGAACCTGATCCGCCGCTTCGCACCGCTGATCGCCGTCATTTTCGGCATCGTGTTTATTGCGGTCGGCGCGATCGGCCTGAAACAGAACGCAACCTTTACCCCGACCACCGCTACGATCGAGTCCATTGAAGTGGAATACGGCGCCGGCGACGAAAGCGATACGTATAAAGTGATCGTTACCTATACCGTCGACGGCAAGACCTACCATTCGGACCTCGGCCACCTTTCGAACGGCGATTACGAGGGAAAGGAAGTCAACATTATGTATAACCCCGAAAAGCCGGAGGAGATCATCACCGCGGGCAAGACCGGTCCCACGATCGCCATTGTGCTCGGCGCGGTCTGTGCGCTGGCGGGCTGCGTCGGCTTTGTTCGCAAGCTTGTTTCCGGCCGTTAAAATAAACTTGTCTTTGCGCTTCGTTGAAAAAGCGCCGTGCGTTTGCACGGCGCCTGATTTTTTTTGAACGGTATAAACGCTGCGTTTTATGCGCGCAGCACGGCGCCGATCTCCGCAAGCGCCTTGATCGCTTTTTTGACGGCGGCGTCGGCTTCCTCGTCGGTCAAGGTCCGGTCCGCGGCGCGCAGCTTTAAGCTGAAGGCAACGCTCTTGCGGGAAAGTCCCACCTGCACGCCCTCGTAAACGTCAAACAGCTCGATGGTTTCCAGGTTTTTCCCGATCGCCTGTTTGATGAGCCTTTCAAGCGTTACCACCGGCACGGTTTTGTCGCAGACGAACGCGAGGTCTCTGGCAAGCGCGGGGAATTTGGGCAGATGCCGGTAGAGCCTGACTGTGTTTTTGATCTCATAAAGATAGTCAAAGTCGATCTCGGCGACGCAGATGCGCGTGCCGACGCCGTAATTTTCCGCCGTGTCGGGGTGGATCTCTCCGATCTTGACAAGCTGTTTTCCGTTGACGGAAATCACGGCCGTGCGGCCCGGATGATAAGCAGGGTCGGTGCGCAGCGCTTCGATATCCCAACCGGTCACGCCCGCGATATCCAAAAGCGTCTCCACCTTGCCCTTAAGGGTGAAATAATCGTTTTCACCGCCGTAAACGCAGACCGTCAGCACGCGTTTTTCCTCCGGCAGCTCCTCCGTCCCGCGGGAAAGGTATACGGTGGCCAGCTCAAACAGGCTGCCCTCCAGATTGCGGTTGGCGTAGTTTTTGGCAACGATGTCCAGCATGGACGGCAGCGCCGTCGTGCGCATGATGCTGGTGTCTTCGCCCAGCGGGTTGCTGATCACGATGCTCTCGCGCAGCGGATCGTTCTCCGGCAGGCGGATCTTGTCATAGGCCTTCGGGGACATGAAGGAGTAAGTCTGGATCTCGGTGAAGCCCAAAGAAAGGCAGGTGCGGATCATCAGGTTCTCAAATTTCTGCGCTTCGTCAAAGCCGCCTGCCGCCGCGCCGGACAGCGCGCGCGAACCGATCTTGTCAAAGCCGTAGAAACGCGCGACCTCTTCGGAGATGTCCGCCTTGTGCTCTACGTCCATGCGGAAGGAGGGCACGTAGATCTTTCCGTTTTCCACTTTGAACTCCAGTGCGGTCAGGATGTTTTTCTGTTCCTCCGCGCTTACGTCGATGCCGATGAAATGGTTGACCCAGTCCGGACAGAAGTCGATCACGGTCTGCTTTTTCGGCGCGGGATACACGTCGATGATCCCGTCCAAAACGTCGCCGGCGTCCAGCTCGTTTACAAGCTGTAATGCGCGGGAAAGGCTTTTGACGCAGCCGTCGGAGTCCAGCCCCTTTTCGTAGCGGGAGGAGGCTTCCGTGCGCATGCCGAGCTTCTTTGCGGTGCGGCGGGTGGAGGGGCCGTCGAAACAGGCGGACTCAAACACGATAGTGGTCGTGTCGTCCATGATGCCGGAGTATTCGCCGCCCATAATACCTGCAACGGCAACCGGTTTATTGGCGTCCGCGATGACCAGCATGTCCGGCGAAAGCGCGCGGACGGCCCCGTCCAGCGTTGTAATGGTTTCGCCCTCTTTGGCGTTTCGCACGATCACTTCGCCGCCGTCGAGATACCGCAGGTCAAATGCGTGCATCGGCTGGCCGTATTCCAGCATCACGAAGTTGGTGATATCTACGATGTTGTTGATGGGACGCACGCCGGAGGCGCGCAGCCGCTCCCGCACCCAGCGGGGAGATCGGCCGATGCGCACGTTCGTGACCACGGCGCCGGCGTACCGGCTGCACTTTTTGTTTTCCGATATGGTCACGTTGTGCAGGTAGTCGCGCACGTTCCCGCCCGCGGTCTTATACCGGTTGTCCGGAACCGTCAGCTTTCTGCCGAAGGTCACGGCGGCTTCTCTTGCAAGGCCCACAACGCTCAGGCAGTCCGGGCGGTTGGGTGTGATCTCAAATTCCGTCACGGTGTCGTTAAAACCGATCGCCTCACGGATATCTTTGCCGGGCGTGCGGTCACAGTCGTCGCCCAGTACGAAAATGCCGTCCTCGATCGCGTAGGGGAAATCGTGCACGGTCAGCCCCAATTCGCCCAGCGAGCAGAGCATGCCGCAGCTCTCCACGCCGCGCAGCTTGCCCTTTTTGATTTTCGTGCCGTTTGCGATCACGGAATTATCAAGCGCGGCCGGTACGTAATCGCCGACCGTTAAGTTTTGCGCGCCGGTCACGATCTGAACGGGAGCGTCCCCGCCCACCTCAACGGAACAGACCCACAAATGGTCGGAGTCCGGGTGACGTTCCAGCGAAAGGATCTTGCCGACGACGATATTGGAAAGCGTTTCGCCCTCCGCGGAGTAGCTCTCCACCTTAGATCCGGAGAGCGTGATCTGATCGGCAAATTCTTTATCGGAAATATCGTGCAGGTCCACGTAATCGTTGAGCCATCTTTTTGAAAGATCCATTATTTTCTCCTCCTCAGAACTGGTTTAAGAAACGCAGGTCGTTATCGTAGAACAGGCGCATATCGTCCACGGCAAAGCGGAACATGGCAAGCCGTTCCACGCCCAGGCCGAACGCGTAGCCGGAATAGACCTCCGGATCGATGCCGCCGCGCTCCAGCACCTTGGGGTGCACCATACCCGCGCCGAGGATCTCGATCCAGCCCTCGTTTTTGCACATGGAGCAGCCCTTGCCGTGGCAGCGGAAGCAGGAGACGTCGATCTCGCAGGAGGGTTCCGTAAAGGGGAAGTGGTGCGGGCGCAGCCGGATCTCGGTATCCTCTCCGTACAGCTTTTTCGCAAGCGTCAAAAGGTTGCCCTTCAAATCCGCCATGGTGATATCCTTATCCACGACCAGTCCCTCGATCTGATGGAACAGCGGGGAGTGCGTGGCGTCCACGGGATCGGAACGGAACACTCTGCCGGGCGCGATCATGCGGATGGGAGGCTTGTGGCCCTCCATATACCGGATCTGGCAGGGGGAGGTCTGCGTGCGGAGCAGCATTTTTTCCGTGATGTAAAACGTGTCCTGCGTGTCGCGCGCGGGATGTCCCTCCGGGATGTTCAGCGCTTCAAAATTGTAGTAATCCCATTCGATCTCGGGACCGGTTGCAATGGAAAAGCCCATGCCGATGAAAATGTCCTTCACTTCGTCCAGAACGATGGACAAAGGGTGCCGGTGCCCGGGCGCCGCCTTTTTGCCGGGCATGGTGACGTCCACAGTCTCGGCGGCAAGCTTTAAGTCTTTCAGCTTGTCCTTTAATTTGCGCTGTTCTTCCTCGATCGCTTCCTCGACCGCGGCGCGGACGGTATTGGCAAGCTGTCCCATTACGGGACGCTCCTCGGGGCTTAAACCGCCCATCTGCTTGAGAATGGCGGTGATCTCGCCCTTCTTGCCTAAGAACCTGACGCGCGCCGCCTCCAGCGCCGCCAGATCGTCGGAGTCGGCGATCTCCTTGAGCGCCGCTGCGCGCAGGGCTTCTAACTGTTCTTTCATACAAAAAACCTCCGAATTATTCAATGAAAAAAGCCTTCGTCCCTTCTTTTGGGACGAAAGCTTTGACTTCCGCGGTACCACCCAGTTTTTCCCTGTAAAAGGGAACGCCTCGTTTGTCCTGTAACGGGAACCGCCCGTCGCCGCCTACTGCAGTTTTCAGCGGCGCCGCTCCCGGGTGAACTTCGGCGCAGCTTTCCCGAAAATGCTTGCAGCCTCCGGCATTTTCTCTCTGACAGGGAAGGGGGTGCGCTTACTCTCCCGTTCACAGCGTTTGACTGATTGTAGCACAAACCCGAAGAAAAAGTCAAGTCCATGCGCGCGATTTTATTTTTACACATTTATATTGCGATTTAGTCTTGCATTTTCTATGTTTTTCCTATATGATATATTCAACATAATATGGGAAAGTTTTTGCGGTGTGCATGGAGACCTTTGCTGATATCAGATGTTTTATCGTGGATATGGACGGAACGTTTTACCTGGGAGATCAATTGCTCCCGGGCGCTTTGGATTTTGTCTCCGCGATACGCCGGACCGGCCGTCGGTTTTACTTTTTTACCAACAACTCCTCCCACAACGAGGCCGAATGTCTTGCTAAGCTGCGCGCCCTCGGGTATCCCGCCGAAACCGGCAGCGTGATCATCTCCTCGCACGTGACGATCGATTTTCTGAAACGCCGCCGCCCGGGTAAACGCGTTTATCTTTTGGGAAACGAAAACCTGACCGGCGACTTTGTTTCCGCCGGGATCGAGCTGGATGAGACCGACCCGGATATCGTTGTGCTCGGCTTCGATACGACGCTTTGCTATGAAAAAATCAATAAGGCGGCGGCCTTTTTGGCCGCGGGCAAAGAGTATATCGCCACCCATCCGGACGACAACTGCCCCGTGGCGGGCGGTTTTATGCCGGACGCGGGCGCCTTTATGGCCATGTTCCGGCAGTCCACGGGCCGTATGCCGGATCTCATTATGGGCAAGCCCTATCCTTATACGGTCGATTACGTGACGCATCTGCTCGGTTGTGAACGGCAGGAGATCGCTTTTGTCGGCGACCGGCTGCAGACGGATATCGCCATCGGCGCGAAAAACGGCCTGAAAACCTGCCTTGTTTTCTCCGGCGTGACTACGAAGGAAATGTACGACATGTCCGACGTACGTGCCAGCGCCGCGGTGGAAAATATCGGGGAGCTTGCCCGGATCATAGGGACCGGGGAAATAGGATTTGATAAATAAAGATTTATTATCGGAGGTAGAATGATGGCAGACAATATCAAACGCAGCTGGTACAAGGAAATGGCGGTCTATCAGATCTGGCCGCGGTCGTTCTGCGACGGCAACGGCGACGGGATCGGAGACTTAAAGGGCGTGCTGTCAAAGCTGGACTATATTAAGAGTCTCGGCGTGGACGCGATCTGGTTCTCGCCGCTTTACAAGTCCCCGCAAAAGGATTTCGGCTACGACATCGCCGACTACCGGAGCATCCAGCCCGAATACGGCACACTGGAGGATTTTAAGGCCGTGCTGGACGGCGCGCACGAAAGAGGCATGCGTGTGATCATGGACCTGGTGGTCAATCACACCTCCGATCAGCACGAGTGGTTTTTAGAGAGCAAGAAGGGCGACGACAACCCTTACCACGATTATTACTTTTGGCGTAAGGGGCGCGGCAAATTAAAGCCCAACAACTGGATGTCCACCTTCGGCGGCGACGCGTGGGAGTACGA
This sequence comes from Clostridia bacterium, assembly GCA_017443805.1. Taxonomy (GTDB): domain Bacteria; phylum Bacillota; class Clostridia; order Oscillospirales; family Acutalibacteraceae; genus RUG806. The sequence continues at coordinate 3,015 of JAFSXY010000098.1, read as the reverse complement.
CGAAAATCTGGACGAATACTATCTGCACCTTTTTGCCAAGGAGCAGCCGGACCTGAATATGGACAATCCGAAGGTGCGCGAGGAAGTCAAGGACATCATGCGCTTTTGGCTGGATATGGGGGTGGACGGCTTCCGCGAGGACGTGATCACCTTTATCTCCAAGGACGAGGGCCTGCCGATGAGCCCGTATTTCTTCCCGCTCGGCACCGGCATCGAGCATTACATGCACGGCCCGCATCTGGACGAGTACCTGATGGAGTTCAAAAACGACGTGCTTTCCAAATACGACTGCATGACCGTGGGCGAAGCGCCCATGATGACGCCGGAAAAAGCGCTCAAGCACATTGCCGAAGGCGATAACCAGGAGCTGAATATGATGTTCCACTTCCAGCATATGGAGGCGGACTGTCTGTTCAACGTCTGGGTTCGCCGGCCGTTCGATCTGAAAAAACTGAAAAGGGTTTACACAAACTGGCAGACAAAGCTGTACGGCAAGGGCTGGAACGCATTGTATATCGAAAATCACGACCAGCCCCGCATCGTCAGCCGTTACGGCAGCGAACGTTTCCGTGTGGAGAGCGCAAAAATGCTTGCCGTGATGTATATGTGCCAGTCCGGTACGCCGTTTATTTATCAGGGGCAGGAGATCGCCATGACAAACTGCCCGCTGGACGATATCAACGATTACGTGGACGTCTCCACCATCAACGTATATAATATCGTCAAAAAGATCGTCGGCGAGAAAAAGGCGCTGAAAATGGCGCATTACGCTTCCCGCGACAACGCCCGTACCGTCGTGCAGTGGTCCGACCGGAAAAACGCCGGCTTTACAACGGCGGAAAAGCCCTGGTTCACCGTAAATCCCAATTATACGACGATCAACGTCGCTTCACAGGAGGACGATCCCGATTCCGTTCTGAATTTTTACCGCAAGCTGATCAAATTCCGCAAGGAAAACGATATCGTGATCTACGGCTCTTATAAAGAGCACGACCACGCGCGGAACGATCTGTACGCCTATTCCCGCTACCTTGACGATAAAAAAATGCTGGTCGTCTGCTCGTTTTCCGATAAAAACGTCCGCTTTGACGCGCCGGAGGGCTTCGAGCTTTCCGAGGGCAAGCTGGTGCTCGCCAACTACAGCCCCTGCGGCGTTGTCAACAATTCTTTCACCCTGCGTCCGTACGAGACGCGCGTATATCTGTGGGAATAAAAAAGGAGACGAACCGGTATGATCAAAGTCACAAACGCATATTATCCTTCCGATAACCAGCCCAACCGCGTCCATGCAATGATCTGGGCGGACGACGCCGTAACGCCTGTCGGCGTGGTGCAGCTTGCGCACGGCGTGTGTGAGCACGTGGGCCGTTATGACGCGTTTGCGCGCTTTTTGGCCGAAAACGGCTTTATCGTCTGCGGGAACGATCACCTCGGTCACGGAAAAACCGCCGTTTCGATCGGCGATTTGGGCTGGGTGGAGCCCGGCGACCATGTCAGCATGGTGCGCGATATGCATACGCTTTATACCATTATGCACAAGCGCTGCCCCGATCTGCCGTATATCATTTTCGGCCACTCCATGGGGTCGCTGCTTGCGCGTGTTTACGCCGCCCATTTTGCGAAAGATCTCGCCGGCGCCGTTTTTTGCGGGACGCTGCAGATCCCGGGGCCTGCGCTGCTGTTGGACGAACCCATCAAACGGCTGATGGAACATATGCCGCCCGCCGTTGAATTCGGCGATTTTGCCAACCGTCTGATGAACAAGACGACTAAAGCGGCGCTCAAGGACGACGACGACCTTGCGTGGATCTCCGCCAGCAGAGATAATTTGGCGGCCTACCGTGCAGACGAGCTGACCGGCTTTCCCATGAGCAACGTGCTTGCAGGAGAGCTTGCAGCGCTTGCCGTCAAAGCGAGCCTGCCGGCGACCGCCGACGCGCTGCCGCGGGATTTCCCCGTTTTGTTCATTTCCGGCGGGAAGGATCCCGTGGGGATGTTCGGCGCGGGCGTGATGGCCGCAGCGGACCGGTATACGGCGGCAGGGCTTGATCCCGAGGTGCTGCTTTATCCGGGAGACCGGCACGAGATCCTCAACGAGGACGACCGTGAAAAGGTGTATGCCGACGTTTTGACTTTCCTAAAGCGCTGCGTCGCGTAAGGGAGGCTTTGGCGTGCTTGTACCGATGAAACGGCTTCTCATCGAAGCGGAAAAACAGAACAGGGCGGTCGGCGCGTTCAGCGTCGGCAATATGGAAATGGTAATGGGCGTCATCCGCGCCGCCGAAGCGCTGCGCACGCCCGTTATATTGCAGATCGCCGAAAAAAGGCTGAAAAATTCCCCGTTGGAGCTGATGGGCCCGATGATGGTCTCCGCCGCGAAAAACGCAGGGGTGGACGTCGCCGTGCATCTGGACCACGGTTTGACGCTCGACTGCGTCAAAACGGCGCTCGGCCTTGGTTTTTCATCCGTGATGCTGGACGGCTCGCTGCTTTCTTATGAAGAAAACGTTGCGGTCACAAAGGAGGTCGTATTCCTTGCTTCGCAAACCGGCGCGACCGTGGAAGCGGAGCTCGGCGTGGTCGGCGGCAACGAGGGAGATACTGCCGAACATATCATTACCTGCACCGATCCGGATACGGCGGCGGATTTCTGTTCCCGCACGGGGATCGACGCGCTGGCCGTCGCCATCGGCAACGCGCACGGCAATTATCCCGTTCTCCCGGCGCTGCGCTTTGACGTCTTGGAAGAAATCAATAAAAAAACAGTTATCCCGCTGGTGCTGCACGGCGGCACCGGCATGACGGACGGGATGTTCCGCCGGGCGATTTCGCTCGGGATCCGCAAAATAAACATTGCCACCGCCGGGTTTGACGCTTACGTCCGCGCTTCGGACGCCTGTCTGAAAAAATCGCCCGCTGCGGATTGGTTCACATTGTCCGCGGCCGCGGCGGAGGGCGTTTACAATAATACCGTGCGGCACATAAAAATTTTTAACATGGAATAAAGCAGGAGGT
>JAFSXY010000097.1 GCA_017443805.1 Clostridia bacterium | reverse complement strand
GCGTCCACCGCGGCGAGGGAGCCGTTGACGGGGACGGTTTTGACCTCCGCCGGTTTGGCGGCGCCGAAAAAGCCCGAAAGGATGCTTCCCAGATAAGTGAAAACCAACCCGATCAAAACGATGACTCTGTACATGATGCTTTCTCTCTTTCAGATGCGTGTTTTATACCATTTATGAATGGATCAGATTGAAGATATAGCCGATCGGGGCGAACAGCGGCATTTTTTCAATCAGCTTTTCGATGCGGATCCGTTTTTGAACGTGCTCCTCGTTTCTGTAATCGACGCTCCATTCATCCGGCATCGCGTAGCGGATCAGCTCCCGGTCAAACGTCGAGAAATCCTCAATGCGCCCCTCGTGCAGCATGGAAACACCCGCGTTTTTCAGGTCCTCGAACAGCGCTTCCTTTTTATCGCCGCGGCAGGGGCTGAGATAGGAAAACTCACCCATCGCCGCGTTTGCCTTCCACCAGCGCCAGGAAAGCTCAGAGCGCTCCAGATTCGCAAGCTGCGTGCCCTCGGCGTCCTTCTTCGCCAGTCTCCATAAAGCGTCTACAAGCTTAACGGTCACGGCGGGCATCGGGCGCATGCAGGCCCAGGAACCGTAATAGATCCAAAGCGTCCCGTCGAAGGAACCCGCGTGCGCGCAATAAATATCGAGGATTTTCCCCACGAGGTTACCGCCGGGCCCGTAATACGCGCGCAAAAAGCCGTCCACCTCTTTATCGAGGTCGCAATAGGGGTCCTGCAGGCACTTTGAAATCATATATGCCCGCAGCTCGGAAAATTCCGTATCGCATTTGTCCACGTAGTAATTGCCCTCCACGTAAACGCCCTTGACGTTATGCTCGTACAGGATCTGCATGTTCTTCTGAATGACTTTGAAATTCGGGAAAACAGCGGCGGTATGGGAGTAGTTCGTCGCGTAATCCCATACATAGAGCCGGTTGCAGATCTTGGACCAGTCCGACAGATCCTGCATGAATTCCCGGTTGCATTTCGCGTCAAAGGGATGGGAGAAGCAGCAGAAGATGGAGCACAGCCGCACGATGACGTTGTCCCGCGGAACGATGTTTTCCGGCGCGGCCTGCGAATAGGTATACGCGAAGGTATCGATCGCCACGTTTTCGTATCCGGCGGCCTTTACGGCGTCGGCTACCTGATTCACAAAATTGAGCACGGTTGCGGAATGCTTGCCGCCGTGCTGAGCCTCAAAGGCGGCGCAGGCGTCGCACTCGCAGCAGGAATAGTTGTCATTCTGTGTGACGGAAACGATCTGCAGCGGCGCGGAGGGGTCATGCTTCTCCGCCAAAAGGTTCAGTACGTTTTCCGTGCAGATTCTGAGCACCTCCGGATTTGTAAGGCATGGCTGGTCCGTTGTGCGTACGCCGTCGTGGAGAGCCAGGTATTCCGGGTGCGTTTCGGCATATTTCCACGTTTCGCAAAGCCAGCCCATGGTATGGCAAAACCCGCCGATATAATTCACGGTGTCGCCCATTTCCGGTCCCAGCGTCCGGTATTGGCCGCCGTTCAGGCCGTTTGCCATGGAGTATTCCGCGTTCCGGGGGCTGTTCCAGTCGGTGTCCGTATACTCAAAAAATGGTTCGTAGATTACGTCGGCGTCCGCGGGGACCGTGATCCGGTCG
>JAFSXY010000096.1 GCA_017443805.1 Clostridia bacterium | reverse complement strand
CGGATGCAGCATACGGGACTGGATACGCCCGTCCAATTTGTAAAGGGCGTAGGCGGCGTGCGGGCGGCGCAGCTTGCAAAGCTCGGGATCTCCACGGTGGAGGATCTGCTGTATTTTTTCCCGCGCGCGTATGAGGATTGGCAGACCGTTGTGCCGATCATTTCGGCGCCGATGGATACGCCGGTGTGCATCCGCGCCGTGGTCTCTTTTCCCGTGCAGACTTTCCGCACGGCAAAAAACGTACTCATCTCCAAAACAATGGCGACGGACGGCGAAGGCATCGTCCATCTGACGTTTTTCAACAATAAATATATCGGCAGCACGCTCAAGGAGGGGGAGGAATACCTCTTCCGCGGCAAGCTGCAGCCCGATCCGGAAGGCGGCGTGATGATGACGTCGCCGCGTCTGTGTCCCGCAAACGGCAACGCTGTTCCGCACGCCGTATATCCGCAGACGGCGGGTCTGACGTCCAAGGTGATCTCCCGTGCGGTGCGCGCCGCGCTGGACGGGTTCCGCGATTTTCTGCCGGAGCCGCTGTCGGCCGAAACGCTGCAAAAATACCGCCTGCCCGGCATTGCCGAGGCGGTGGAGCTGATACATTTCCCGCAGAGGCAGGAGGATATCGCCTACGCGCGGCGGCGGCTGATCTACGAGGAGCTGCTTGTGCTGCAGCTGGGGCTTGGGCTCTCCAGGGAGACGCCCGACTTGTTTGGCGCCTGTGTGCTGCAGCGCGATTATGCGGACGAATTTTTTGATTTTTTGCCCTTTACGCCGACCGGTGCGCAAAAGCGCAGCACGGGGGAGTGCGTCAGGGATATGCGTTCCGGCCGTCCCATGCGGCGGCTGCTGCAGGGGGACGTGGGGAGCGGAAAGACCGCCGTGGCGGCGGCTCTGATCTATACGGCCGCCAAAAACGGTTACCAAAGCGCTTTGATGGCGCCGACTGAGGTGCTTGCGGCGCAGCATTACGAAACATTCTGCCGCTTTTTTGAAAAAACCGGCGTCCGGGTCGCGCTGCTGACCGGCAGTACAAGGGCAGCCGAGCGGCGGCAGATCCTTGCCTCTTTGGCGGACGGTTCAACGGCGCTTGTCATCGGTACGCACGCGCTGATAAGCGAGCAGGTGGGATTTTATAACCTGGGGTTAGCCGTTACGGACGAGCAGCACCGTTTCGGCGTCGGCCAACGCGCCGCGCTGCGCAATAAAGGCAAAACGCCGCACGTGCTGGTCATGAGCGCCACGCCCATCCCGCGGACGCTCTCCCTGATCATCTACGGCGATCTGGATATCTCGATTTTGGACGAGAAGCCGGCTGGGCGGCAGCCGGTGGAGACCTTTGCCGTGGACGATGGCTACCGCGCGCGTATTTTTGCATTTTTGAAGAAACAACTGGATGCGGGACGGCAAGGCTTTATCGTCTGTCCGCTGGTAGAAGAGACCGCAGACGAAGCGGATGAACAGCCTGCGGGCCCGCCGCTTGTATCCGCCGAGGCGCTGTATGGGGAGCTTTGCGCCGACACGTTCCGGGATTATAAGGTCGGTCTGCTGCACGGCAGGCTGCGGCCGAAAGAAAAGGACGCGGTCATGGCGGCATTTTCCGCGGGTGAGCTCCAACTGCTTGTCTGTACGGTGGTCATTGAGGTGGGGATCGACGTGCCGAACGCCAACGTGATGGTCGTGGAAAACGCCGAGCGCTTCGGTCTGTCGCAGCTGCACCAGCTGCGCGGTCGTGTGGGCCGCGGAAAAGAAAAAGCCTATTGTATTCTGGTCAGCGACGCCAAAGGCGAGACTGCGCGTATGCGGCTGGACGTCATGCGGCGGACGGACGACGGCTTTCTCATTGCGGAGGAGGATTTAAAGCTGCGCGGGCCCGGCGACTTTTTCGGTGCACGGCAGTCCGGACTGCCGGATCTGCGGATCGCCGACCTGATGACCGACTCCAAGATCCTGTATGCGGCGCGTGACGACGCAAAACGGCTTTTGCGGGAGGATCCCGCGCTCTCCGCGCCGGAACACCGCCGCCTGCGGGTTGCCGCGGCGCGGTTGTTTGCAGATCTTTCGTAAACCCTTTTTCGCTATAATTGTCAAAAAGTACAAAATTTTTTAAGTGCTTTTGTCTGAAAATTACAGAAAATAAAAAAATTGTAAATAAAGTCTTTTATTTACTATTCATATGGTGTATAATGAACGAGTTTGCAGGGAATGTTAGTTCACTGCCTCCCTTTTTTGTGCCGTTTCGTCATACGGCGTTTGTTGTTTTTTCGTCCCGATTTGCGGGGAAATTTTGAGGATAGAAAAAAGATAGGAAGTGCCCTACGTGGAAAAATTTGTCATTCGCGGCGGTAAAGCGCTTCGCGGTGAAGTAGAGATCAGCGGCGCGAAAAATGCCGCGGTCGCCATTTTGCCCGCGACCATACTCGCCAAGGATGTGTTCACCATAGAAAACGTGCCGGATATCCGGGACATCAACTCCATGCTGCACATTCTTGAAGAAATGGGCGCAAAAATCGGCTATATCGCCCGTTCTACCGTTCAGATCGATACCCGCGGTCTGTCGCAGGCCGCCATTCCTTATGCGCTTACCAAAAACCTTCGCGCGTCCTACTACCTGCTCGGCGCGCTGCTCGGCAGATACAACCATGCAAGCGTCGCCATGCCCGGCGGCTGCAATTTCGGCGGGGTGCGCCCCATCGATCTGCACTTAAAGGGCTTTACGGCGCTGGGCGCCGTGATCTCCACGGACGGCGGCATGATCGAAGCCAGAGCCGCCAAGCTGCTCGGCGCGTCGGTGTATTTTGATAAGGTCTCCGTCGGCGCCACCATCAACGTGATGCTGGCCGCCGTAAAGGCGCGTGGGATCACCATCATTGAAAACGCGGCGCGTGAACCGCATATCGTAGACCTTGCGAACTTTTTGAACCTGATGGGCGCCAATATCAAGGGCGCCGGTACGGACGTGATCAAGATCGAGGGTGTTTCCGAGCTGCACGGCTGCGATTATTCCATCATCCCCGACCAGATCGAGGCGGGCACCTATATGGTCACGGCTGCCGCGACAGGCGGCGACCTGCTGATCAAAAACGTGATCCCGGAGCATTTGGAGCCGATCTCCGTCAAGCTGCGCGAGTGCGGCGCTACGGTGGAGGAATATGACGACGCGATCCGTGTGTTTGCCGAGGGCAGACTGCACGGCTGCAACATAAAGACCATGCCGCACCCCGGCTTTCCTACGGATATGCAGCCGCAGTTTACGGTGCTGCTTTCGCTGTGCGAGGGCATCAGCATCGTGACCGACAGCGTATGGGACAACCGCTTCCGTTATGTGGACCAGCTTACCCGCATGGGTGCGCAGATCCAGATCGAGGGCAAGGCGGCGATCGTACAGGGCAGCGCCGCGTTAAAGGGCGCGCCGGTGCGCGCGGACGACCTGCGTGCGGGCGCCGCGATGATCATTGCGGG
>JAFSXY010000095.1 GCA_017443805.1 Clostridia bacterium | reverse complement strand
GAAAACATCCCTTTCAAAGCAAAACGGTGATTGACTTTCCTCTTGCGTGTATGTTATATTATTATTAATAAATAGAAATCATCGTATTTTTTGTTGAAAAATGGCAAAAATGCTTAAACGGGGTTTCTATCATAAAAAGACGGAAAAGAGGATCGGCATGGCAAATATCAGCGATATTTCAAGGAACGAATGGATGCTGCGCGGGCCGCTGGCCAAAAAGGGTTACGACTGGTGGTGGCATTCTTTTACGGCGGAAAACGCCGAAACGGGAGAGAAAAAACCTTTTTACGTGGAATTTTTTACCTGTAATCCCGCGCTTGCGGAGGATGAGCCCGTGATCGTATGGAACGACCCGGCTGCACAGGCGGCGGGCAAACGCCCGTCCTACCTGATGGTCAACGTCGGATTCTGGGGAAAAGAACACGGTCAGCTGCACCGCTTTTTCTCTTTGAAAAGAACGGAGATCCACGCGGACCCGCCGTTTTCCGTACGCGCCGGCGACTGCTTCTGCAACGAGACGCACACCTTCGGCAGCATAAGCATCACCCCCGAGGAAGCAAAAGCGCATCCCGAGTGGATGTGCGACGCGGGCGAGATGAAGTGGGACCTGGAGATCGACAAAAAGATCGCCTTCCACGTGGGATACGGCGCAAGCAGGTTTTTCAGAAAGATCAACGCGTTTGAAATGTTCTGGCACGCCGAGGGCATGAAAACCGCCTACAAGGGAACGATCACCCTGAACGGCGTGGATTATATCGTCCGGCCGGAGACCTGCAACGGCTACGCGGATAAAAACTGGGGCGGCGATTTTACAAGCCCGTGGGTATGGCTCTCCTCCAACGAGCTGACGAGCGTCGTTTCCGGCAGCAAGCTGCAAAACAGCGTCTTTGAAGTCGGCGGCGGCAGACCGAAGATCTACTTTTTCGCACTGAACCGAAAACTGCTGGGCTCATTCTTCTACGAGGGGAAGGATTACGAATTCAACTTCTCCAAGTTCTGGACGGGCTCCCGCACGGAATTCGACTGCGGCGAAACGGAGGACGAGATCTGGTGGCACGTGGTGCAGACCACCCTGAAAGCCAAAATGGTCACGGACATCCGCTGCAGAAAAGAAGAAATGCTGAACATCAATTACGAAGCGCCAAACGGCACCAAACGGCACAACCGGCTCTGGAACGGCGGCACGGGCTACGGCACGGTCAAGCTGTATGAAAAGAAAAACGGCAAGTTCATCTTGCTGGACGAAGTAAAAACCGAGGGCGTCGGCTGCGAATACGGCGAATACGACAGATAAGGAGAAAGAAAAAATGGTCACAAACAAAAAAATCGTTCTGACAGGCGCGTCCAGCGGCATCGGGCTGGAGGTATTAAAGCTTTTAAGCGCGGAAAAAAGCAACACCATCCTGGCGATCTCCCGCCACGCGGAAGAAAAGCTTTCGGACTTTGCCCCCAACGTGATCCCGTTTACCATGGATATTTCCACCCGCGAAGGCGTGGACGCCGTTTTCGAGAAGGCGAACGAAGTGTTTGACGGCGCAAAGATCGATATTTTTTACGCGAACGCCGGTTTCCCCTATTACGAGGAATTTAACTACACGAACTGGGAGCGCATTGCGAAAATCTTTGAGACAAATACGTTTTCCCCCATTTATACCTACGCGAAATACCTGCACCATCTGGACGGCAGGCCCGGACATCTGGCCTATACCGTTTCCGCCATCGGGCAGATGGCAATGCCGGGGTATGCCCTGTATTCCGCATCCAAATTCGCGCTGCACGGCTTCCAACAGGCCATGCGGCTGGAAAAGCCGAACAACCTGAAGGTCACCTGCCTGTACCCGGTGGCGACCGACACCAACTTCTTTAAGGTCGCCGCGCCGATCGATTTTGAAAAGCCTTTCCCGCTGCAGCAGCCGGACGTTGTCGCGCGCAAGATGGTGGCAGGACTGGACGCGGAAAAGAAATTCGTCTCCCCCAGCCCGCTGTTTGCGCTGTCCAAGGTTTTAATGGGCGTCTGCCCACCAGTGCGCACGGTCTACTGGAAACTGGAAACAGGCAAGCTGGAACGCTTTAAGAAAAATCTGAAAGAAATGAAGCTGGGAAGATGATGAGTTACGACATTCTGTTCTCCCCGATCAAGATCGGGACGATGACTGTTAAAAACCGCGTGGTCATGGAGCCCGCAGAATTCAGTCTGGGACAGATCAACGGCTGCCCGACCGAGCGGATGATGGATTATTACGAGGAACGCGCCAAAGGCGGCGTGGGGCTGATCATGCCCGGCATCTGTCGCGTAAACGATATGGGCGCGGCTTCCACCTTCACGCAGCTTTCCATGAGCAGCGATTATCACATTGCGCCAATGCGCGAAATGGCGGCGCGGATCCACAGGCACGGCGCAAAGCTGTGCATCCAGCTGCACCATCCGGGCAGACAGGGGTACGCAAGCTCCATCAACACCCTGCCGGTCATTATTCCCCTTGTAAAACGGCTGCCGGGACTTCCCGATCTGCTGTTCAAGGCAACGCCGGTATTGCTGGCGCTGGAACAGAAGAGGATCTGTTTTTCCGTGCAGTCCCCTTCCGGCGGCGAACTTGCCGCGCACGGCGCGACGCGTATCCACGCCATGAGCAGCCGGGCGGTAAAGAAACTGATCCGCGATTATATCGACGCCGCGGTACGCTGCAAAAAAGCGGACGTGGACGCCGTGGAGCTGCACGGTACGCACGGTTATATGATCCAGCAGTTTTTAAGCCCGCACACCAACAAACGCACCGATGAATACGGCGGCAGTTTTGAAAACCGCCTGCGTTTTCTGCGTGAGATCGTGGAGGGCATCAAAAAAGAGTGCGGCACCGATTTCCCGGTGATCGTCCGCCTTTCCGCCGACGAGATGTACGACCGCATCGGCCACCCGGACAAGGGCTACGGTCTGGAAGAGGGCAAAAAGATCGCGAAACGGCTGGAGGAGCTGGGTGTTGACGCCATCGACGTTTCCTCCGCCTGCTACGACGCATACAACTTCTGGCTGGAGCCGACGTCCTTTGAGCCGGGCTGGCGCGCGCATCTGGCGCAGGCGATCCGTGAGACGGTCAACATTCCCGTGATCGCCGCCAACATTATCCGCTCGCCCGCGCAGGCGGAGCAGCAGCTCTCGGAAGGCGTACAGGATCTGGTGGGTTCCGCACGGAACTTCATCTGCGATCCGCACTGGGCAAAAAAAGCGCAGGAGGGCCGTCCGGAAGATATCCGCCGCTGCATCGGCTGTTTATACTGCATTGAGTCCTTTATCGCCAACGCAGGCGTGGGCAAACCCGGCGCGTGCGCGCTGAATATGGGCGTGGCGGACGAAAAACGCTATTTCGACCCGCCGCAGGACGGCGACCGGCGCAGCATCGTTGTGATCGGCGCGGGCCCGGCAGGCCTGACCGCAGCCGTGGCGCTGGCAAGACGGAATTTCGCCGTCACCGTACTGGAGCAGAACGACCGTCCCGGCGGGCAGGTCATCACCGCCGCGGCCGGACACCTGAAGGAAAAGCTGTACTGGTGCATTGAGGATCTGGTGACCGCCGCGAAGAAATGCGGCGTTACGATCCGCTGCGGCGTTCGCGCGGATGAAGAAACGGTACGCAAACTGCAGCCATACGCCATTCTTCTGGCCACAGGCGCCGTTCCCGTCCGCCCGCGCAGCATTCCGGGCATCGGTCTGGCGCACGTACATACGGCAAACGAGATCCTGAACGGCGAGACGGTACCGGAGAAACAGGACGTTGCGGTGATCGGCAGCGGTCTGACGGGACTGGAGGTCGCGGAGGTCCTTGCGCTGCGCGGCAACAAAGTGACCGTGATTGAAGCGGCAGACCGCATCGCCCCGAAAGCGTGGTTCCAGCACGTGGACGACGCGCTTTCCCGTCTGCGTCCGCTGGGCGTTCAGTTCCGTTTGCACACTTCCCTGTGCGAAATCACAAAAGACAATATCATCGTAAGGGATGCTGCAGGCAAAAAAGACACCCTGCCGTGCGGCAGCGTGGTGCTTGCCATGGGCGTCCGGCCGGAGAAATCGCTGCTTGACGCCATGCAGAACATCACGGTACGCACCTTTTTGATCGGCGACGCTGCCGGCGGCGGCAGCATCGGAAAAGCAAACCACAGCGCCTATCACATGGCGATGCAGATCGTATAATTTAAATTAACAATAAAAACGGAGGTTATTTTATGGCAAACAGAATCATTCTCAACCCCATTTCTTTCCACGGCAAGGGTGCGATCGCGGAGATCGTGAACATTGCGAAGGAACAGAATTTCCGGCACATTTTTGTGTGCTCGGATCCCGACCTTGTGAAATTCGGCGTAACGGCAAAGGTCACGGATCTGCTGAAAGCGGCGGACATTCCCTTTACCGTGTACTCCGGCATCAAGCCCAACCCCACCGTTGAAAACGTAAAAGACGGCGTTGCGGCGTTCAAGGCCTGCGGCGCGGACTCCATTGTGACCATCGGCGGCGGCTCCTCCATGGACACCGCCAAAGCCATCGGCATTATCATCACGAACCCCGAATTTGCGGACGTACGTTCGCTGGAGGGCGTTGCCCCGACGAAAAACCACGCTGTCCCCACCATTGCCGTTCCCACCACCGCCGGCACGGCCGCAGAGGTCACGATCAACTACGTGATCACCGACACGGAAAAAGAGCGGAAATTCGTTTGCGTGGACGCGCACGATATCCCGACCTACGCCGTTGTGGACCCGGAGATGATGTACTCCATGCCCAAAGGCCTGACCGCTTCCACCGGTATGGACGCGCTGACGCACGCCATTGAGGGCTACACCACCAAGGGCGCGTGGGAAATGACCGATATGCTCCATCTGGAAGCGATCCGTCTGATCGCGAAGCACCTGCGCGGCGCCGTACAGAACGTGGAGGCGGACCGCGAGGGCATGGCGCTGGCGCAGTATATCGCCGGCATGGGCTTTTCCAACGTGGGCCTGGGCATTGCGCATTCCATCGCGCATACGCTGGGCGCGCATTACGACACGCCGCACGGCGTCGCCTGCGCCATGATGCTGCCCATCGTGATGGAATACAACCGGGAATATACCGGTGAAAAATACCGTGAGATCGCTCGCGCGATGGGCGTGGAAGGCGTTGACGGCATGTCGCAGGACGAATACCGCAAAGCTGCCGTTGACGCGGTGCGTCAGCTCTCCGCCGACGTGGGCATCCCAGCGAAAAACGAAAAGGTGCGCGAAGAGGACCTTGACCGGCTTGCCGCCGACGCGTACGCCGACGCCTGCCGTCCGGGCAACCCGCGCGATACAAGCGTAGAGGAACTGAAAGCGCTTTACAGAAAGATCATGTAAAAACGATCCTCCTTTCTCCCCTACCGGGCGACGGAATGCCGCCCGGCAGTTTTTTTGCCGAAAAAAACAAAACGATTGCCTTTTTCAAAAAAACGGTGTATACTGAAAACAGTGGAAAAGTCGACATCCGGCGACCAAAGAGGGGGAAAGAAAAACCGGTATGGCAAATCTGATCACGATATCCAGGATCGTCTGCGCGGTCATTTTGTTCTTTTTTCAGGACGTGAACGGCGCGTTTCTCGCCATTTACGCATACTGCGGCATTTCGGACCTCATTGACGGCCCCATCGCGCGGAAAACAAACAAAACGAGCAATCTCGGCGCTTTGCTTGACACGGTCGGCGACGTGGCGACCTACGTCGCGCTCGCCAAAATATTGCTGTCCAAACACCTGGTACCCGCGTGGGCGGTCATCTGGTACGTCTCCGCCGCTGCGGGCATCTTATCGGCGGGGCTGGTGGCGCTGGCGCGCTTTCACCGCTTTTTCGTAGTGCACTCGCTGTTCGGCAAGGTGATGGGCCTGTTTGCCTTTTTAATGCCCTTTGCGCTTTACGTAAATTTGCTGATCCCCTGCTTTGCCGCGATCTGCGCCAGCGCGACGGTCTCGGCAGTGGAAACGGTGTTTATCACGGCAAAAGCGGAAGACCCTGAGCACGCCGCCATTTCGATTATCGGTCTGTACCGGAAAAAACCGGACGTCAGCGCATAGCTTCGCCGCAGCGTGGACGCATTCCTTCAATGCAAAAGATTGACAATCTCGGGAAAAAACGGTAAAATAAGATAATGTAATACCGCAGCAAAAAAGGAGGGTTTTCCATGCTGAAAAAAGGATGCGCCGTTTTTCTTGCGCTGTGCGCCGTATTCTGCTTATTGCTGCCCGCCGCGGCCGAAAGCACGATCGACGCGATCAAGGTTACAATCAACAGCGACATTGACGGTGTGACCGAAAATGACGCTGAAAAACTGTTCACGTTACAATCCGACAACGTAATATACTGGTCAAAGATCAGCGGCCCCCTTACGATCGCGGACTACGGCGGAACGGAGGTAGACGACGAGCTCAAAGCGGGTAGAACGTATTTTATCCATTACTACATGGAACCGGCCGAGGGCTTCGAGCTGCCCGATCAGATATCCGATATCGACCTTCAGATCGATTGCGGCAAAGGCGTTACCGTTATTAACACGGCGATCATTGCGTCGCACGTCAGGCTGGAAGACGGAACGTTTGATGACACACGCGGCGTTTCCGTTTATGCCAGAGTCGTGGTAGACGGCAACTTCCTGCAGCGGATCACAGGGTTAATTCACGACGTCGTCCTGAAGATCAAGGCCTGGTCGCTGTATTGATTTCCGGCAGCAAAAAACAGTCGTTCTTCCGGCATTATCCGGATAACGATCTGAAAAAAACACACATATCCAAACACAGAAAGCGTGAGAGGATATGTGTTTTTTAAGCGACATAAAAAAACGCATACAGTCTTTTCTTTTAAGAAACAATCAGCAAATCCAGATGAAACCTCCCTAAGGGAGAATGCTGATAAAAAGGAGCGATCCCAATGAAATCCATTGCGATATTTGAAGCTGTGTATATGGCGATTTTCTGTTTTTTCGGCAGTATCTTCAACCTGCCCGACAAAAGAGTGCAGAACCTGATCGAACAAAACGGCGGGTTTATCTATGGCGTATGCCACCCGAACGAAAACTACGAAATGCTTGCCGAGGCAGGGATTGAGTGGGTGCGTTTCGATATCCCTTATCCGTATGCACAGGACGGCAGCGTCAGCCGGAATTATCTGGATTTCAAAGAACGCGCAAAGGGATATACCGACCGCGGCTTCAAGGTCATGGCTGTTACGCCGTACCCCAAAGATTACTTTAACATCGGCGGCTTTAACCCGGTTGAAAATAAGGAAAAAACACAAGAGATCGCCGTTTTTCTGTATCGGGACTTAAAAGACGTCACAAGCGCTTTTCAGATCACCAACGAAATGGGGATCGACGGTTTTACGAAACCGCTGACGTTAGAGCAGGCGGCTGTGTTTATCGGCATTCAGCTGGAAGCGCTCGATCCGGTCGCGGAGGATTTCCCGATCGGCTACAATTCGGCGGGAGTCAACAAAGACCTGCACAAATTGATGAAACCGTATCTGCAATACTGCGATTACGTGGGCATTGATCTTTACAACGGCAACCAGGGCAATTCCAAAGCAAGCGCTTACGCAGACGACGTGAAGGCGCTGTACCGGATCACACGCAAACCGATCATTGTCCAGGAATTCGGATTTTGGAGCGAGGGCGGGCCGAAAACAGCCGAACAAAAGGCCGAGATCCTCGGCTATTACGGATATACCTCAGAGGCCGAAGCGATCGCGGACGGCATGAATTTTATAAGCAAGCTGCCGCGGCAGTTCCAACAGAGGCTGCGGAACGGTTACCCGGACGACGAGGCGCATTGGGCAGAAATTGTATTCAGCAAAGAGTACCAGCACTTTTACGGCGAAACAGCTGCCAAAACGATGGAAAATATCCCGCATACGCCGGAGGGGCAGGCGAAATATTTCAGAAGAGTCATGGGCGAGCTGAAAAAATTGAACTGCCTTGCGGGGATGATCATTTACTGCTGTCAGGATATGCAGATCTGCTACGTCTGCGGACACACCTGGTGCCCGTTTGAAACAAAATGGGGGCTGTTTAACCTGGACGGCACGCCCAAACCCGCATATTATGCCGTTAAAGAGTTTATTACGGAAACGGGATCATAAATCCTTTACACAAAAACAAACAGAAAGCTGCCCGTTAGTTGCGCAGCCGACCTCTCACACCACCGTGCATACCGTCCGGCACACGGCGGTGCAATTCAAATAATCATCCAAGCAACGCAGAAGTCCTTGTTTTGCGGGGATTTCTTTGTTGATGAGGTACAGTCCTGTTGTTTTAGCTTGTCGGGAAAAGATACTCTCTAAGATGAAGCATCAAACTTCTTCTTTTTCCTTGGGCCCCTCGGTTTAGATTCTTTGCGAACAGGAGCGCCATTTAAAAAGAAGTTATACGAGAAGAAAAGAAGAAATCCGAACTCGTCTCCCATTGGGAAGATCCGGTTCGGATTTCCTGCGTTTGGTGCCGGTGGCGGGACTCGCTACGCCGCTGTCGCGCCTACACGCCCGCGTCGGCGAAAACGGTCCACCGGACCGTTTTCTTCCGAACCGCTTCGCGCTTCTCCCTCCTGTTCGAGTCCCACAATTCAAAAAAAACAAACAGCCGAACCTATGGCCCGACTATTTGTTTATGGTGCGCCGAAACCGGCTAAATCCGAACCGTTTAATGCATTTTCAATTTCTTCAAAGGTGATCGTTTTCGCGCCGTCTTTGTAATTGAACGTGATCACCATATGATCGTCGTAAAGGTAAATCGAATTGATAAAGCTGTCGATTAGGCGCCCGAATCGATCATCCAGATATTGTTCACCATTTTGTTTTCATCGGCGGAGGAATAGATCGGCACGTAATACGTACCCAGGTTGCTCTCGCCGAAATCCTCGCCGGCGCAGCCGATAAAGCACTTGTATTTTTCGTAAACGGACATCTGATACGCCTTGTTCGCGGTGGTGCGCTCGTCGTCGTGGTTGCCGTAGACCATGACCACCGGCGTGCCGAGCTTTTCGAGAATGGACTTATACTGGTGCATAGCGAGCCGCGCGTAGGGCTTTATCAGCGTGGTGCTTGCGATATTATCGCCCGTGAGAACGATCAGATCCACCGGATATGCGGCGAGAGCCTTTTTCAGCACCTTTTTCGTGATCGTTTCGTTTTTTCTTATTGTATCGGCGAACCCGCTGAAGATCAACCGGAGCGGCGGTTTTTTGATCAATAGGGAACTTCTCGTTTCACTTCACAGGGAAATGCATTTAATGAATCTGTCCGTAGCAGCGGACATCGCCGTTTTCGCCCAGAAGCGCCAGAACGCCGCCGTCACGTGCGGTGAAATACATTTTCGCATGACAGAAATCCTGAATCCGTTCGCGTGAAAGAACGTTGTGATTGTATTCGCCGGTCGTGAATACGCAGATCTTCGGCATGAGCGTTTGCAAAAACGCCGGGGTGCTTGAGCCTTCGCAGCCGTGGTGACCGACCTTCAAAAGATCCACCTTGCCGATCTGCGGCGCCAGGCGCGTTTCGTCGCCGGTAAGGTCATCCATATCGCCGGCAAGAAACACACGCGTGCCGTTCGTTTCCATCAGCACGCCGAGGGACTGGTCGTTTTCGCCGACCTTTCCGGTCGGTACCGGGTCTTCCGTGTTCAACAGCGTGATCCTGCAATTGCCGAGCATAAACGGCGTATTGTCGGGTTCACTGATGATCGGCACGTTTTTGGCTTCCAGCGCGGCAACCGTCTGGTCATAGACCTCCTGGTTGTCCCACTCACGGACCTCTTCTTCATTGATCACGCTGCTGTCGTACACTTTCAGATAAGCCCGGCCGACCGAAACGTCGGGATCCGCAAGGATCGTGTCAAACCCGCCGAGATGGTCGGAGTGCGCATGGGTACCGACAATGAAATCGAGATGCACTTTACCGTCCGCGTCGGCAGCGTGGGTTTTGAGGTAGGCAAGCACGCGGTCCTCAAACCCGGGCAGATTCAAGCCGGGCAAGCCGCGCGGATTGTCGGTGTCCTCGCCGGCGTCCACCATGGCGAAACGCCCGTCGCTTTCCAGCAGGATCGCATCGGAATTATCCGTGTTCAGAAAATGGATGCGGTCGGAGGAAAACGACAGATCAGCATCCTTGACCGATGCAACGCCGGGGATTGACACAGGCTTTTCCGGTTGTTTGGACGTGCAGGCGGAAAAGCCGGTCAGCATGGTCAAGAACGCAAGAGACAATGCACATTTGCATTGAGAGAACTGTGCCATTTATTAATATCTCCTTTGTGCAGACAAAGCTGTTTCTTGAAATATGACGTAATTGATTTTCTCATTCCGCTGTTTTTT
>JAFSXY010000094.1 GCA_017443805.1 Clostridia bacterium | reverse complement strand
TTTGCCTTCATGCTCGCCATGCTGGCGGCGTGCGTCGTATTTCTCGCAAAAAACCACATCTCGGTGAAAACGGCGGGATCGCTTACGCAGTACCTGACCGGCGGCACGCTGACGGTGGCGCTGATCATCATCGGCTTCAGCATCGTAAAATCCTTTGCACTGGTCTTTCCGCCCGCGGTGCTGTTCGTATTGTCCGGCATTGTGTTCCGCAATTTCTGGCTTGCCGTGCTTGTGAACGCCGTTGCCACGGCCGTCAGCCTTATTCTCCCCTATTTTTTGGGGCGGTTTACGGGAAAGGACATGGTGGATTCGCTGAAAGGCAGGTTCAAGGCAATTAAAAAACTGGACGCCTTTGCGGATGAAAACAGCTTTGCCGTTGTATTCATTTTTAAGGCGGGCGGACTGATCCCGTCGGACTTAAGCAGCCTGATCTTCGGCGCGATGAATATTCCGTTTAAGACCTATTTTCTCTCCGCCAACCTCGGCATGCTGGTCCTGAACGTACTGTGGACGCTGCTTGGCGTGAAGGGAGACCTGTCCAACCCCCTTTCGTACCTTTACGCGCTGCCGGCGCTGCTGTTCGCCGTCGCGGCCGCCGTATACATGAGCAAACGCAAAAAGAAAACGTCGGCAAAACCTGCCGACGGAGAAAATAAAACAGGAGAATGAGTATGAAAACTTACGACGTCATTGTGATCGGCGCGGGAAACGGCGGTCTGGCGGCCGCAGCCACCTGCGCGAAGGCAGGGCTTTCCACGCTGCTGCTGGAGCGGCACAACCTCCCCGGCGGTTCCGCTTCATCCTTTGTGCGCGGCCGCTTCGAATTTGAACCGTCGCTGCACGAACTGGCCGGCGTCGAAATGGTGGGACAGCAGTTCGACAATCTGGACGCCAAAGTGGACTGGCTGACGCACGCATCCACCTTCCGTCTGATCGTTCCTGCAAAAGAGGGGGACAAGGACGCTTTCGTCAACGAAAACGGCGTGCGCGTTACCGTAGACGCAAGGATGCCCGTCGGCTTTGAGAACTTCTCCCGCAAGCTGGACGAGCTGGTGCCCGGCTCTTACGAGAGCGCCATGAAAGCGTTCGAGCTGTCCGAGAACATGTTCAAGGCGTTCGACGCGCTGGGCGACGGGGAAAACTACGCCGGCTTGCCGAAAGCACTGCCCTATATGCCGGACGTGATGCGCATGACCTCGCACACGCTCAACGAGGCCTTAAACGCACTGGGCATGCCGAAAAAAGCACAGGATATTTTTTCCACCTATTGGTGCTATATGGGCGTACCCGGCTCCCGCTTCGACTTTTTGTACTACATGGCCATGCAGTCCGGCTATATTAAAAACGGCACCGGCGTCCCGCGCCTGCGCAGCCACGAAATGAGCCTTGCCATCGACAAGTCCATCCGCGACCACGGCGGCGAGATCTGGTACAATTCCGAAGTTACGAAAGTGCTGATGCGCGACGGCAAGCCCGCCGGCGTCGTGGTAAACGGCTCCAAGGAGGTCTACGCAAAACGCTTTATCTGCAACGCCTCGCCGAATTTTGTATGGACCGACCTGTTTGAAGAAGCCGACGTACCCGAAAAGCAAAAGCGTATGATAAACGCCCGCAAAACAGCGGTCGCTCTGACCACCGTGTATCTGGGCATGAACAAAACAAAAGAAGAGCTCGGCATCACGGATTACTCGGTCTTCATCGCGCCGGACTCCGATTCCGATAAGCAATTTGAAGCCTGTCAAAACTTTTTCAGCGGTTACTGCATCATCAACTGCTTAAACGAGATCATTCCGGACTGTACGCCAAAAGGGACCAGTCAGCTGTTTTTAACGACCATGACCTCCGGGGACGTCATGAAAGGCGTAAAGCCGGAAGACTACAAGAAATTCAAAACAAAGGTCGCGCGAGATATGATCGAGACCTGCGAAAAAGCGCTGAACATCTCCATCATCCCCTATATCGAGGAGATCGAGATCGCGCTGCCGCCCACATTCTCCCGCTATTTGAACACCCCGCAGGGCACGCCCTACGGCTATATGCTGGACAAATGGGATTCCATGCTGCCGCGGACGATCCAGTTCATGCAGGATCAGCCCTTTGACAACTTCCTGTTCTGCGGCGCCTCGCAGGAACGGGGCGACGGCTATCCCAGCGCGTACTACACCGGCGAAAAAGCCGCGCGTCTGACGATCAAGGCGATCAAGGAGGGCAAATAAGATGGCAAGTTCGATCAAATCATTAAAAGCGAAAAAATTCCTGCCCATGCTGGGCGACCGCCGGGCGCGGCTCAAAGCGGGAGAAAACCGCATGCCCGATGGTACCGACGCCGCGCGCGCGATCGCTTTGGCTCTGCATCCCAAACGCCAGTATCTGAAAGTGGCGCAGGTCATCACGCGTTCGGCGGACTGCAAAAGCTATGTGCTTGTCCCGGATCTCGGCCGCGGCACCGAAAAGCTTGCATATTTCGGCGCGGGCAAATATCTGTCCGTTTTTGAAACGATCGGCGGCAGCCCCGTCAATCGGGCGTACTCCATTTCCTCCTCCCCGAAAAAAGCGTTGGAGGGCACATATGAGCTGACGGTCCGAAAGGTGGAGGGGGGCTTCATGAGCCGCTATATCCACGAGCACTGGGACGTCGGGACTTTGGTGGAGGTCTCCGCGCCCGCGGGCAATTTTGAGTACCAGCCCCTCAGGGACGCGCCGCACGTGATTGCCCTTGCGGGCGGCAGCGGCATCACGCCGTTTTTGTCCATGGCGCAGGCGATCGCCGACGGCGACGAGGATTTCACGTTAACGCTGCTTTACGGCAGCCGCGACGCAGAGAACATCCTCTTCCGCGACGAGCTGGACATTATCGCGCAGAAAACGGATAAAGTGCGCGTGGTGCACGTGTTAAGCGACGCCAGTCCCGACAGCCTGCCCGAAGGGATGCGGCAGGGCTTCCTGACAGCGGATCTGATCAGAGAATTTGCGCCCGCAAACGAACCATACTCCGTTTTCCTTTGCGGCTCGCAGCAGATGTACGCCTTTGTGGACAAAGAGATCGCAAAGCTCGGTCTGGAGAAAAAATATATCCGCCACGAGCTTTTCGGCGAGTTCCACAACCCGGCATCCTTGGACGATTATCCCGAAAACGTGCCCGAGACCGTACAGATCACCGTGACCGTGCAGGACGAGACAAAAACCGTTACGGGTTCTTCCACAGACTCTGTGATGCAGATATTGGAGAAAAACGGGATCGCCGTGCCCGCACGCTGCCGCAGCGGCGAATGCGGCTTCTGCCACTCGCACCTGCTCTCCGGCGAAGTCTACGTGCCCAAACATATGGAATTCCGCCGGCTGGCGGATTATCCGTTCAGCTGTATCCACCCCTGCTGTTCCTTCCCGCTGACGGATCTGGTCATCAACGTCCCCTCCGCGGAGAGATAATTGTTCTACCATTCAAAAAGACCGTGCGTTTTTCACGCACGGTCTTTTTTGTCGGATAAAATCGTTTATTCCGGCACGGCCAAACGCAGCGCGCCGGGCACGATCTCCACGGTAAAGTTATTTTCGTAGATAATCTCGCCGTCCAGCGAATAGGCAAAGCCCGCGGGCGCGGAAACCTCCACTTTTTTCGCCTGGCGGTAAATGACGATATCCTTCATATCCGCGGAATCTATATGTTCCCCGTTGGTGTAGGGCTTTAAGATTTTCACAAAGCGCAGACGGGAAATGGGCTTGATGAGGCACACTTCGATCAGGCCGTCGTCCGTTTTGGCCTTGGGGGCGCACTTGAACGATCCGCCCACGTACTGGCCGTTGGCGACGGTGCACAGCAGCGCTTTGCCGCCGGGATTGAGCACAACGCCGTCCGCCTTGACGGTAAACTCGTTTTTCATGGCCGTCAGCAGCGCCTTGATAACGCCCTTGGTGTAGGCGTTTTTGTTGCCGTGACCGGTTTTTTCACGCTCCTCGTTGATCGTGATGGCGACCGTGGTATCAAAGCCGAAATTCACCACGTTGTCGGACCAGCGGTCGCCCACCTTCAACAAGTCGAGCGGCTGTTCGGGCGCCGTCAGCAGCGCCGGGATATCCAAAAACTTTTCCGCGCCGCCGAAGGCTTTTACAAAATCGTTGCCGCTGCCGCAGGGATAGCAGGACACGCTGACGTTTTCTTTGCCGGCCGCGCCGGAAAAGACCTCGTTGACCGTTCCGTCGCCGCCGCAGGCAATAAAGCGCACGGCTTCGCCGGGATGGGCGTCGCACCACGCGCAGACGTATTCCGTCGCGTCGCGGGGGGCCTTGGTCACGTAGATCTCACAGTCCGCCGCCTGCGGCAGGGACTCGGTCGCCGCGCGCAGCTTTGCGGTGGTATCCTCCGCGCCGGCGCGCGGGTTGACGATAAAAATGTACTTCATGCGATTGTCTCCTTTTTTATGATTGGATCAGCAGCATACCGACTGTGATCAGGGCCTCGCCCAGCAGGTAAGTCAGCATCACCGTAAAGTGCTTTTTGAAAATCAGGTCCTTGTTTTTGTGGTACCGCACCAGATACAGCGTACAGTCCGAGGTAAAGAAACACACTGCGCCTGCAAAAGCGATGGCGGCGCCGGCGGTTTTCAGCGTCATCAGCTGCGACAGCGCCATTAAATTCATCGTGCTGTTCGCAAGCAAATATAAGATCATCGGCGCAAGCATGGGCTTGGGGATGTTGCCCTTGAGCGTCAGCGTCAGACGGACGGAGATGGCTGCGTACACGACGGCCACGGGGATAAACACCCACCAGAGGACCGCATCCCAACGGATCGCGGGCAGGTAAACGAGAATGAACAGAACGTGGCTGACAAGGAAGCTGATCCCGCCCGAAACGAACCACTTTGTGCCTTTGGGAATCAGAAGCACGTCGCCAAGCCAGCTCGTAAGCAGCGCCGCCACAAGGACCCACGAGATCTCTTTTGCGGCAAAGCAGTAAAACAGCGTCAGAAAAATAAGCAGAAACGGTTTGGTATACGCGCGCCGTTTTGCGTTATCAGTCCAGCTGTCCCACAGATGGACGCCGCTTACGATCAGAAAAAGCGCAAGAAAAACATACTGTATCATAAAAACCTCCGTTATGCGGCCGTACCGCCCTGCTTTTTGTCCAGCGATTCCAGACCGACCGCCGCGCGCAGGATCAAACGTGCGTCGGCTGCCTTAACGCTGCCGTCGCCGTCCGCGTCGCAGGCAAGAAATTCTCTGCTGCCAGGCGCATAGGTCTCCAGACCGACGGCCTGACGCAGCGCAAGCCTCGCATCCGCGGCTTCGATTTTACCGTTGCCGTCCACATCGCCGCAGGTATATGCGGGTGTCTGGATCTCGGTGGAGGTATCGGCCACCACGTAGACGCTGAAGCCGGTCGCCGTAAAGACGATCATGCCGTCCTTCACGGTAAACGCAACCTTTTCAACGGTGCCGTCGTCTTTAATATGGTAAACGGCAAGCGTGTTTGCATTAAAGCCCTCCGGCACGGGAACGGCCACGGTAACCGGCGCGTTCGGCTCCACTTCCCTGTCGCCGATATAGGTGGAGATATCAACGGAATAGGTCTTTTCGTAATCCGCAGGCAACGCTTCCGCAGGCGGAGCAGTCTCCACCACTTTCACGGTAATCTTCTGGGTATACGTGCCGGGATCATAGGTGACGGTAATACCGGAGGCGTCGTCCTTGACTTCTGTCGGAAGCTGCGGGATCGGTTCGGTTCTCGTCGCGCCGCAAACGGTGCAGGTGTAGGTCTTCACACCCGCGGCGGTCTCGGTCGCCTCCTTCGTGACCTTACCGCCATCCCACGTATGCGCGGTGGTCTTGGCGATCGCTTCCGTCTTCGTTGCACCGCAGACAGTGCAGGTATAGGTCTTTACGCCCGCTTCCTTGCAGGTCGCGGCCTTTGTGACCACGCCCGCGTTCCACGTATGCGTAGTGGTTTTCGCGATCGCTTCCGTCTTCGTTGTACCGCAGACAGTGCAGGTATAGGTCTTTACGCCCGCTTCCTTGCAGGTCGCGTCCTTCGTGATAACGCCCGCGTTCCACGTATGCGCG
>JAFSXY010000009.1 GCA_017443805.1 Clostridia bacterium | reverse complement strand
GGCAGCGCGGAATTCGTTGCTGCGGACGTAGATAAAAGCCAGACGATCGAAGCCGGAGACGCAAGACTGATCCTCCGCGCGGCGGTCGGACTGGAAGCGCTCAGCTGAAGCCATGCGTCCGCAAGCGGACACAGTGATGTGTTGCTGCGCAACATGATGCGCGCCTATTCGGCGCATGATGCGTTTTCGCAAACGAAAACATGATGTGTTCCGCCTGCGGCGAAACATTTTGGAAAACGCTTCGCGTTTTGATTTTTATTCCGATTTAACCTTCTTTCTGCAGGGACGATTCAATCGTCCGCGATGAACACCGATAAAACGGGTGCGCTGCATAAAGGCGCGCCCGTTTTTTTGATGAAAGAAGAAAAAACTTAAAAAATATTTGTAATTCTCTGTTTTATATTGTATACTGTATTAAGAAACCATAGCGGGAGGGATCATTTTGGCTGCAGGCTATACGGTTGCACTGAATAAAGTCATCAAAGACAACGGTCTGGAGATCTTATCCACACCGCGGGATCCGTCGCAAATCTACGTCACGTCCAAGGACGTGAACCGTCCGGGGCTGATGCTCACCTCCAACGACCGCTTTTTTGACCCGAAACGCGTTCAGTTTTTGGGTCTGTCGGAGTTCGGCTATCTCAATTCTCTGTCGCAGGAAGCGCGCGCGGCCTGTTTTGACCGCTTTTTCGGCAGCCGGCCCTGCTGCGTTATCATCACCAGAGGACTGGAACCGCCGGCGGAGCTTCTGCCCGCCGCAAAGCAGTATGAGGTTCCCGTGCTGCGCTCCAACGACTCCACCTCCGCTTGTATGTCGGCGCTGATCTCCTATCTCGGCGTGGAGCTTGCCGAACGGATCACCCGGCACGGCGTGCTGGTCGAAGTTTACGGCGAGGGCATTTTGATCGTGGGCGACTCGGGCGTAGGCAAAAGCGAAACGGCGGTGGAGCTGATCAACCGCGGCCACAGGCTGATTGCGGACGACGCGGTGGAGATCCGGCGCGTCTCCTCAAAAAGTCTGGTCGGCACCGCGCCGGACAACATAAGGCACTTTATCGAGCTGCGCGGCGTGGGCATCATCAACGCCCGCAACATCTTCGGCATCGGCGCCGTAAAGGTCACCGAAAAAATCGACATGATCGTCCGTCTGGAGCAGTGGAACAGCCAGAAGGTCTACGACCGCTTAGGTCTTGAAAACGAATACATGGAGGTGCTGGGCATTAAGATCCCCGTCACCACCGTACCGGTGAAGCCCGGAAGGAACCTCGCCATCATCATTGAGACCGCCGCCATGAACAACCGGCAGAAAAAAATGGGCTACTCCGCGGCAAAAGAGCTGATGGCAAGCCTCGGCATGACGGAAGAGGACGAGGATGAAGAAACCGTGCTGGAGGTATGGCATTGAGCAAAGGTTCCGTGCGGAACCTTTACAATGAAATCCGCTGCGCGGATGAAATCCGTCCTCCCGGACGGATGAAATCGCCTTCGGCGATGAAATATTTTGTCTGCGACAAAATATTGCGGAAGGGCTCCGCCCTTACCTGTTTTGAATATTAAAAAGGAGACATATATTATGGCAAAGTACAGAATCGGCGTGGATCTCGGCGGCACGAACATCGTGGTCGGCGTGATCGACGCGGAAAACAAGATCATAGCAAGGGCATCCCGGAAAACCAACGCGCCGAGAGCCGCGGAAGGTATTTTTGACGATATGGCGGACGCCATTTCCGAAGCGATGGACAAAGCGCATATTTCAAAAGAGGACGTCGTTTCCGTTGGAGTGGGCACGCCCGGCTCCGTCAACAAAGAAGACGAGCTGATCGAGTTCGCCAACAACCTGGCGTTCGACAATGTGCCCGCCTATCAAATGCTGCGGGAGCGCACGGGTTTTCAAAAGGTCTATTTTGACAACGACGCCAACTGCGCCGCCCTCGGCGAAGCGGTTGCGGGCTGCGGCAAGGGTGTAAAAAGCTTTGTCATGGTCACGCTGGGCACGGGCGTCGGCAGCGGCATCATCGTAAACGGCAAGCTCGTAACGGGCTTAAACTACGCCGCCGGCGAGATGGGGCACACCGTCATTGTATATAACGGCATACCCTGTAACTGCGGACGCTGCGGCTGCTGGGAAAAGTACTCCTCTGCAACGGCCCTGATCGCCCAGACAAAAGACGCGCTGCGCGCCAACAGCGATTCGCTGATGTGGGACCTGATCGACAACGACTTTAACAAGGTCAGCGGACGCACGGCCTTCGAGGCCGCCCGCAGAGGCGACGCCGCCGCGCGCGCGGTGGTCAACCAGTACGTCGCCTACCTTGCCTGCGGCATCAGCAATATCGTCAACATCTTCCAGCCCGACATGGTCTGCGTGGGCGGCGGTATCGGCAACGAAAAAGAAAACCTGCTTGCGCCGACGCGCAAGATCTTAGCCAGCGAGCGTTACTCCATCCACGCCAAAAAGCAGACGGAACTGGTCGCTGCCACACTCGGCAACGACGCCGGCGTCATCGGCGCGGCGCTGCTGGACGAATGAGCATGGACTGCGCTCTGTTTGAAGCGTTTGCAAAAACGCTGGAAGCCGAAGTATTAACGGAAGAGCCCTTAAAAAACCACTGCAGCTTTAAGATCGGCGGCCCCGCCGAACGGCTGGTGATCCCAAAAAAGGAATCGGCCGTGATCCAAACCGTGCAGTTCGCGCGGGAGAACAACGTCCCCCTGACAGTGCTCGGCAACGGCTCCAACGTGCTGATCCGGGACGAGGGACTGCGCGGGATCGTATTAAAGCTTGCCGGCGGGCTTTGCAGCCTTGCCCATACCGGCGACGGCACGATTTCCGCCGGCGCGGGGCTTTCGCTGAAAAAGCTGTGCATGTTCGCCGAGGAGCGGTCCCTTACCGGACTGGAATTCGCCTACGGCATTCCCGGCAGCGTCGGCGGCGCGGTGTATATGAACGCCGGCGCCTACGGCGGCGAGATCAAAAACGTGCTGGCAGGCGTGCGTACGGTCTCGCTTACCGACGGCTCCGTCCGCGAATATCCCGCCGGGCAGCTCTCGCTCAGCTACCGACATACGCCGTTCATGGAGACAAAGGAGATCATTACCGCAGCGCATTTCCGGCTCACACCCGGCGATAAAGACGCCATTACGCAACAGATGCGCACGCTGCTTGCCAAGCGCAAGGCTTCCCAGCCGCTGGAGTACCCCTCGGCCGGCAGCACGTTCAAGCGCCCGCAGGTCGGCTACGCCGCCGCGATGATCGAGCAGTGCGGCCTGAAGGGCCTGCGCGTGGGCGGCGCCGAAGTAAGCCGCAAGCATGCCGGCTTTGTGCTGAATACCGACAACGCAAGCTTTGAAGACGTTCGAAAATTGATGGAACAGATCCAGTCGCGTGTCTTTGCCGAGACAGGCGTCATGCTGGAACCGGAAGTGGAAATTTTATAATGTCCTTTTCAACCGACGTTAAGACCGAATTACTCACCGTACGGCCGAAGCCCTGCTGCGAACGTGCGTTTTATTCCGCCATGCTGCTTTTCGGCAGAGATTTCTCCGCCGAAAGGCTTTCTCTTCTGACGGAAAACGAAGGAGTGGCGCAGGCCTACGTTTTTGCGGTCCGTTTTTTTTCCGGCGTCACACCGGAAACGCAGCACACCGACGGCGGCCACTTCCGCATCGTGGTCGACGACCGTGCGACGGCGGAGGCTGTGCTGGCGGAAGCGGGCTTTTCCTATCCCAACGCCGTACGGCGCATCCCCTTTTCGGCGCTTTCCGCAAACTGCTGCAAAGAAAACTTTCTGCGCGGCGCGTTTACGGTCTGCGGCACGGTGACCGATCCGGAAAAGGAATACCATCTGGAGTTTGCCTGTCCATCCGGCTGGCTGGCGGAGGATCTGATCGCCCTGACAGAGAATTATGACATTACGCTCAAGCAAATGCAGCGGGGCGGCGCGCACGTGGTATACCTGAAAAACAGCGAACAGATCGAAGAGCTTTTAGGCCGTATGGGCGCCACGGAAAACGCCATGTCGGTCATGGGCGCGAAAATGTACAAGGACGTGCGCAACACCATCAACCGCAAGGTAAACTTTGAAAACGCAAATCTCTCCCGCTCCATCGCGGCCGCGACAAGGCAGTATGAAGCCATCATGCACATAGCAAAAACAAAGGGGCTTGACAGTCTGCCCGCCGAATTAAAGCTTTTGGCGCAGGCGCGTATCGAAAACCGCGAGATGGGCGCCGCAGAGCTTTCAAAGCTCCTGCCGGGCGACCTGACCGTTTCCGGCGTCAACCATCGCTTCCGGCGCATCATGAAAATTGCGGAGAATATCACGGAAAAATCACAGCCGTAAAAAAGCAGGGAGATTTTTTCTCTTTGCTTTTTTATAATTATCTTTTTAACGGAAACAATAGAAATATCAAACAAATTTTACATATAGAAAGGAAAATCGATCATGTGTGGCATTATCGGAAAAATCGGAGAAGAGAACGTTGTCCCCGCGCTTGTTGACGGGCTGAAAAAGCTGGAATACCGCGGATACGACTCATCCGGCGTCGCCGTGGAGACCGCGGCGGGCCTCGACCGCGTACGCAGTGTGGGCAAGATCCGAAATCTTGAACAGGCGCTGGAAGATCGCCCGTTGTCTGCAAAGGCGGGGATCGGGCACACCCGCTGGGCAACACACGGCAAGCCGAGCGAAGCTAACGCGCATCCGCACTACAGCCCCGACGCAAAATTCGCCGTCGTGCACAACGGCATTATTGAAAACGCAGATGAAATAAAGGCGAAGATCCTGCCGCCGGACGCAAAGTTCGCGTCCGAAACGGACACCGAGGTGATCGCACATCTGCTCCAAAAATTTTATACGGGCGATCCGGTACAGGCGATCGCCGAGACCGAGAAAAGACTGCGCGGCTCCTACGCGCTGGCGATCCTTTGTACGGATCATCCCGAAACGCTTTTTGCCGCCGCCTGCGGCAGCCCGCTGATCGCGGCAAAATGCGCCGACGGCCTGTATGTTTCCTCCGACGTCGGCACGCTTTCGCAGCCACAGACGGTTTACCGTTTACGGCAAAAAGAGATCGCCATGCTGCAAAACGATACGATCCGGCTGTTTGACGAAACCGGCGCGCCGATCCGGAAAGAACCCGAAAAAATCTCCGCGGACGCCATATTGACGGACAAGGGCGACTACGAGCACTATATGCTTTTTGAGATCATGCAGCAGCCCGAGGCCGTCCGCCGGACCCTGATCCCGCTTCTGCAAAACGGAGAGACCTCGCTTGAAGCCTACGGCCTTTCCGAGGATTTCATAAAAAACGACCTGCAAAACATTGAGATCGTTGCCTGCGGCTCGGCTTATCATACGGGCCTTGCCGCCGCGCGGCTGTTTGAAGAGCTTGCCAAGATCCCCTGCCGCGCCCAGATCGCCTCGGAATTCCGTTACGCAGAACCCGTGATCGGCGAACACACCCTGACCGTTTTTGTCAGCCAGAGCGGCGAAACGGCCGATACGCTTGCCGCCTTACGTCTTTCAAAGGCAAAGCATGCAAAGATCCTGTCCATCGTCAACGTGGCGGGCAGCGCGATCGCAACGGAAAGCGACTGCGTGATCCCCACCAAAGCGGGCAGAGAGATCGCCGTGGCCACGACCAAAGCATACTCGGCCCAGCTGGCGGTCTTCTACGCGCTCGCCGTGCGCACGGCGTTCCTCCGCGGCGCGATCTCCGCCGACGAACAGGCAAAGCTTGTGCATGAGCTGGGACTTCTGCCGGACAAAATAGAAGAAACGCTCCAACGCGTTCTGCCGGATGTAAAAAAGCTTGCCGATGAGATCGCAGACAGATCCGACATGTTCTTTATCGGCCGGCAGATGGACTTTGCCGCCGCAACGGAGGGCTCGCTGAAAATGAAGGAGATCAGCTACCTGAATTCGCAGGCCTACGCCGCAGGCGAATTAAAGCACGGCACCATTTCCCTTATAGAGGACGGCACGCCCGTGATCGCCGTTGCGGCGGATGAAAAGATCACGGACAAAACCGTTTCCAACATCTGCGAAGTCAAAGCAAGAGGCGCGCTGACCGTCGCTGTGACGACAGACGCGCTGAAAGACCGTTTCTCACAGACGGACCGGCTGATCACGGTGCCCGAAACAAACAGGATGTTCTCATGCTCCTTAACGGTGGTCCCGCTGCAGCTGTTATCCTACTACACGGCGAAAAACCGCGGCTGCGACATCGACAAACCGAAAAACCTGGCCAAATCCGTCACAGTGGAATAAAGAAAAAGACAGGGACGCCTGTCTTTTTCAATGATGTGTTGCTGCGCAACATGATGCACGCCTGCCGGCGCATGATGCGTTTTCGCAAGCGAAAACATGATGTATTCCGCCTGCGGCGAAACGTTATGGACGGGCTACGCCCGTACCCGAGCTGTCGACTGCTAACTGTGAATGCCCCGGTACGTCCGCTGCACCTCGTCGTAACTCTGCAGAGAGCCGATATCGTAGCGCTTACCGGGCATTTCCATGCTGTATACCGTGCCGTGCTTACACATCCACGCCACAAGGCTGCCCGGCGCGTCCGTCCCGCAGCCGTCTTTGACGGCAAGCGGGATTTTTTTTGCGTCCGCGCGGGTATAAAAGTAGAACGGCGGCGTACACCAGTGCGATTTCGGCACGGCGGGCTTTTCCTCCAGCGAGAGGAGCAGGTCGTTTTCGCCGAGCCGGGCCACGCCGCATTTTTTCAGCCGGTTTTCGTCCGCCTCATAGTAGCGCATCACGCAGGAGGCGCGTTTTTCCTGCGCGTAGCGCAAAAAAGCAGTCAGGCTGAAATCCAGTACGTTGTCCCCCGCGATGACGAGCAGATCGTCGTCAAGCGCATACTCTTCGATCGCGAACCGCATATCGATCACCGCGCCCAAACGCGTATCGTTGGTCTCGGTGCCGTCGTCCGCAACGGTGATCCGCTGCGGCTTTGTTTTTGCCCAGTCCTCGAAAAACCGGACAAAACGGTGGTTGGAGATCACGATATATTCGTCCACCGCTTTCAGCGTGTCGATATCGTCCACCAGCCAGTCAAGGATCGTTTTTTCACCGACCTTCAAAAGCGGCTTCGGGAAATTTTCGGTCAGCGGATACAGCCGGGTGGCATATCCGGCGGCAAGGATCAGACACTTCATTTCACAGGAACCTCCGTTTCATTACAGGGATACGCCGTCGGCGGAGTGGCAGACATGAACGGAATATTTACCTTCCATTTCCGGGAAAGCGCTGAGATACTGCGCGCCGACCTCTTTTTTGATCCGCTCGGTAAAAGCGGGGTCCACCAGCGCCATGCAGCAGCCCTTGAAGCCGGCGCCGCTGAAACGGCCGCCGTAGATCCCTTCGGTCTTCGTCATGATCTCATAAAGCGTTTTCAGCTCCGGAGAACCGGTCTCCCAGTTATGGATACTGCTGTAACCGCTTTCAAAGGAAAGCCGGCCGTAGGTTTCGATATCGCCCTTTCTCCAGGCTTCTACGCCCTTTTCCACACGGGCAAACTCCGTATACCAGTGCTCCGCACGCTTCCGGAAGGGTTCCGGCAGCCTTGTTTTATACGCTTCAAAAACATCCACGGGCACGTCGCGCAAATATGTATCGCCGAACTTGCCGTATTCCATGCCCGCAAACGCTTTTAACGCGTAAGCGGCGCTTTTGGCCTCGTCCACCCGCATATTGAACTTGCTGCCCGCCAGCGTACGCTCCACGCCGGAGAAGAAGATCATGATCTCCCACGGTTTTATATCCGCCGCGGCAGGGATCAGCTCAAAGCTGTCGTCCTTTGTGTCAAGGTACAGCAGGTGATCCTTCCGGCAGTAGACCTCGCAGCTCTGATCGAGCTTGCCCACCGATACGCCGACGTAATCCGTCTCCGCCGAAAGCGCCGTCATGATCAGCTCCGCCGGCTGCAGCACGATGCCGTTGACCTTGCACAGCGCAGACAAAAACGAGATAATGACGGCTGCGGAGGAAGAAAGCCCCCCGATGGGCAGGGTCCCCTCGATCACGCCGCAAAGCCCCACCTCCAGCGTATGCCGCCGCGCAAGCGATAATGTGGCGCCGCGCAGGTAATCCGCCCAATCGTTCTGCTTTGCTTTGGGGACGGAAGCGATATGCCACTGGGCGCGTTTGTCAAACTGCAGAGAACAGAGCTCCACTACGCCGTTGTGTTTCGGGCTGTACGCGATGTGGATCCCCTTGTCGATGGCAAAGCCGGTGATCTTGCCGAAATTATGGTCCGAATGCGCGCCGATCGGACAGATCCTGTAGGGGCAAAAGGACACCGCCTCCGGCGCGCGGTTATAGGTTTTTTCAAATACTTCTTCGCAGTGCATACTTTAACTCCGTTAAAAGATTTTATTTATTGTAACACACTGCGAAGAAGAAAACAATCCTTTTATTTTTTTACCGCGATCACCGCCGCGTCAAACCCTTTCGCTTTGGCCTTTCCTGCAAGCGCCTCTGCGTTTTCTTTTTTGCTGAACGCGCCGATCTGCACGCGGTAGATCGTCCCGGCGTCCGCTCCGGCAAGACGTTTATTGACCTGCTCGGCGATATACGGAAATTTACTCGCCAGATACGGTCCCGGACAGGCAGTTGCGGTAAAATACCTGTGCATGGTCAGGTTGCCGCTTTTGTCGCCGCTAAAATTGAGCCGCTCGATCCCGTTGCGTCGACAGATATCCGTACACAGGTCGATCAGCTTTGCAAGCGCAGCGTCGCTGACGTGCCAATCCGGCGCGCCGCCGTCGTTGGCGACCTCGATGGTGACAGCCTGATGGTCGTTTTCTGCGTTTGCGGAGCACCAGCTCCGGTCTGCCTCGTTCACGTACAGGCCCACGCGGCCGTCCGAGCCGATCCCGTAGTTGGAGGATACCTGCCGGGCCCTGTTCTGAAACAATGCGCCGCACTGCTCCACCGACAGGTTGCCCGCCATATGGTGGACGGTTATTTTTTTGATCGTATCCTTTCGCGGACTGTTTTTGCACGGAGAGATCTGAACATAGTTTACAAGCGCGCTGTCAGACATCGCCGTCACCGTCCTCTCCGAAATCATAGAGAAACGCTTCTTCTGAGCCGGATAGAGTTCCGGCTCGGTCCGCGCTGTCGGCAAGCCCTTCGCCGATCATGTACGCTACAAGGCTTGCCCCGGCCATGATCAGCGCGGCCACCTGCTCGGCGTTCCCGGCGTCTTTGCCGAAATAGATCATCAGCATGCTCACAAAGCCGGCGACCGCCGCCCAGAATTTACGGCTTGTCAGTTTTCTTTTCCAGTCAGTTTTCATGCGGTTTTCCCTCCCGTTATTTTTTCCAGATCCGAGATCCGGTTATTTGCGACCTTGATCTTCTCATCCTGCACGGCAGTGAGCTCCTCCAGCCGGTAGGTGCGTTCCACAAGGTTGTTGTGCTTTTCCACCTTTTTTTCCAGCTCCTGCAGCCGGTAGGCGATCAGGGCGTTTTGTTTATTGTTGTTGATCACGCACACAATGATCGACGCCACCGCGCCGATGAGCGCGCCGAGGACCGTGGCGATCGCCGTAGACATAGCAGATCCCTCCTTACGCCGTTACGCCCGCGGGCGGCAGGAACAGCACGGCTGCGCTTACGTTCCAAAGCGTGTGCGTCGCTTTATACCCCATTGTAAGGCAGCGGCCGCCGGCAATGTTCCCGTTTGCACAGGTACCGAACCGGATTGCGACAAGCGTCTGATTTGCAAAACTGTTGCTCCTGTAAAAGCCGTCGCAGCCGCCGGTCTCGGCGCTGCCGCCGTACGGACAATCCGGCAGGTGCCCGAATCCCGGCACGGTACGGTAGCGGTTGGGATAGCTCCAGCCGCCGGAGGCAGGCACCGGCACGTTGACGCCTGTATCGGCGTAGTTTGCACCGGTCAGATCGTAACCGTAATCCTTGCTTACCTTGAACCGGCCGTTGACCAGCAGCGTATACGGGTCCCGCAGATACGCCTGATACGAACCCGGTACAACAGAGTGAAATATTTTATTCAGACTGTTGCCGTCGGACGTACCGTAAAATTGTCCGCCGCCGACCACGGCGTTCTGCAAAACACCGTAGGTAGGGCTGAGCGACCCGTCAAATCCCGCGCTGTTTCCCATTCCGTAAAAGCCCTGCAGATCCGTTGTCTTGGAAAAAAGGATCTCCAGATCGATCAGCGTACCGATGATCCCGCCGCCGAAGAACCTGGCGCGCGTTCCCGCCGCGTCGATTGCCGCTTTTTGCTCCGCAGTAGTCAGACCGTACGAGGGCTGCAGGCCGGAAAGCGAGCGCATGACGTCGTTCGTGCCGTCGTTGACCAGGGCGCCGTAAAACATCGGCAGCCACACGCCCTCCAGCTCATGCCCGTCGCCGTCGACAAAGCCCACGGGCAGAAAACCGTCGGCAGGCTCAAAACGGAACAGCACGTACCGGTCATCCCCCGCCATATATTCCCGCTTATAGATCTTGGGGCACCACGCGTACGCGCCGCCGGCGTAGCTTGTATTCGCAACGTCGCTTGCAGTGCCGTCCTCCCGCAAGGTGTAGTCCGTTTCTTTTAAGCGGTAGTCCGGCGTGCCGTCCGATTTGACCATATACGGCTTGTTGCCCTTCAGCCACGGAAAATCCGCCCAGTCGCCGAGGGTATACCCGCCGCCCATTGTCACCGTGATCGGCGAAAAGCTTTTGTTGGCGCCGATATATTCGATCCGGCTGCCCGGCGCGGATACGGCGCAGTGCTCGATAAAGCCGTACACCGGCTCCGCGGACAAAATCGCCGCGATATGATCCTGCGTACCCTTGTCCGCAATGTAGATTTTGCTCATATCTTAAACCTCCTCTATATACAGCAGCCCGCCGTCCACGCCCAGACGGTATTGGTCGCCGGTTGTATCGTCCGACAGCACGCCCTGCGCGCAGAGGCAGACTTTGCCGATCCAGACCCAAATGCCGTCGCTGCGCCGCCCGAGGTAGGCATAATCGCCGCCGGTCGGTTCGGAATCGTCGAACCCCAGCACACAGACGGCAAACGCAAACGGCTGCACGGACGCATCGGGGATGATATGCCGTTGACCCAGCACGGTCTTCATGGGGATCACGCCGGTCAGGAGCCGGCGCTCCACAAAAAAGTTGGTTTTTGCTTCTCCCGTCAGGTCAAAGGTGCGCGTACCGTCCGTCAGACGCAGCACCAGCGCCTTTTTGTTGTTCAGATTCCAGTTTTCCGGCGGAACGTCAAAGCTGCCGATCACACCGGTCGTAAAATTATACTGCGCGGTTATGATAAAACGGTCGTTGACGTTCTGTTTTGCATTCACGATATCCGCAGCCACTTCCGAGGACCGGGCGTAGACGGACAGATCCGGCCTGCCGGTCAGATCGGCGTACGCACCGCTGCTTGCGACTGCGCTGAGATGCAGCTGATCCAGCCGGGTTTTTAAATCGCTATAGCTGTCAACAAGATCTGCCAGAGACAAAAGCCTGTCGCCGTCAAAGGCGTCGCCGCCGTCTACGCTGCGCTCCACCTCCAAAAACCAGACGCGGCTTTTGGCGCAGAGAACGCCGGCGTCCGTCACATGGATCTGTACCTGCAGCGTCCCCTTTGCGTCCAGAAGCGCAAAGGGCAGCAGGTAATCCGCCTCGCCGTTTGAAAGCGTGAGCGCCTCGCTGCAGCAGAGCTTCCCGGCGGGCGTAACGAACGCAAGCTTGACCGTTTTGTCGGCGTACGCATTTTCCACCGTAATATGCAGAGTCCGGTTGAGATGCTCCCCCGCGTAAATGTGCTCGCCCTGCAATTTCAGTTCCATTCGCTTTTTCCTCCTTTACACCAACGCAGAGATGATCTGGTTCTTCGTTTTTTCGGTGATCTGCCCGTAGCTTACCTGCCTGTCCAAATAGCGGCGCAGCGCATAGTAGCCGCCGTAGGCATAGGCCTCCTCAGCGCCTTTCTGAATATACACCTGCACCTTTTCTTTGATATTTTTTGCATTGGAGGAATATTTTTCCAACAGAGAATAATCTCCGTATTTCGCAAGGGCAAGCGCCTTATCCAACGCCTGTTCCTCCCGCATGGCGGACACGTCCACACCCAGCGCCTCCAGAGCGGAATAATCGCCGTAGGCTGCGATATCCGCCGCAATGGCGAGCAGCTCCTTCGCCTGCGCGGTCCGCGTATCCACCCCTAAAGACTCCAAGCCGGAATAATCGCCCTGTGAAGCCATTTTCAGCGCGATCTCCATCAAATCGTTCGTCCGGCTGACGGTCGTATCCACGCCAAGGGCCTCCAACGCGCCGTAATCGCCGTATTTTGCGGCCGTGACCGCTTTTTGGAGCGCGTCGTCGTCTTCGAGCTTTGACGTATCCAGTCCCAGCGCCTTCAAACCGCTGTAATCGCCGTATTTTGCGGCCGTGACCGCATTCTCCAGCGCATCCTTTTTTTCTGCTTTGGACGTGTCAAGGCCCAAATTCTTCAAGCCGCTGTAATCACCGTATGCTGCGGCGGAGAGCGCCCGCTGCAACGCGTCGTCGTACTGCCGCGCGGACGTATCCACGCCCAGTGCGTTCAAGCCGCTGTAATCGCCGTAAGCAGCGGATCTTTCGGCAAGGGACAGCGCGTCAAGCCGTTTTTGCGCATCCGTATCCGCGCCGAGCCGCTCAAGAGCGCTGTAATCGCCGTACTGCGCCAGTCTGACCGCGCGGTCAAGCGCTTCGGCGTCCTCCAGCGAATCGGTATCCACACCGAGAGAAGCAAGCCAGGAGTAGTCGCCGTATTCCGCGGCGGCCTTGGCGTTGGCAAGCTGTTCCGAAAAACGTAATTTGGTCGTGTCCGCGCCAAGTGCATCCAAAGCGGAATAATCGCCGTATGAAGCGAGCGCCTGCGCCTCTTTCAGCTGATCCCGTTTTTGCAGCGCAAGCGTGTCCACGCCAAGCGCCTGCAGCGGCGCGTAATCGCCGATCTCCGCGGCGCGGTAGGCGTCGGAAAGCGCCTGCCGGTTATCCGATACCGTATCCCGGTACCGGCTGTAATCCCGGTCCTCCAGACCGTTGACCGCATTCAAAAGCGAATACAGATTGCTGTTTTCGTCTGCCTGCCGCCGGTACGCCCTTGTTTCGGCGTCGGCGACGGCGTCGTCCAGACCGCGCATATAGTCATTGTACGCCGCAGTGGCTGCGGCAGCGCCGTAGGAATTGCCGTAGCCGCCCGTGTGGCGGGCGGCAAGCCCGTAGACGTTTTCCGCAGCACGGGCGGCGTTTTCCGAAAAGCTGTCCTTATACGTATCGTACAGCGCCGCGGCGTCCACCTGAAAACCGTTGTCCGCACGACTGACAAGATCGTCAAGCAGCTCTTTTGACAAAACGGTATAGCTTTTGTCCGGCTCGTACGTCTGCGTCTGCTGCAAAACGGACGTTTCTTTTTTTTTCATCAGTTATCCTCCCTTTGTTTCCTTCTGCAGCGCGTCCAGCCTTCTGTTGAGCGCGCGCACCTGCAGATCTACTTGGCGGACGTCGTCAGAGAGCTTTTTCAGCAGCGCGTATACCCGTTCGCCGGAAATGCGCTCCGAACCGCCGGACGTGCCGTTTATTCTGTTATTTTCCAAAGCCGTTCACCTCGCTTAAGGGCTCCGTGATCTCCGAAACGGAGTACAGGGTGCACGCGCCCGTGCCGGAGAGCCGCAGCCGGTAGGTATGGCAGCGCGGCGTGTTGACCGGCACGCTGAACGCGCCGATGCGGCTGTGGGAAAGCCTGCACAGACGTACCGGCTTATCGCTGCCGTTGCAGAAAAGCTCCGCCGTAAAGGACGCGTTTTCCGCCAGCTCCAAACGGAATACCAGCCTGCGCAGGATCCGTGTGCCGCCGCCCGTGCCGAGCGTACCGGTTAGGGCAAACCACGCCTGCGGCGCCTCGTCCTCAAAGCCGTACGTTTCGCCCGCGGTGCTGCCGCCGTACAGATTCTCGGCTTCGTCCGCAAAGGTCCCGTCCACGCTTACAAGCTGATACACGTTGGCGGAAGCGTCCGGCTTGCAGAGCATAAACAGATTTTGCTTGAGCGTCACAAAAAAGCGGACGTTCAGGTTGTCGTCCTCCTTATGCCACAGACCGGAGGCGGTATCGTAAACGTAAAGGCTGCGTCCCTGTCCCGCAACGCCTGCCGCAAGATAATATTTGCCGTTGAAGGCTGCGGCGGTCATATCCGTAAAGCGGCGGGCGCCCAGCTCCCGGGAAACGGTGACCGGCAGGCTGCCGTCGTAAACCGTAATGCCGGAGGCGCTTTTGTAAAAAATTTTTTCGTTCAGGTTGACGCAGCTTGCTGCGGCGTTTTTTTCCAGTCCCCGCGCGGGAATGACCTGCACCGTAAAATCCGCCGGGACAGAGCCGGAAACGCGGATAATATCGTTCTCCTTAAAGAACAGCACGTCGTCGCCCAACACGGCTGCACCCGTAAACGCGCCGGCACAGCCGAGGCTCGACACAAAGCTGTCGGTGGAGAGGCCGTCAAATTTTTCCCAGGACGTGGGATCGCCCAGACTGCATGCATAGATCTCGTTTACAAACACGCCCTGTGCGTTTTGGCCGTAGCGGCAACCCCAGATCCGGTTGTTGTGTTCCACGGCGTAGTCGAGGACCGGCATGCGCTTTTCAAGCGTAAGCGCATATGTTTCCTTTGTCAGCGCCGTATACCCGCCCTTCAGCCAGAGCTTATCGTTCTGTACATAGGAAACGGTATAGCGGCGCGTTTCACTGCCAAGCCCCGCAAGGAAAACCGTATCCCCGACGGCCGCCTCGCCGCCGACGTTTTCCCCGGCGACGGTCAGATACACGGGAATTTCCGTCTGCGCGAGCGCTTCGTCGTAGACGCGCAGTATGAGTCCGTCTCCGGAGGTATCCAGCCACCGCAAACCGGAGAACACGTTGTCGGGCTGCGTATCCGACGCCGTATCGAACGCGACCTGCGTTTCGATCTCCGGCGCGTGCTCATAGTGGACGGACAGATTGCCGACGACGGAAAAAGCGGCGTGGATCACGGCGGGGACGCCGCCGGTATCCGTTTCGATATACTTGCCGTCCGGCACAATAAACAGATTTCTGCCGAAATGCAGGATACGCCGGTTAAAGGCCCCGGATGAAAGCGTGAGCCCTTCGACGGGCGCGCCGCCCAGATAAAGCTGCGTATCGGTGCACCAGCATAAGCTGCCGTTGATATTGGCGGCGGCGGTCACGGGGGATGCCATGGAAAAAGTCTGTTCCGTTCCCGCGACCGACCGCACCCAGCGTTTGCGGGCAGGACGCGTTTTTAACAGCGGATAGCCGTCCGCAGAGAGATTGCACATATCGTAAAACGCACCGCGGCGGACATCATCCGTATGTTCCAGTCCGTAAAACCGCGTCGTATCCTGCCGTTCTCTTCTTACGGCGTTCAATACGGGAAATTTCATCCGAGATCCTCCGTTGTCGCCCGCGCGCCGCAAACGACCCTGTACGTGCGGTTCATATAGGCCGCAAAATCCGCATACGAATCGTTGAACACTCTTGCGGAATTGGCGTAACGGACGCTGTCACCGCAGACAAGGTCGTTTTCGGCGCAGAGAAATTTAACGTACAGATCGTCAAAGGGAAAAGGCGCTTTGAGCTGTGTGGTCGGGTAATCCTCCGCGGAATACCCTGTGAACGTATCGTCAGCCAGTCCGTACAGAGAGAGCACCTCCCCGTTGATCCTGCCCTCCAGCCGTGAGACAAGCGCTATTTTCTCCGGCAGCTCCATGGCGTTGGGATAAAGCAGGTCAAACCGCTTGATCGCCTCGTTGAGTTTCATGCGCCGTCACCTTACTCTTTCCCGCCGACGGCGTCGATATAAGCCTGCGCCTGCTTCTCGGCGTCAAAGGAATGGCGGATGACCTCTGCAAAGGGCGCCGGCAGCTGTACGGCCTCCCCTTTTTTGACCAGCAGACGTCTGCCGTTTACGGCGACGAAAAGCGCGTCGTCGTTTTTTGACGTTTTCGGAATAAACACCGTCTCCGTCTGTATGATTTCTTCCTTTTTCATAAGAACCTCCTGTTAATAAATTTTATCTGCCGACAAAAAACCGTCAGTCGAAAAACCCGCCCCTGTCCCCTGATTTCCATGCCCTGTCCCCTATCCCCTGTCCCCTGTTCCCTATTCTCTGATCCCTGAATTACGGGCGTCAGTTTTCTTCCGCGGTCGAAGAGAAGGCGGAGCCGGACTCAAAGCGGATCATATACTCCTCGAGCAGACGCTTTGCGACCTTTGTCGCCTTCCAGCCGACGGAGCTGCGCTGGTTTAAGGGATCGTTCCCGTAGCCGCGCTGCTTGACGATATGCTCCAGGCCGCCGCCCTCGATATCGGTCACGCCGTAGGCGTTCTCACCCAGGAAGAGCGTGCAGAACACGGCGGAACCGTCCTTGCCTGCGCCCTGGCCGCAGATCATGTCGCCGGCAGTCACCGTCACGGCGCTCCCCAGCGTCAGCGTAGAACCGGAGGCGTTGTAGGACACTGCCGTAACGGTGTTGGCAACGCCGTTGACGTATACGGGCAGCGCGGTGGAGAAGGTGGCCGAGGGCAGCGCTTCCTTTACGGTCACGGAGGTGCTGGAGGAAGCGTTGGTCTTCACGGTCACGCGGTTAAAATCACCGGAGATCTTCCCGGGCGCAAAAATTTTGGCCTCGGTGCTCTCTACAAAGCGAACGCCGCCGAGCGTGCCGAGCTCGCCCTTAAGGATATTTTCGGGGTTGGCGTACTTCTGGATGCCGATCCACTGGTCGCCCGCCTCCTGCATCAGATCGTATGCAACGTACGGATGGACAATGGCCACGTAGCTGCCGTCGATCTTCGGCGCATTGACGGCTTTTAATTCCGCCGCGGCGCGGAAAACGTCCTTTACGCGCAGCTTACAGGCGGCGGTGATATCCGCACGGGAGGAAACGGCCGTTTCGGAGCCGCCGGATACGCTTGGCGCGTACATCACGTTCGTACCGCCCACAAGCTCGTTGCGCACAACGGTATCGAGCGTAAGCCCGGCCTGCGAAGCAAGCTCTTTAGTGGCTTCCACGATGGTATTATCCACCGCGGTGAGCTCCAGCATGTCGGTCTGCTCCACATAGTCGCCGTACTGGTCGACCGTGCAGGAAACGGACGAAACGCTCAGCTTGTTGCCGGCGGGCGTCACGCCCTCGGTGATGGCGGTCAGCGCCTTGGGCAATTTAGAAAACTTGCGGAATTCAACGGTTTTTCCGCCGTTTTTCGGAATGGGCCGCTTTTGGCCGAACTGCTCGTGCACAAGGTTTGCGCCGGCAAGGGTGATCAGCGTTTTATCGTAAAACGTTTTCATTTCGGGCGTCAGTGCGGTAGAATCCGTGATGCTGCCCTGCGTCATGGTGCCGCCGGTGGTGTTGACGACGTCTCCGGCGGAAAAGTGCGTTAAAGTCAGAATGAATTCTTTCATAAAATGAGATCCTTTCTTTATTTGAATGTGATTTTTGCGCCTCTGTTTACCTCACCGATGATGCGCAGAATATCCTTCTGCGTGAGGCTGTTGACGTCGGTGGTCTTTAAGGAGGACGCGCGGTCCAAAACGGAATTTTCCTGCACGCGCGCGCCGCTTTCCCGCATAAAATCGGCGGTCTTCTGCCCGCCCCGCAGCGCGGCGTAGCGCATGGCGGAACCCAGGATCTGTTCCAGGTTTGCCGCCTCGTAGGCTTTTCGCAGCGGGAGCCCCGCTTTGACCAGAGAGATAAAATCCGCGTTCTGCGTCAAAGACGCCTGCAGGTCAAAATCGGGATACAGCGCTTTCAGCGCCGTTTCCTGCCGCGTCCAGTCTTCCAAGATCCGTCCCGCCCGGGCTTTTTTCTGCCGGACAAGCAGCGTATCCTTTAAAGAAGCGAGCAGTTTTTTCTCCTGCGCGGCGGCGTTTTCCGGCTGCGACTGTAAAGCGGGCGGTTCGGAAGGGGCTTCCTGCGACGGCGCCGCTTCTTTCCCGGGCCGCTGTGCGCTCAGCGTCTGCCGTAAAAGCACGCCGACGTCGGCGGCGGTTTTTCCCGCCGCGTCGGGCAGTACTTCGTCCAGCGTCTGCCGCAGCGCCGAAAGCTCCTTTTCCGCTGTTTCCAGCGCCTTTGTTTTCTTAAAGCGCGCGTTGATGATCTTCTGCGTCCGTTTCTGAAACGCGTCGGCAAATTCGCCCTTAATCAACGCTTCAAAGCGGGCGTCCGCGTCCGATTTTTCGGCGGACGTTTCCGTTTTTGAGGCGTCCTCCTCTGCGGCTGCGCCGGCCGACGCGTCTGTCTGCGCCGAGGGCGGCTCCTCCGCAAAAAATTGCAAATGCAGTGTTTCGCGCATGAATTGCGCTCCTTTCTTTTTTTCGGCGGCGGTTTTTAAGCCGCGCCGGTATGCATCGTCTTTCCGAAGTGTCTTTGCAGAGCCGAACGTTTTTTGCGGGTATGCATCCTCCGCTTTGCGTTCCGCTCCGGATCTATTTACAAAAGCCGACCGGCCGGACCGGCTTTTTTCCGCAAAAGCAGGAAAAACGCTTTGCGTTTTGATTTTTATAACGGCTAAATCTCCGCGAACTCCACGTTGTTCGGATACATTTCCGCCAGCGCGCGGAAGCCGGCAGCGGCGGTCTCCACGGCGGACTGCGCGATCATGCGGGAAACCCTTTCTTCGGAGAAAACGATTTCCATGCTCAGCTCGCCGTCGACAACGTGCTGTTTTACCAGATGCGCGACGCCCTCCGCTTCAAGCGTCTGCATCCGCTGCAAAAGCGCGATGCACAGCGCCGAGACGCCGGCGCAGACGATATCCTGCCCGTGGGGCGCAAAGTTTGCGTGCCCGCGGCATTCCAGCACACAGCCGTCGTTTAAGTAGATCAGTTCCACGCTTGTCACGGGGCGGACTCCCCTCTCACGGCGGCGTCCCCGATCGTCTGCAGCAGACGCTGCACGGAGGGATCCAGCTGCAGACGTTCGTGCGAAGGCGACGCCTTTTGCGGCTTCAGCGTACCGTAGCGGATTCCGTTTTCACGGATGACGCCGATCAGTTTTTCTTTGTTGTCAATATCGATCAGCTGCAGGCAGGCCAAAGATTCAACGCTTTTTGCCGGGTCAAAGAAGCCCATTTTGTAAAAATTGAGCGCGTCCTGGTTCTGCGCCGCGCGGGAAAAGCTGTTTTGCTTGTGCGCCTTGATGCTCATGTCAAAGACCGGCAGACGGCTGCCGAAATCGATGCCGTATTCCATCTCCTGCGGCGCAGGCTGCAAGGCGGCGTTGTCATAAGAGGTGTAGCGCCACTCGCCGTCCTTGCCCAAAATACGCATGCTGCGGGGCACGGAATAAAACTGCCGTACCAGCTCCACCGTCAGCTCGCACACCTGGGAAAACGCACGGTATGTGGCGGAGATCATATCGCGGGAAAGCTTGCCTGCGGCCTCCTGCAAGGCCGTGATGGCAACGCCGGAGGTCACGCCGCCGGAGGTGGAGCCGGCCGCGAAATCGCGGTTGCCACTGGTCTCTTTCAGCTCGTTGATCTTATTGTTGAGCACAGCCAGATATACGGGCGGCAGGGGCGTTTGCGTGATTTCCCGGATAGAGTCTTCGCCCAGAGACGACCCGCTGACATGTACAAAATCGCGGTCAAAATCGGCAAACTCCTCCTCGTTGATCGCGCCCTCGTTGCGGGTAAAGTACCGACGCCGGGCGCCGAGCCGCGCGTTGCGCAGGATCTCGTTGTCCAGGATATCGATCTCCTCCTGCGCATCCTTCATGACGTCGATAAAGCCGAAGCCTACCGGCGTGCCCTCCTCCTTGAAAAGCGGGTCGAACACAAAGGGATACCTGCCGTGGTCGTACCAGCCGCGTTCGCGCAGCGCCGGATCGTTTTCGGAGGCGTACAGGACCGTGTCGCCCACAAATTTGCAGTAATGCAGCACGGTTTTTCCCTTGACGCTTTTTTTATAATACCAGTCCACCACCGTCGACTTGTCGGAGGTGTCGACCGAAGCGTCGTAGAGATAGCCGACCGTCTCCCCGC
Organism: Clostridia bacterium; assembly: GCA_017443805.1. Taxonomy (GTDB): domain Bacteria; phylum Bacillota; class Clostridia; order Oscillospirales; family Acutalibacteraceae; genus RUG806. The sequence continues at coordinate 32,904 of JAFSXY010000009.1, read as the reverse complement.
CGCCGGAGAGCCTGTTTTCCAGAAACGGGTACTTGTCCAGCAAAATATCGTTGTCCACCAGCTCCAGATAAAACACGTTGCGGCTTTTCTGGATATCGCGGATCCCGGGTTCCCAGAACAAATTCAAGAGGTCCGTCTGCCCGATGCTCACGTCCCCCAGACCGGCGCAGGCCTCGCTGTTCCACAAAACGGAATAAACGGCGGTGCCGGTTTTCAGCTTGTTGAACGCGGCGTCGGCGTATACGGCAGGCCAGTCGCTGCGTTCCAAAATAACGGGCAGGATGCTCGTCAGCTCCTCGGCGGCCTTCGTATCCGACGCTTCCCGCGGCAGGACGGTGCACTCCGGCACGGCGTCCATAAAATCCGCGTGCTTGTTGATAATGGAATTGAAAAGCCATGCGCTTGCGCGCTTTTCGTGCGTACCGTCCGGCTTTAACTGCTCCCAGTGGCGCAGGCGGTACCAGCGCTCGTTCTCCACAATGCGCGCCTCTATTTTTTTCTTGGCGGCGCGGTATTTGGAAAGCGTCTGCCGCGCAGTACGCACCTCATCCTCGCCGATCGCGAGATTTTCGGCGCTCTGCGGCTTTGATCCTGTTTCGGGCGCCTCGGCGTATGCCGATGGGAGCCCCCGAAAAGCGTTTTGTTTTGTTTCGTTCATATTTTTGTTCCTTTCTTTTTGTTCGGCTGCGCTTTATAATCAGTATGAAAACGCGCCGTACCGTCTGTCGGCGGCAAGGTCCAGCGGATCGTCGCCGGGCGGGTTTTGCGCGGCAGGCAAAACCGGCGTAACGGGCCTTGACATACAAAAGTAGCGGAAGGAGTCTGCAAAATGGTCCTCCTGCGACGTATCCAGGTCCTCGGGATTGGCGTCGGAAAACTGCAGCAGCGGCAGCGTGCGGATCGCGTGGCGGCAGGTGCTGAAAAAATAGACGCCCGGGTAACCCGCCTCGTTGAACGCCAACCGGTAGTGGCACTGCATCCATCCCGGCAGACGCTTGTTGTCGCCCTTTTCAAAATAGACGCCGTGGCGGTCAGCGAAATCCACAATGGCCTCCCCGCGGGACTGGTCCCAAATGCTCGGATCCGCCACGCCGCCGATACGCCTGTTTTTCAGCCAACGGTGCTCGCGCTCGATGCGGGCGATCTCACTGAACAGACGGTCCGGATGCCATTTCAGGCCCTCGTTCGGCACGCCCGTACAGCCGTAGAGCTGCAAAACCAAATATGCCGTCCCGTCGTGATCGATCGCCCACCAGTCGCAGGAAAAGGGCTTGGCAAAGCCGAAATCGAAGGAGCGCACCACGTTCCAGCCGTCCGGGACCTCAAAGGGCGAGATCACATGCGTAAAACGCCGGTCGGCATAGTGGGCGGGCTCGTCGCGGAACTCTTCAAAAAACTGTCCCTCAAAGATGTTCCAGTCCCCCTCCAGCCACGCTTTACGCAGCTTGGGCGGCAGCGCCTCCAGCTGACGGACATAGTCCGGATCGCTGGCCATCAGCGCGTGGTTGTCGGTGACCAGGCTTTTTATAAAGGCATACTGGCCGCCGTCCTCGTTCGAAGTGTACGCGCGGTCGATGAACAGGCGTTTTACAAAGCTGTGCCCCACGCCGCCCGGGTTGCAGGTCAAATAGATGCGTTTCGGGAAATCGTTCACGCCGCGCACGCAGGCCTTGAAGCGGTCAAACTGCTCTTCCGTAAATTGCGTGGCTTCGTCTATGAACAGCACGTCCGTCTCCGTACCCTGATACTTGTCCAGATCGGCGGTGGTCTGCGCATAGCGGAACATGATCAGGCTGCCGTTGGGAAAGCTGAATTCCTTGGTCAGCTCCTTATAGACCGCCTCGTTTTCCAGCATCTGCTTCATGGGCGCGATATGGTTGGCGCGCAGCTCCGGATAGGTCTTGCGCACGATCATGATCTTGATGCCGGGATAGCGGAAGGCGAGCAAAATCGCCTTGACCCGCACCGCCCAGCTCTTGCCGCCGCCTCTGGCGCCGCCGAAGGCGACGTACCGGTGGGTATCCAGCAGAAACAGGCGCTGCTTTTCATTGGGGCAGGGAAAACGCAGCGTATTCATACGGCGTAATCCTCCGCGCTGTTTTCAAATATGATCCGCAGCCCGGACTCCGGCATTTGGCTTGCCTTGCGCAGCGCCTCCGAAAGCGCCGCAGCCTCCTTGAGCGCCGAACAGGTCTCCTTGATCTCCTTTGCATCCGGCCGACTGTCCTTTGCGCCGCAGGCGCGTTTACACATCCGGTACGCCTGCCTGCAGAGCATGTCCGCCGAGGCGTTTAAGTAATCTTCACGCTTTTTCATATAACCCCTCTTTTATCGATCCGGCTTCCGGTCCCCGGCCCCTGTTTCCCGGCCCCTGTTCCCTTCCGCCTGCCTTACTATAGCAAAAACCGGGGCGTCCTTTCTCCCCGGTTTGGCCGAAATTAGAAATTTTTTCAAATTTTTTCAAAAATTTTTTCCGTGAACGCCGCGGAGAAGACTCGCATAGCCTCAAAATCCATGGCGTCGATATAATATCGCTCCAATTCGTCGTGCAGCGCCTTGGCGGTCTGCATGTGCGTCAGCGCCTCGGCAAGTAGCTCGGCAGAGGCTTTCCGGCTGAACGCGAAGCGGTTTTTGTGCTTCTGCAGGGCGCCCGGCGCAAACAGCCCGGCGCATTTCACGGTTCTTTCCGCCTCGCCCGCAAAGGGCTGCCGCCTGCTTGCGGTAAAAAAGGCCAGCCTGCGCGCCGGGACCAGCAGATGGAACGCGCCTTTTTCCGGCGCCAGAAACGACGGGCAGCTGATCACGTCGTATCCCGCGTCCGTCGCCGCCCCGGAAAGCCTTGCCATGAGCGCCGCCGCGGCTGCGCCGGTGTCATCCTCCAGAACGACCGTCCGCTCGCAGATATTGAACAGGCTGTTATAAAACGTGGTAATGCCCTTCGGCGTCAGCGCGCTTAAAAACCGCCTTTTTACACGGCCCCTGTGAGAGCCCGCTGCACGGAGCTCGCCGGCGATCAGCTTGTTTGCAAGAACGTTCAGCTTGGTCTCATCCAGCGCATCCTCCGCCGCTGCGGCAATCTCTTTTTCCGCTGCCGCCGCGGCCTTCAGAAACGCGGCGCACTTTTTGTGCTCCGCGGCGTTTTCCTTTGTCAGGCGAATCACCGCGTCCGCATGCGGGACCAGCTCCCCGTCGTCCCGGAACTGCCCCAGATCCACAAGCGTTTCGCTCACGCCCGGATATTTCGGCTCCAGCACGTGGGGCGACGTGCCGTCGGCAATGCTGCATTTGAGTCCCGGCACGATTACGCCGTCCAGGCTGTCGGGATCGGAAGAACAGTAAATACGCTCGCAGTACAGCCCTCTGCGCTCCGCCGCGGCGGCGACGCGTTTCATCAGCGTGGACTTTCCCGTACCGGGTCCGCCCTTGACGATATACAGCCGCCAACCGTCCTCCGGCGTATACAGCTCATCAAAAAGGGAATAAAATCCGCCCGGCGTGCCCGCGCCGAGGAAAAAAGCATCCGGCCCTTTTAAGATATCGGTTTGCATCATAAAAAATATCCCTCCCGTGTGTACTTCATCTCATAGTATGCGCACAGCCAAAAAAGGGTGATTCCGAAAAAGGCGGGCACCCTTTTCCGGCTGTATTTCAGGACGCCCGGACTATCGGACGTCCGCAGGTGTGCCGCCGTCGTTTTCCGGAGGCTTTTCGTCCGGAAAAGCTGTGAATTGTGACAAAAATATGATCTTTATTGAAACATATTATAAAAGCTTATTTTGTTTTATTGCAATCCCGCATTAAAATGCTATAATGGAATTGTGAAACGACAAAAAGGAGGTACGATCCATGAAAAAAACAACAAAGATCCTTGCGGTCCTGTTATCCCTGTGCATGCTGGCGGCGTTTTTGCCCGCTTCGTCTGTTGCGGCGAACGGGGATACCTACGCGGTATTTAACGCCGGTGAAAAAACCCTGACATTCTGCGTGGGAACGCTGACCGATGCCGGCGTTGTGCGCGACGCCGGCGGCGATCCCGTTCAGGGCGACGCATACTATACCGGTTTCCTGGACGGCGGCGTACCGTGGTCTGAAGCAAAAAACAATATACAAAAAGCCGTTTTTCTTGACGTGATCGCGCCGACGACAACGGCAAGCTGGTTCTCGGGCTGTTACGTGCTTAAAAAGATCGAAAACCTGCCGCTTCTGGATACAAGCAACGTAACCACGATGCGCGCCATGTTCTCTACCGAAAGAGACGGCTGTCCCGTTGAATCGCTGGATCTGTCGAATTTCAACACGGAAAAAGTCACGGACATGAGCGATATGTTTATGGGCTGTACAAGGCTGACCGAGCTGGACGTCAGCAGCTTCAACACCTCAAATGTTACGAACATGAATGGCATGTTCCACTCCTGTGCGTCCTTAAGGTACCTGGATCTGCACACATTTGACACCAGAAACGTCACCAACATGGGGTATATGTTTACGTTGTGCATGGCGCTGGAGTCCGTAAATCTCAGCAGCTTCGACACAAGCAAGGTCGAGAGCATGCGCAGTCTGTTTGTATACTGCCAGAACCTGCGGTCTCTTGATCTTTCGAATTTCAATACCGCGAACGTTACGACCATGAGGCAGATGTTCTACTTATGCGGCAAGCTTTCCACCCTGACGATCGGCGAAGACTTCCGTTTTCTCCCAGAAGAACTCGGTCTGCCGGACGTGCCGGACGACGGCTATTACACCGGTCGCTGGGTCTGCAACGGTCTGCGCTGCACCTCCGCGCAGCTGACGGCAAACTATTACGGCGCAGCCATGACCGGCACGTGGGTATGGGATACGGGTGCCGCAACGTCCGGCATTGACCTTTCCGGCGCAATTGTGAATGTTGAAGACCAGTCCTATACGGGCGACGCGCTGACGCCCCCGGTCACCGTTACGCTGAACGGCACGACGCTGACAGAAAACACCGACTATTCGCTTTTATACAACAATAACGTGGGCCCGGGCACGGCTACGGCCATCGCGATCGGGATCGGCGATTATGCGGGCGCCGCTTCCGCAAACTTCAATATCACCCGCAGTCTTTCCGGCGCCTGTGTGTCCGCTTCGGATCAGACGTATTCCGGCTCCGCCCTGACGCCGTACGCGACCGTAACGCTGGACGGCGACGCGCTTTCTCCCGATACGGATTACGATCTGGTTTACGTCAACAATACCGACGTCGGCGCGGCGACGATGATCATTACCGGCAAGGGTTATTACGAGGGCATGTCCTACGGTACGTTCCGCATCAGCGGCGATACGCCGGTCGGCCCCGCGAAAACGGATCTTTCCGACGCGGTCGTATCGGCCGCCGATCAGACCTATACCGGTAATGCGTTAACGCCGGAAATAACGGTCACCTTGTACGGCAATACGCTGTATGAAGGTACCGATTTTACGGTCAAAAGCTATGAACGGAACACGGAGGTCGGCACGGCTGTGGTCTTCATTTCCGGCGTCGGCGATTATGAAGGGATTGCCTACGGAACGTTTCTTATTACAGGAAATACGCCTGTTGAACCTGCAAAAACCGACCTTTCCGATTCCACGGTGGAAGTGTACGATCAGGAATATTCCGGCGAAGCTCTGACGCCTGACGCATTCGTTTCCCTGTACGGCTCCGCGCTCAGAGAGGGGACGGATTACCGGACCGTTTACGTCAACAATACGCAGCCCGGCACCGCCGTTGTGATCATTGCGGGCGTCGGCGACTACACAGGAATGTCGTACAGTACGTTCCAAATTTCAGACGAAAATACGAAGGATCCGGACGGTCAAACCGACAGCAAACAGCTGATCAAACAGGTTTCCGTTCTGGACGCAATCAAACGCCTGTTCCGAAGTCTATTCAAAACGTTCGGCAGAGTCAGCGGATGAGCCTGCAGATCCGGGATCCGGAGAGCGTCTGCGTAGAATTATGACAAAATTATTGTAAGGGTTTTAAAAAATAATAAATGTTTTCCGGGTACGCTTGTATCCATGACCGAAAACAGCTATAATGATATTACAGAATAAAAAACGGAGGTACGACACATGAAAAAAACAGCAAAGATCCTTGCTGTCCTGTTAACGCTGTGCATGCTGGCGGCGTTTTTGCCAATGGTATCGCTTGCAGAGGAAGCCAAGCCCTGGGCCGTTTATGACGACGGTCTGCTCACATTCTGCGTGGGGGTCACAAACGGTCCCGGCATTGAACGCGCAAACGGTACGATCGTTTCCGGCGCCGTTTACCCGATCGAAAAAATCGGTTCAATTGCGGTCGGCGACGACGACGATATTTTCGGAATCAACTGCGCCGAAATGTCCTGGTATAACGTGCACAGCGACGTCACCCGCGTAGAAATCCTGGATCCCATGCCGCTGACCGACAACGGCTGGTTCTGCAAATTCTATAACCTCACCGAGATCGACGGACTCGAAAAACTGGACGTCAGCGAACAAAATGACTTTGCCGGCATGTTTTACGGCTGTTCTTCTTTAAGATCGCTGGATCTGAGCGGCTGGGACACTGCTTCACTGGATGAATTGGGACTGCGCGGCATGTTTGCCAAATGCTCCGCGCTGGAAACACTGAACGTCAGCGGCTGGAACATAAGCAACGTAGAAAAAGCGTTTTTGATGTTTTACGGCTGCTCGTCCCTGCGGGAATTAGACCTGAGCTCCTGGGACCCGCAGCTCCTCAGGGATATGTCCATGATGTTCACGGGCTGCTCGTCCCTTGAGACGCTGGACTTCAGCGGCTGGAACGCACCCAACGTCGCTTCGCTGTATCAGACCTTCTCCGGCTGCTCCTCGCTGACCGCGCTGGATCTCAGCGGCTTTGACATGCGCGGCATTCCCGCGGATGAGGAATTTTTGACCTATGAGGCGTTCAGATACTGCAGCGCGCTATCCTCCTTGACGATCAGCGAAAACTTCCGCTTCTTGTCCACGTACGCCGCCCTGCCCGAGGCGCCCCATGAAAACGGCTACTCAGGCTACTGGGTCAAGGAAGGCGGCACGCACTATACGGCCGATGCGCTGATGCAGCTTACCGACCCCTCCGAGTTTGCCGGCACATGGACCTGGGAGACCGGCACGCCCGTTACGATCACCGGCGCAAAGGTGACCGTAGACACGTCCGACTGCACCAATGGAACGATCCGCCCCGCCGTAACCGTGACAATAAACGAAGCTGCGCTTACAGAGGGTACAGACTACACCGTCGACTATACCTTTGATCCCGAAACAAAGAAGGGAACCGTGACCGTGACCGGCATCGGCGCTTTCACCGATGAGATAAGCGTCACCTTTAAGATCGCGGAAGCCGAACCGACGCTCGATCCGGGTACAGATCCCGGCTCGAACACAAACCCCGGTCAGGACCCCGATCCCGAACCCCAGCCGCAGAGCTTTTTGGAGATCATCAGAGCGCTCTTCCGCAAGCTTGTGGAATTTTTCAAAAGCATCTGCTGACCTCTGCATAAAACACAGGCCGCCGCGTGTATCAGCACGCGGCGGCGATTTTCTTCTTCTTTTTATTTATATAGTTCTTCTGCCGTCGGCATGGAGTCCGCCGCGCCGAGGCGGGAAACGGCGATACTGCCCGCGCGGTTGCCCATATCGCAGGCGGCGATGATATCGCCGGTGCGCTTATATTCCAGCGCCATGGCGGCGGTAAAGCAGTCGCCCGCCGCGGTGGTATCCACGACCTTTGTTTCATACGCGGGCAGGAACTGCAGACGCCGTCCGTCCCAAACCGCGCAGCCCCTCGCGCCGAGCTTTAATACCACGTACCGCGCTTTGCTGCGCGCCGATAGGATCTCACACGCTTTCCGTACCGCGCCGTCGTCCGACGGATAGATCCCCGTTAGGGCAAGCGTTTCGCTCTCGTTGGGCGAAAGGATATCCGCGCCGGGCATTTTTTCCAGCGCGAAATTTTTTGCGGGGCCGCAGTCGATCACCGTCGTCACGCCGTTTTTTACGGCTTCGTTCACGCAGGACACAACCACGTCCTCCCGCGTTTCAAACTGCACCAGCAGCAGATCGGGCGGCGGGAGCAGACAGCGCGCGGCGGCTTCGGGATCGATCTCGGCGTTGGCGCACTCAAAAACAACGATGCGGTTTTTGCCCGCGCCGTCCAGCAAGATAGCGGCAAGCCCGGTCTGGGAACCGTCCGTGGAAACGCCCGATACGTCCACCCCTTCGGCCAGCAGATGCGCAAGCAGCGTGCGGCCGTTTTCGTCGGCGCAGACTTTGCCGATCATTTTTGTTTTTGCGCCGAGGCGCGCAAGACCGACCGCCTGGTTGGCGCCCTTGCCGCCGTTGGCGTAGCCGTAGCTGCTGCCGAGCACGTTTTCGCCGGTTTCGGGCACGCGGTCCATACGCAAAATCAGATCCATATTGATGCTGCCGACCACGGCAGCGGAAAAATGCCGGTACATCCGTTACCCCTCCCGTTTCACAGCTTCTGCCGGAACGCCGAAGCTGCTTCCCCGAGGTCGCGGTCCTTCCCGAACAGGGCGCTTGTGCCGAGGACAAAGATCTCCGCGCCGCAGCCGGAGAGCAGCTTTCCGTTTGCGGGGGTAATATTGCCGTCCACCTCGATCGGCACGTTTTTTTTGCCGCATTCGTCCAGCAGCGCGCGCACAGCGGCTGTTTTTTTTGCCGCGCCGGCATAGAGCTTTTGTCCGGCAAAGCCGGGAGAGACCGTCATGACCAGCGCCATATCGATCTCGTCCGCCAGCCAGCGGTAAACCTCCGGCGGCGTGGACGGATTGATCGCAAGGCCGGCAAGGCAGCCCTTTTCCCGGATTTTCGTCAGCGTGCGCTGCACGTGCACGTCCGCTTCATAGTGCACGCAGAGGATATCCCGCTGTGAAAGCGCCATCCGGTCCAGGAACCTGCCCGGCTCCGAGACCATCATATGCACGTCCAGCGGCAGATCCGTGATCTTTTTCAGGGCGTTCACCAAATCGAAGCCCAGCGTGATATTCGGCACAAAGCTGCCGTCCATGATATCCAGATGCAGGTAGTCGATCCCGGCTTGTTCCAGCTGCGCGACCGCCGTTTTCAGATCCGTCAGATCCGCGCACATCAATGATGCGGACAAATATTTTCTCATAAGAACCTCTTTTTCTTAATCGTATACGGAAGTCAGCCCGTAATATTCCTCCAGCGTCAGGCCGCTGTTATAGATCGCGGCGGCCTTTTCCACGCCGACATAGCGCAGATGCCACGGCTCGTACATATATCCGGTCTCGGCTTCCTTTCCCAGCGGATAGCGGAGGATAAAGCCATATTTGTAACAGTTGGCGTCCACCCATTTTCCCTCCGCGGTATCGGCGAAGGAATTGGTGATGGTGTTCAGGTCCATCGCCAGTCCCGTCTGGTGCTCGGAGTGTCCGGGACGCGCGGAATACCGGTCGGCGGCAGCCTTGCCGTCGGCGGCGACATAACGGTTATAAAGGCTCGTCTGCAGCTCATAGGAGCGGAAGCCCGAGCTGACATAGAGGTTCAGCCCCTCCGCCGCCGCGTCGGCCTGCATACGGTCAAACGCCGCGCTTGTTTCACTCGTCAGCGCCCCAGGCGTATAAGAGCTCGGCAGAGAATAGGTCTTGTTCACGATCAGCAGGCCGTCCACATAGGTCAGGCCGTTTATTTCCACGATCTCATATCCCTTTGCGGACACGCCGACCGTACGGGAACCGTCTGCGGACGCAGATTGCGTCTGTTCTTCCTGCTCCGTTGTTTCGACGGGCAGGTCCGCAGCGGTCGTTTCGGCAGTCGGCGCCGTCGTTTCCTCCGTCTGCCGCGCCGCGGTTTTGCTTTCGTCCGTCACGGAGCTGTCCGCCGTTGCGGGAGCGCCGTCCGTTTCCGGGACCGCCGAAACGTCAGTCGTGGTTTGGGTGACCGCCGGCTCCTGCCCGCCGAAAAGGCTGCAGCCGAAGAGCACAAGCAGCGTAACGGCAACGATAAGCAAAAGAATGAAAATAATTTTTTGTTTCATGAATGCGCTTCCTTTATATCCACAGTATTTTGACCGATACAGGCAAGGTATTCCGCGGCGTCTGCATTCGTAACGCCCGTGAGGGCGTATTTCTGCCGGAACAACAGCAGCACCCGCCGGAATTTGCGGGGATTTTCCAGATCCTCGTCCAAAAACGGATAAAATCCGCATCCGTCTCTGTAATAACGCAGACCGGCCGCCGTATCCCGATCGCAAACGGGATAGTAAACAGGCATATAGCAGCTGCAGTACCGTTCGGCGAATTTCCCGGCGCTTCGGTTTTTTATGCCGCCGAAGCACTGCGCAAGCACCGAGAGGATCTCAAGCGAACCGGAGAGCACGGCCTGCCGGAAATCCGTCCGCGCGAGCCGCTGCAAAGAGAGCTGTTCGTTCCGGAGCGTCAGGCCGTATGCTTCGCGGATAAACCGCAGCTGCCTTGCAAGCGTTTCCTCCGTCAGCAGCGCCGTCGGGTCGAAAAGCGCACGGCGCTTTTCTTCCCGTGCAAGGTACGCGGGCGTGCTTCTGTACGCGTCCACCGTTTTTTTCACAGACGATGCATCCGGCAGCTGTACAACAGGTTCCGGGTCAGGCAGCGCAAAATGCAGGCACGCCGACGGGCCGCTGAACGAACAAAACGCCTGCGCCAGAACGTCGAGCGCGGCAAAGACCGCCGTCGGGGATAAACTGCCCTCCGGTTTACACAGGGACTTTGTCAGCACTGCGGCGGGAACGGGCAACACGTCCGCAGAAAACAGGTCTTCGGGATCCTTTTTATCCAGCGCCCGGAACAGCGACGCAAACAAGGACGCCTTTTCGTCTGTAAAAGCGGACGAAAAGCCCCGCGCGGAAAGCAGGTCGCAAAAACAGGTCTCCCATTGCAGTGCCGTCAGTCTCACGCCGTATTCCCTCCCGCCGAATTATATCTTATCATACCACTTTATAATATAAAAGGTCAAGCAAAATTCGCCGACAGCGGCGACCGACTTCGCCGACAGCGGCGTGCTTCGGGCGTCGGACGCGCAAAAAAAACCGCCGAAGCTTCCAAACAAAACTTCTCTTGTACTTTCCGTAAAAGCGTGTTATTATATAGGTATCATAAAAAGGACGGGATCATCATGCTTTGTCAGAACTGCAGAACACGGGACGCCACCGTGCATCTCAAGCGTATCGTAAACGGCGAATCCATGGAATTGCATCTGTGCGCGGCCTGCGCCGCAAGCCTTGGGTATGCCGATATTTTTTCCGGCTTCGGACTGGACGCACCCGGATACTTTTCCGCCGCAGGCGCCGGCGGCGACCTGCGCCGGATCGGCGAGCGGGTGCTGCGCTGCGAAAACTGCGGCTTCAGCTTTGAAGACGTGGCCGCCGCCTCCCGCCCGGGCTGTCCGGCGTGTTACCGCACCTTTCAGGAAAAACTGACGCCCTATCTGATCAAGCTGCACGGCAAAGCCGTGTATCAGGGCAAAAAACCGGCGCATTTAAAGGAGGCACAAAGATGAGCACCTGGTTTAACACACGCGGACCGCATCCGGATACGGTGCTTGCCTCCTTTGTCCGCCTGGCGCGCAATATCGAAGGCGTCCCCTATCCCGTCCGTTTAAACGTCAGACAGAAGGAAGCGCTCAACGAACGCGTCTGCGCCGCGCTCACCGCAGCGAAAATAAGCTGTTCCGTCATTCGTCCCGATACGCTGTACCCGTACGAAGCGGTCTCGCTTGCGGAGCAGTGTGTGATCACGCCGGAGTTTGCGGCCGCCGCGGACGGCGCGCTGCTGCTGCGCTTGGAAGACGAACCGTTAAGCCTCATGCTCTGCGATGAGGACCATGTGCGGATCTTATCCTCCGCCGCGGGGCTTGCGCCGGAAACCGCCTATGAAGCGGCATCCCGCTGCGACGATCTGCTGGACGCGCAGCTGCACTTTGCGTTTGACGCAAGGCTCGGCTTCCTCAATCAGGACCCCTCCAACATCGGCACCGGCATGAAAGCGTCCGTTTTGATGCACCTGCCCGCACTGTCCCGGAACGGATCGGTCGCCTACCTTGCCTCCACGGCCGCAAGACTCGGCCTGACCGTAAAGGGCGCGTTCGGCGACGGCATTACCGTGAAAGGCGACATGTACCGGATCTCCAACACGCTGACGCTGGGGCTCAGCGAGGAGGATGCGCTCGGCAACTTAAAAGCGCTCTGTCTGCAGCTTGCCACAAGGGAACGCGCCGCCGCCGAGGAACAGATCGGCGAGCTGGCCGTACAGGACAAGATCCGGCGCGCCTGGGCCGTACTCTCCGGCGCAGCGCTGTTAAGCGCCGACGAAATGACCGAAATGCTCTCCGCCGTACGCATGGGCGCCGTTTACGGGCTTATTAAGGCGGATACCGCCGTCATAAACGAGCTGTTCGTCACCATGCAGCCCGCAAGCATCAACTGTATCGCAGGGCAAAAGCTTCCCCGCGCCGAACGCGACGCCCTGCGCGCAAAGCTCGTCCGCGAAAAATTATTGAACTGACCGCATGAAAAACGCATAACCGCCATATACTGAAAGCAGACGCATTGAGCGCCTGCTTTTTTTCTTTTCCACAGTATAAAATTCTATTCGAAAGGCGTCAAATGTACGAATTTACCGGCTTTACAGAAAAAGCGAATACGGCGCTGAATTTGGCGCTGACCACGGCGGAGGACTTGGGGCATACGTATGTGGGCACCGAACATCTGCTGGCGGGGCTGGCCGCCGATCCGTCCAGCGTAGCGGGCACGCTGCTGACGGCGCACCGCATCGATTACAACACCGTCTGCCGGGAGCTCGGCGGCAGCGTCGGCAGCGGCGTACCCACAAAGCTGCGACGGGAGGATTTTACGCCGCGGCTCAACCGCGTTTCACAGACGGCGTTGTCGCTTGCGTCCAAGGACAGCCTTTCCGCCGGCACGGGCCACCTGCTTGGCGCGCTGCTGCGGGACAGCCGCTCCTATGCGGTCAAGATCCTCACCGACCGCGGGCTATCCGCAGCCAGGCTCCACGCCGAGATCACAGCGGGCGTGGGCGACGCCGGCGCGTTTTTATACGCCGCAGCAAAAGACAGCCCAAAGAAAAAAGGCGGCGGCGCGCTTTATAAATATGCGGTCGACCTGACGGCCGCCGCCGGCGCGGGCCTGACGGACCCCGTTGTGTGCCGGGACGCGGAAATCGACCGCGTGATCCGGATCTTATGCCGCCGTACCAAAAACAACCCCTGCCTGATCGGCGAGCCGGGCGTAGGTAAGACCGCGGTGGTGGAGGGCCTTGCGCGGCGCATCGCGCAGGGAAACGTGCCCGAAAAGCTGCGCGGGAAAGAGATCTTTGCACTGGAGCTGACCGCCATGGTCGCCGGCGCGAAATACCGCGGCGATTTTGAGGAACGCATCCGCAGCGTGGTCAACGAGGTCACCGACGCGGGCAACGTGATCCTGTTTATCGACGAGCTGCACAACATCATGGGCGCGGGCTCCGCCGAGGGCGCGGTGGACGCCGCCAACATCTTAAAGCCGGTGCTGGCGCGTGGCGAGCTGCGCGTGATCGGCGCGACCACCGTGGACGAATACCGCCGGAACATCGAAAAGGATGCGGCGCTGGAACGGCGCTTTCAAACCGTAACGGTGGAGGAGCCGTCGGCAGGCCAGACGGAAAAGATCTTATTTTCCCTGCGCGCGGCCTACGAAAAACACCACGGCTGCCTGATTACGGACGAGGCGGTCAAAGCGGCGGTCGCGCTCTCGGCGCGGTATGTAACGACCCGGCACTTCCCGGACAAAGCGATCGACGTCATCGACGAGGCTGCCGCAAAAAAAAGTCTGGAACCGGCGGAGGAGGAAGAAAAAAAAGTTATGCCCGCCGACGTCGCACAGATCGTCAGCGAGCAGACCGGCATTCCGGCGGCAAAGCTCACGGGAGAAGAAAAAGAGAGCCTTTTATCGCTGGAAGCACAGCTCTCCGCCGCCGTGATCGGGCAGCCCGCGGCCGTAAAGGCCGTCGCGGACGCCGTAAAGCGTTCCCGCACGGGCTTAAAGACGCCGGACCGTCCCATCGGCACGTTTATTTTCTGCGGACCGACGGGCGTGGGCAAAACACATCTTGCGAAAACGCTGGCAAACGCGCTGTTCAGCGATAAAAACGCACTGATCTCTTTTGACATGTCCGAGTTTTCCGAAAAACAGAGCGTAGCGCGCCTGTTGGGCTCGCCGCCAGGCTACGTGGGCTTTGAGGAGGGCAGCCAATTAACGGAAAAGATCCGCCGCAAGCCCTACGCCGTTTTGCTCTTTGATGAGATCGAAAAAGCCCACCCCGACGTATTCAACGCGCTGCTGCAGGTGCTGGAGGAGGGCAGGCTGACTTCAGCCGATGGCAAGACCGCCGACTGCCGCAACTGCATTGTAATTTTAACCTCCAACGCGGGCGGTACGGGCGTTGCGCAGGGCATGGCGGGGCTTGGCTTCACCGGCGGCGCCGAAGCGGACGATCCGGCGGAGCCCGCCGTCCGGCAGGAGCTGAAAAAAATTTTCCGGCCGGAATTTTTAAACCGGATCGACGAGGTGGTGGTCTTTCGGCCGCTGGATGAGGACGCCCTGCGGCAGATCGCGCGGCAAATGCTTATTTCACTCTGCGCCCGCACGAAGGCAGGCGGGATCGCGCTGGAATTTACGGATGCCGCCGTGCGGCTGCTTGCCGAAAAATGCGCCGCCGTACGCGCGGGCGCAAGGCCCTTGCGCAGACTGATCGTCACCGAGATCGAAAACCCGCTGGCGGACCGTCTTTTGTCCGACAGCTTCTCCCCCGGCGAAACGCTGACCGTGGACGCGGAAAACGGCGCGATCGTGCTGTTAACGAAAGCAAAAGCGTCCGCGTTGCTGCCGCAGTGATGTGTTGCTTCGCAGCGTGATGCGCGCCTGTCTGCGCGTGATGCATTTCCGCAAGCGGAAACGTGATGTGTTCCGCCTGCGGCGAAACGTTGCGGACGGGCTGCACCCGTACCCGATTTTAAAAATAATCAAAACGCGCAGCGTTTCCTTCTTTCATCTTTTTTCTTTTATCTTTTTTTTACTGCAGCCGCCTGCCTGCCGAGCTCCCGATAGCTGATCATCTGCACGCCGTTGGCAGCGAGGTACGCATGCGTTTCGGGATCGTTCATCAGGTTATATTCCCACACCCGCTGGAACCAGTTGGGTGTGATTTCTTTGAGCTCCTGCGTTTCCAGCGCGGGGTGCAAAAAGGTCTCGGTCACGCCGTCGGGGATATTCGTCCACTGCCGGAGGATCTCTTTGCGATAGTTTTCATATCCGCCGTTTTCCAGCTCGTCCGTCCAGTCCGGAAACAGCAGGTAGTCCGGCAGCGTTACGCGGTAACGCTTTGCCAGCAGCGCGGTCACAAAGCTTGAAAGCTTGTAAAGCGGCCACGGCGTGCCGCGCGGGACCATCGTTTTGGCGGCCTTTGTATAAAGGCGGTAAGAAAGCCCGTGTTTGCCTGCCCAGCGCAAAACCAGCGGCAGCAGATCGAGGCGGCCGGTTTTGTTGCCGTAGAGCGAGCCCATATGGTTGTCCACGTGCGAGGGCGTCATGCCGAAGGAAAGCGCCTTTTCGTACTGCGCTTCGATCTCCGCTTCTATTTCTTTGTGTTTCGCATGCTTTTCCACGTCCGCCGCGCGCGGCCACATGAAGCCCGCCGGATCGCGCAGCGAAGCGCCGTCCGTCAGAGGCGCCCAACGGTAGGTCTTCCACTCGCTTGTCAGCGTGAAATGTACGCCGACGGCATATTGCGGATTATCGGCGGCGAACCGCGCCGCCTCGGCGCAGGCGGGACACGGAAACATGATCGTGGAGGAATAAAGCCTGCCCGCTTTGAACAGCGCGATCACCGCGTCGTTGGCCGCCTTGCACATGCCGAAATCGTCCGCGTTGACGATCAGATATTTTGCCATACCCTTTTTCAGCCTCTCTGCAGCTTTTTTTACGCATTCTATTATGCCAAATTCCGCCGCCGTTGTCAATTTCCGTTTCGAAAAAAAAGAGAGAAACAACCACCGACGGCCGGAGCTCGAATTTGCGCTTTACAAAATCCGGAAATATGGTAAAATGGAATTACCAAATAAAAAAAAGAGGAGTGTGGTTTTATGTTATTCGGAGACGGTTCCGCCGCTGCGATGGCTGCTGCCGACGCCGCGAAAAACGCGGTGCGCAGTACGGCGAACTTCAACTGGACCTTTATCGCGTTGCTTGCGGTCGTGATCGTGGGGATCTGGATCCCGCAGTGGAAAAAGAAAAACTACAACGGCATGGCGGCGGCGCTGGCGCTGTACGGCGTGCACTGGCTGTATGAGATCGCAAACGCCGTGATCTGCCATTTTTCCGGCTACGCATTATGGCACGTATCTCCCGAAAGCACCAGCTTTATCCTGCTTGTGGGCGTCTCGTGGGAATTATCGCTGATGTTTTCCGTGGCGGGCTTTATGAGTGTGGGACTATTACCGGAGGACAAAAACAAAAAAATCCTCGGCGTCAACAACCGCATCGTGTTCGCCATCGGGAACGCGCTGTTCTTCTCGGTGTTCGAAATTTTCCTCGCCTCCACGCCGGCGTTTATCTGGGTGTACAAATGGTGGGGCGCGCTGCCGGTCTTTATTACCACCTACATTCCCTTTTTCCTCGCGGCCAACCTGATCTACGACAAGCCGCGCAAAACACAGAAGCGTTTTCTTATTTGCCTCTGGGGCGCCGTGGCGGTCTTACTTGCCGTCCTGGTCCCGCTGGGTATCATTTAACGACGCAGATATACCGCAAAGGGACGGTCAGCAAGACCGTCTCTTTCTTAACACCTGCCGATTTTGCCCTGCAGGCAACGGCGATGTCGTACGCGAAAGCGGAATTCCTGCGCCGCCTGGCGCTGCGGCACAGCCGCTTTCTTGTTCACGCCTGCGTGGCAGACAAAAAGAAAAGCTCTTGCAAAAACCAAAAGGCCGTAGTATGATATATCCGTTACAGACAAAAAAGGAAGAGACAAATGGAAACAACCGATTTTTATAAAGGACAGGAAATTCAGAAAACGATCGACGGCACGAAACTCCATCCGGCGACCGTGACGCTTGTCCGGCGCAAATGGGCAAACGCCGGCGCCCTGCTCGCTTCGTTTGGCCTTGGCGCCGTGTTTTTCTTTGTGGGAGAACGGTTTTCAAGGTGGTTCCATATTCTGACCGCCCTGCTGTGGCTGATCGGAATCACGGTGCTGTGCGTTGTTTTGGACGCCTTGCGTGAAAACCGGCGCGTCAACAAAAAAAGAGCCGAAGGGCAGGATGCCCTCCGGCGCTTTTACGAACAATTAAAGACGGGCGGCTGCGCCTTCCCCGAAGCGGCATTCATTGAGAGATGCCGCGAGGCAAACGCGCTGGTCCCGGACGACGAAGCGTCTTTTTCACGTGCCGTGCAGATCGCCGAAGCGCTCTGCCGGGAAACGGGCTACCCCATGGAATACTGCGAAAGCTACTTTTCGCCCGAAAAGGTCAGATCGGTTCTGACCGATCAAAAGGCGGACTGACCGAATACGGCGATCAAGATCGCAAAAATAACGCATATTGCGCCGCAAATGAGCAGAATGACGCCGCCTGCCCTGGCGCGGAAGATTGCATTCTCAGAGGGAGTTACGTCGTCATCCGTATCCCAACGCAGACGACGCATGACGGCGTCCTCCGGACGCCGCACGCCGTACAGGCCGATACCGATGAGAATCAGAGCCTGCAGCACGAGACAAAACACAACAAGGATGTAACGATAATCATCATCTGCGGTACCGTAGTTCATATAATCGCCGGGATAATAAACTGCCTGCAGCATATGGATCAGCATACTATATCTCCTTCTTTCCGGGACGGACACGGTTTTACCCTGTCCGTCCCTTTGTTTTTCCGGAAGCTTATTCCGGAACGATCTCCGTTCTCCGCCTTCCCGACGGCAAATCGGCTTATATCTATAATGCGATTGTCAGTACGAGGCAGAAAAGGCCGGCTCCTGCGAGAATAAAACCGCCCAAACGATTCCGGAAGACCGCGCCCTCGGAGGGCGTTGCATCGTCGTCCGTTACCCAACGCAGATGCTCTTCGGCGTTCTCTCTGGCGCGCAGGATCAAAAACAGGCCGAGTCCGATATAAAACAACCCTTTCAGAATAAACACTGCTTTCGCGGAGCCGCCGCTGTAATCCGAGCCGTAGATCGAAGCGGAAAACGCTTGCATTACAGGAAACATTGTCATCAGAGGTCCCTCCTTGTCTTTTTTTTGTGCGTGTTCCCTTAACGTCTAATGATTATATCATAGGTTCATGTGACTGTCAATAGCTTTCACATGACTTTTTATCGGAGGTATTCCCATTTCTTTTTTGCGTCTGATCGGCCTGCCCGCCGCGGTCAAAAAACTGATTTCCGTTTTGGCGGCGCTCATCATTTTCATCCTCTCTCCCAGCGCAGCGTTCACCACACCGGAAGAGGCGGCAAAATATATGCTGCCGGGCGATGAAACGTTTGCCTCCCAAACCGGCGAAACGTGGACGGTCGGTTTTGCCAAAGCCGTCCTGACGCCGGAAGACGTAGGGGAAATAAAATACTATATCGCCGGATATAACTCCGACAATCCTGCCGAGGGCGTGCTGGACGACATGTATCATTCCCGACAACGATTTTCTGAACAACGAGTGGCTGGGCTTTTTTGATATCTGCAAGGACCAGTTCGGCAGGACGCATTATGAGGAAACGAATTCCGTCGGGCCGAACACAGCGCGCACGCTGCTCAACGCCATGGATACATTGACCGCCTCCGTGCGATAAGAAAGCGGCTGCGCCGCAGCGCCTTGCGGCGCAGAAATTCCGCTTTCGTATACGTCATCACCGGTCCCGAAGGGACAATCGGCGGGCATTATCATCATTTTTATTTGATAGAAAACGAGAAGTTTCCTGGCAAACAAAAAAACCGAAAGCAGATTTTGGTTCTTTTCCTCTCTGCTTCCGGTTTATTTTTTTTTGCAATTCTCAAAACTCTAAACTCATTTCTCCGTCATGCCGAAAAACACGGGCCAGGCGTCCGCCTTGTAAAACCGGTGGCCGCCGTCGCCGATCACCTGCGCGCATTTGTCGGAAGCGCCCGCTTTTGCGTAATAGAGATCGCGTACGAGCTTAAATTCCGCCGCAGCGGCGTCCGAGGGAAAAATGGGATCCGTTTTGCCCGTGACCACCGTCAAGGGGCGCGGCGCGATGAGGCCGCAAAGCTCCGCCATACCGAAATACCTTGCGATGCCCGGCACGTAGTTGCACGCGCAGTGGTACTTGTCTCCGATGGAATCAACAAACGTGCAAAACGCACAGGACGGGATCGCCCCTTTGATGCGCGTATCCATCGCGGCCGCGTAGATCGTCGCCGTGCCGCCGCCGGAATTGCCCATACAGTAGATTTTATCCGTGTCGCAGACGTCCGCAAAATGTGTTTCCAGCATATCGATCACGCGGCCTATATCCCACACTCTGCCGCCCAGCAGCGTCCGGCCGGAAAGGATGGCGGTCATCGCCGTGGAATAGCAGTCGGGCTTCGGCGTGCCGCCGCATTCCCCGAAGCAGCGCTGCTCCACCGTGACGGCGCAAAGCCCCAGTTTTGCGCACTGCACCGCAAAATCGCGGTCGCCGTTCTCCTCTCCTCCTCTGTCGCCGGGGTATTTCGTGATCCCGAAAGAATTGTGCATGCCCGTGGAGTGTCCCTGCAGGCAGATCATCACCGGGGGCGGCGAAGAGCGCGGCTTTTTGGGTTTTACGAAAATACAGGGCACAAAATACCCCTGTTCCGTTTGAAAAACAAAGCGCGTTTCAGTCCAACATCCTTTTTTCTGTGTGTTTTCTATACGGAAAAGATCCTCGCAGCGGTGAAAATACGCCAGACCCAGCAGTTCGCGCAGCTTTTTCCGCGCGGCTTCTTGCCAGTCGGACAGCGTCTCGTTTTCCGTTATGCGCATCGACGGAGAAAGAGAAGAAAGCACGTTGATCTCGTTCTGCCACGGATGTAAACCGACCATAAAAAACTCCTTTTGAGAAAGAATATTTTCCTTTATTTTATATGTGATTTTATTCTATCAAACGCCGAAAATACTGTCAAGCCCGCAGAAAAAAAGACAGGGACCGGTCCTTTTACCGCCTGATATCCGTCCTTGTTTTCGCAAGTGCAGCGGTAATCACTTTTTATATCAAAACAGGCTTTTCACAGCGTCAACGTTCTGCCGGATGGGATCGTAGCCGAGGCCAAAATACTTAAACAGCCAGACAAGCGCGTTCCACTTGAAAAACAGCCAGTCCAGCACTGTGACAAACGTACGCAGACGGGTGGAGATATCGTGCGTGGCAGGCACCTCCACCGGCTCCAGAGTCTGCCCTTCCCGCAAGATCGTAAAGGGCTGGGAGTAGCAAATACCGTAAGGCCCCGTGATATAAAAGCGGACGTAGAGGTTCGGTTCGGCAAGGAGCGCAGTGTCGTTTAAGGAAAGCGTCGCCGTGCCGGACGTAATGTTTTCTTCTCTTAAGATGACGTTGCAGTCCGACACCCACGTGATCCGGTCAAAGTGTTCGCCCTCCACGGTGATCATCCCGGCTTCCTCATCCACCGAAATGCGCGTGACCATGGGCGTGTCGTTGCAGTCCACGTAGGCGGGATCGTTGTAAAGCTGTGCGTCGTCCCGGTAACCCGGCAGCTCTTCCATGCCGTTTAACTCCACGCCGTTGGAATAATGCGACACCGCGAAAGCAGCGCCCTTTTCCATTGCCGAGCGCACGTGCTCCAGATCAAAGGTATCCATTAAAAGCATGGTGTACGCGTCGTTCTCGCAGCTTAAGGAATGCGCGTCCGAAAAACAGAACGCCCACGGCGTAACGCCGTTGGGAATCGTCTTCTGCAGGACCTGATCGTAAAGGATACGGTCGCAGCGGGTGTGTGCATCCGTGGCGGAATTGACGCCCATGCCGACGCTCGATCCCGCGTTGTCCAGGAATAGACGGGCAAATTTATTGACGTAATATTCGTCGATTTTTTGTCCCACGTGGTCAGCGCTGTCCTTTTTCGTATACACGTATTCGCCCACGTGCGCGAGCATGGAAATGCCGCCCGCCTCTTTCACGCCGTTGGAGGGCGTTTCGTAATCGCCGTATACGCCGGCAAGGCCCTGTCCGTATTCCGCCCAGTAACCGGTCAGGTGACAGTCCGCAACGGGCGTCGCCATGTTCAGCTCGATACCCAGCGGCACATCCAGCATGCCGTTTTGATGCGTGCGGGTCTCCGACGCAGCCGTGCCGGAAAGGACCGCCGTATATTCCTCCGCCGTCAGCGGGATGATATCCGCCAGCTGCGTGCGTTCTTTTTTTATAAGGCGCATCAAAGGCACAAGGTCCGGCTGCGCGTTCCAGCCGCGGTTCAAAGTGCCGTGATCGGTCAGCGCAACGACGTCGTAATCCAGATCGTAGTGCCGCTGCACGAACTCGTGGATGGTGGGATAACCGTCCGACGCGTTCGTGTGGCAGTGAGGCTGAAACTTATAAGCGCCCCAGGTATCCCAGTCCACCGCGTCGTAAGGGCTTGTGACAGACCAGCGTACGGGCGCTGCCGCAGCCAGCGCCGGCAGACAGGAAAGCAACGCAAGCACCGCCGCCAGACAAACCGCCAACGTTTTTTTCATCCGTTTCATAAATACATCCCCTTTGTTCTAACCTTCGGTTCCATTTTAACAAAGGTGGAAAACGCTGTCAAGACCGCAGCAGTGCAAAAAAAACACAGGCATGTAAACCGAAGTTTACATGCCCGGACTGCCGACAAAAACGCCGGATCAGGAGATCTTTATAGTGACCGCCGTACTGCCGGTCAGAGCGATCTCCAGCGGTTCGCCGGAGGCAACGGCGAAAGGAAATTCTTTTTCCTTTCCGTCGGCATCCGTCAGGACAACGGTATAGGTCCCCGCGTTCGCGGGATAAAAGCGGAGCGTACCGGAAAGCGCGGACGAAGAAAGCAGCGAAAGACCGTTCTTTTCCACCTCGAGCTCCGCATCGGCGCCGCGGTACCGCAGGGCGTGTACGCCGAATGATTTTACGGACGCCGGCAAACGCGGGGCGACGGTCAGGCCGTCTGCCTGCGCCGTAACGCCCGCAAGAGACGAAAGGAAAACACGGGAAACAAGCCCGTTTTCCGGGAATTCGCCGACAAGTCCCTCTACCCAGCCGCCTACGTCGGAATCAAAGCCGTTATACCGGTAGACGTCGTTCAGTTCCTGCGCCCGCCGGGCGACGCTCCGGGCGCCGAGGTATTCCGCACGGGCGGACAGTTCATAATAAACGGTATAAAAGATATACCCGCCGTTTTCGAGATGCTTTCCGAAGGCTGCGTTGCCGTCCTTTCCCACATTGATGGCGCCCTCCAAAGAGAACCACCACGGCACGCCGTCGCCCGAAAGCGCCTCAATGCTGACGGTGTTGGTGACCGGCGCAAAACGGTATTCCTGCAGGATCTCTTTCCGGTCCAGCGCGCGGTTGAGGACCTGCGTATAACTGAGAACGGACGCCCCCGTCAGCGTATCGCCGGGGATTATTCGTTCGCCGTCGATCCACGAAAAGATTTTTTCCGCTTTTTCGGCGTCGCCGAGCCCGTAGCACAGCGCCTCGGTGTTCAAAAAGGTCAGCCCAGGGTCCCGGCGTCTGCCGTCCGTATCGACACAGGCAATATACCGCCCGGTCTCTTCGCTCCAAAAGGTCTCGTTAAAGGCGGCGCGCACGGTTTTTGCCGTTTCTTCGCAGGCCGCCGCGCCGGCGGGGTTCCGGCGCATACGCTCGATATCCGCCATATCCCGCAGCGCATGATAATAAAGCGCCGTCTCATAGGCGTCCTGATTTCCGAAACAGAGATTATCCCAATAGTTGGAAGAGGAAGAGCCCGCTTTTCCCGTGTTGTTCCAGACGGTTTTACCGTCTTCGTTCAGGTCGAACCGGGTTATGCCGTCGGCAAGAAAGGCGGAGGCCTCCGTCAGCGTAATGACGCCCGTCTCGCCGCGCAGCAGGTTTTTTGCATACGACAACGCGGCGGCACACTTTTCGTACACCGTGCGCCCTTCCGACGCGTCGACCGCCTTATCATCCCCGTACGTGGTCCCGTCGACCGCCTCAAGAAAAGAAAGATCTCCGGTCCAGCGCAGGATCTCCGCAACGGCGGAAACGTAGCGGAACAGCCCGTCGTAATGCAGCTCTCCATTTCCGGTGGGCCAATAAACGGAAGTGCCCCAAGACCAGAGATAGCCGTTGTCCGTCTGCGGGAAGGATACGATCTTTTCCTTCAGCTCCCCGAGATAGGCGTCGTCCCTCGTCCAGGCAAGCTTGCGCGCCATCCATTCAAAATAGGTCGGCTCGTTGCCGAAACGGTAAACGCGGAGGTCCTCCGTTTCGCTTCCGCCGAAATAACGGTACACGGCGTTAAAGGGAAGCACAAGGGACAAAGCGTCCGCCTCGTCCGCCTCAGACGTCGGAACAACGGAAAATGGCGTTTGAGGCAGATCCTCGCCCGGCGTCGGATGATACGAATTTCTGCCGCAGGCGGCAAAACACAGGACCGCGGCACAAAGCAGCATGCACGTAAGGCGCCGCTGCAAACTTTTTCTTTTCATCCGGCTTTGCTCCCTTCCCGGCTTCTGGTTCCCGATCCGTCAGACCGGTCTCTACCGTTATTTTTTCCCGAACAGATTTTTGAAGTAGTATACAATTTTGTGGAAAAAGCGGAGAAACCCGGCAAAGGGGCCGGAATGCGCTTTGCCGCAGACGCAGTTGGACTGCGGTTCGATTTCCAAACCGATATACTGGCTGCAAAGATCGCAGACGCCGTCGCCGTCGGCGTCCGTATGTCCCGGCGGGTCGATGGGGTCTTTCATGTAGGTATCGCCGCAGCGTACACATTTGTACGTCGTGATCCCGCCCTCGGTGCAGGTAGGCGGCGTAATGCGGATGCCGTAGGCGTGCCCCAGCGCTTCGGTCTCATCCGCAGCGTAACCGTAACGGCATATCATGCAGGCGTAGGAGGTATAACCGCCCTCGGTGCAGGTGGGCTCGGTAACGGTGATCCGGAACCGGTGTGCATCGGGATATTTTGCGTGGAGCGCCTGCCACAGCGCAGTCCAGGTATTCTGCCCCGCGATCCCGTCCGATGTAAGCCCGTGCGCTGTTTGAAAACGCATGACGGCATTTTTTGTATTGTTGCCGAAAATACCGTCGGCGGCGCCGCAATCAAAGCCCAGGTCGTTCAATACCCTTTGCAGCCACTTTACGACCAAGCCGTCAGAACCGACCGTCTGCAGCGAGCCGGGGTACTCCAGATAGGCGGGCCACGGCGCGGGCTCGTCCGACAGTACGCCGTAACCGAGGATCGATTTGCTGCCGGCGTAGTTCGTCCGTTTTTGTACCTGATCCCGATAATTGCCCTCTATGGAGACGATCTTGTCGTCCTGCGTATATTCCACGATCCCCACGTGGTTCACGTAAAAGATCAAATCGCCCGGTTCAGGGGTATAGGTACTGGGACGAAAACGGTCCCAGCTTTGGAAGACGGCAACCCCTTCCGACTGCACGCGGGCAAATTTGGGGATCGTATCCGCAGAGATCCCGGCCTTGTCGGCGCACCAGCTCACAAACGCCGCGCACCAGGCGTAATCGTCGCCGTGGGCGTTCTCATCGCCGAAATACCAGTAAATATATTCCGTGTAATTGTCGCATACGCCGGTAAGACCGCCGCCGCCGAAATCTCCGGGCTCGCCGCCCTCGATGTACCCCAGCTGCGAGCGCGCCACGTTTACAAGGTCGGTCCGCGCGTCCCCCGTCAGCTCTACCGCGTTCACCGCGGCGAAAAACGGGCTGTTCCGGTACGCGTCGGAAACCGTGTACGCCGCTTTGACCGCCGGCACAAAGCCGATACAGAGAAGCGCCGCCAGCATCAACGCACAGCAGACAGCCGACGCTTTTTTACTGCGTTTCATAGGCAGGTCCCCCCTTAAAAAAAAGCACTGCCTTTTACAGTGCTTTTTTTGTCTGAATTTACTTTTTATCCTTATTTTTTCGTAATGCGGTTTTTGATCATCTGGAAGAACGCGCGGTACCAAAGTCCGAGCTTTACAAAGTAGGCGCGGACCTTCTGCAAAAAGGTCTGCGGACGTTCGGTCTCCTCGTCGACGGTCCAGGCCATATCATGGCAGTTGTTTTCATCCATCGGCACGGCGGTGCGCGTCGGATAATCGAACAGGATGTACTGCGTCCAGTCAAAGTCGTCGATCGTGAGCTGCGTATCGGCGGCGAGCACCGTCATCATGATATCGGTCTCTTCCTTGGTGTAGTAGCCGTGGTGCACGCACTTGAAGAACCAGGTGAAATCCGGGAACAGACAGGTGGAGGCGTCGATCTGCTTATCGGGAGAGATGTATTTGCCCAGGCCCTGCGCTTCGCGTTCGGCGATATATTCGTCGCTGAGCTGACTGTAAACGTCGGAGGTCGTCGCGCCGAACGAGGAATTTGCGGTGGATACGTAGAAATCGGCAAGGGTGCTGCCGTCCTTGAGTACGGGCAGAAGCTGCGTGCCGTATTTTGAGATCACGGCGATATTCACGCCGTCGTCCGAAACGCCTTGCATGATCGGCAGCACGTTTTTCTTGATCTCTTCGTTATACCGGGTGATCTTCTCGATCAGGCCGGCGTATTTTACGCGTTTTTCGCTGCCCTCCGGGCCGAACACGTTGGTGACCGCCTCGTCAAACTGATCGTACGGCACCATGCCCCAGTAGCAGGGCATCGTGAGCATCGTGCTGGTGCCCAGCGCGAAGATCACGCCCTTTTCGATCTTCTCGTACAGCGTTTTGCGCAGGATATCCATGTTGAGCTTTGTAAGCCCGGAGGCCGCAAGCAGCTCGATGGACGCCATGACGAATTCATCGATCCCGGCTTTGGAATGCACGTTCAGATCGCGCAGGAAACGCGAAATGGAATTGCCGTCGATCCCGAAGTCTCCCGTCAGGGCGCCGCCTAAGAATTCCGAACCCAAAGAGGTCGCCACGTCGATGGCGACGCCGTGAATATCTTCGGTGCCGTACTGCGTCACGTACGCCAGCATCACGTTGCACCCGAGGCAGCGCACGCTGAGGTTGACCTGATCGCGACCCGTCGCTTCCTTCACGTCCTCAATATAATCGTGAAGCTGAACGGCGACGTCCATCGGGTCCATGCGCCAGTCGTAATAAAACATGTAGCTTCTCTCTAAATAGCCGCCGTCGCTTTCGGCCCTGTCCTCATGCCGGCTTGCATCCAACTCCTCGAGCACGTCGGCGGTGATGCCGGTCCCCTCCTTCGGGTTGCCGTTCTCATCCATCGCGATCGGGGAAAAGAGCTCGCCGATCTCTTTTTCAAGCGCCGCATAATACCGGTCCCACTTGTTTAGGACCAGGCCCTCAAACAGGAACGGCTGCAGCACGTTGACCACGGCCTCCAGCACGTTCTTCTTGCCGGAGTCGGAAAACATATCGCCGATATCCGAAAGCGAAAAGACCTTTTCACCGTTCTGGTAAGCGATATCGCCGCTGTCGCCCGCCACGTAGACGACGGGGTCGGGCGCCGTGATCTCGGAAGGTCTGTCCTGCCAGGCAAACGCGGGCACGCACATCGTAAAGACGAGCAGCGCGGCAATCGCCAAAGAAAGAAGCTTTTTCATCTTTTTCATCATCCTAACGTTATTTGTTGAATTTTTCTCTCTTCTAATATTACATAATCTTGAAAAAAAAAGCAAGAGAAATCAAAAATTTTTTTTTGGCCCTTCGCCGGGATTGCGCCCCTTGTCCTTTCCCGTCGGCCCTGCGGCTTTGGCTGTGTTACGGGCAGCAGATCTTTTCCGCTTCCGGCAAAGCGTTATTTTCGTTTGCAGGATCCTCCGCCTTTACGGCATCGTTGTCAAAGGGAAGGCTGTTTTTGAAATTCCAGCCGAAATAATCGTGCGTCCCGGATCCGTTTATATGCTCCAGCGTGCGCTCTGCGAGCGCGTCGATCTTTTTCACGCCCGCCTTCACGATACCTGTCTCCAAAGTCCCGCGAAGAGGAGCCGTCCACTGCGCGCCGATACGGTCAAGGCCGATCAGCATGCCGAGCACGGAACCCACGGTGGCGCCGTTGCAATCGGTGTCAAACCCCGTCTGCACCGCAAGGCAAACGGACCTGCCGTAATCCTTTTCGCCGTACAAAAGCGACGAGGCGACAATCATCGCGTTGGGGATCACGTGGCACCAGCCGTAACCGGTATGCTCGTCGAATTCCCTGTGGATCTGCGCGTAAACTTCTTCGGACGGAACACCCGCTTTATAGGCGTCCACCACATAGGCAAGCCTTTCATACAGCCGCGCGGTTTTCGGGATATATGCCATACCGCAGCGGATCACCTCTTCGATATCATCGCAGACGGCGGCACGGGCAAGCATGGCCGCGACAAACATCTCTCCGTAAATCCCGTTTTTGACGTGTGAAACCGAAGCGTCCCGCCATGCCATATCGGCGGCGAGATCCGGCCTGCCGGGGCAAATATAGCCGAAATAATCCGCACGTATCTGCGCCCCGATCCATTCTCTGTAATGATTTTTATACGTCGCCGTGTGCGGCGGACGGAAGCCGCGCACAAAGTTCAGATACGCGGCGTACTCGGCGGTGAAATAGGCGTTTTGCGGCTGGAGCGCCGCCCAGGAGGAAACGATATCGTCAGGCGTGAAATCCCGGCCGTATCGGTCGATGACCATCTGCGCCAATACCGTATAATTCGTATCGTCGTCGGCGGGAACGCGGTCGATGTTGTCAATATAACATTTCCCCTGCAGCTTAAACCGGTATTTTTTCACCAGATCATCGGTCATTTCCTCATTCAGCGGCCAACGCGACATGGGGTAGTTGCCCGTTTCCTTCAGCAGCGGGATCAGCTCGTCCGTGCGGATCCCTTCCAGGGGTTTGCCCAGAAGACATCCGGCGATCCTGCCGTACCAGGCGCCGAAAATACGCTTTTTCAGATCCGTGCCCGGCGTTTTTTCGGTATACCCTCCTTCACACAGGGCGAAGATCCCCTCCCGGTCGGAGGGCTCGATATATTTATACCCGCGCAGCTTTTTTGCTCCCAGGATCATATCATAAACCGTATCCGCCAGCTTTTCCCTGTTTTCGTCCGGCTCGAGCGCGGCGACCGCGCGGATCAGATCCTCATACGGACGCAGATCCAGCCCCTCGTCCCGGCACTGGAGCAGCTCGATATCCAGCTCGTGCGCATAAAATCCCGGACGCGCCGTCAACTCCGGCGCGGGACGCGCTCTTTTCTTTGACATGGGGTCCCTCCTTTCAACGGAACCGTCGCTTTCGCAAAGCCGTTTATTTTTGTTTTTTCGGTCCTTTTTTCGGTTCGTTTCGTTTGCGGTCCGCAGTCGCCTCCGGATAAAAGAAGGCTCGTTATCATCCTTCAGCCGCCCGTGCCCTCCGGCATGCGATCCGCCTCGGGACCAACCGGCTTACAGATGCTTATTCATCTTCCGTACGGTCTCTTCCGTACCATGTCAGTCCGACCATGGTCACGTCGTCAAACTGAGACGCCTCGCCCGTAAATTCCTTTACCGCGGAACCGACCTCGTTTATGAACGCCTCCGGTTTTTCGCCGGCAAGGCGGTTGAGCGATTCAAGCATCCGGTCCGCCCCGAACATTTCCCCGCTGCCGTTCGTCGCCTCCGGAATGCCGTCCGTATAGACGAACAGACTGCCGCCTCGCACAAAACGGATCTCGTAGTCAAGGTAGCGCACGTCCTGCGTACCGGCAAGCACAAAGCCGTGTTTGTCCTTCAAAAGCTCAAATTTGCCGCCCGGCGCACAGATCGCGGGGAATTCATGGCCGGCGCTTGCGGCTGTCATAACGCCCGATGAAAGATCGAGGATCCCCAGCCAGCAGGTAACGAACATATCCGCGTCGTTTCCCTCACAGAGCTGGTTGTTGACGTCGGCAAGAATCTGCGCCGGCGTGCCGCCCTGCATGGCGCGGTTTTTGATAAGCGTTTTGGAGATCACCATAAACAGCGCCGCCGGCACGCCCTTGCCGGATACGTCCGCGATCACCAGCGCCAGATGGTCTTCGTCTGTCAGGAAGAAATCGTAGAAGTCTCCGCCCACCTCTTTCGCGGGCGTCATGGAAGCGAAAAGGTCGATCTCTTTTTTCTGCGGGAATGCAGGGAAGATCCGCGGAAGCATATCCGCCTGGATCTGCGTAGCTACATTCAGCTCGGCGCCGATACGCTCCTTTTCCGCGGTGACGGTCTTCAAATTTTCCGTGTAAAGCTTCAGATCATCCTGCATCTTGTTGAAGCCCCGCGCAAGGTCGCCGATCTCGTCGCGGGTATCGATATCCGATTTCTTGTCAAAATCGCCCTCACCGGTATTTTTTACCGTATCCGTCAGCCTTATGATGGGCTTTGAGATGGTGCGCGAAATAAAGTATTCGATCACGGCGACAACGAGCGAGATCACAATGATGGTAAGGATCGCGTTTAAGATCAGCGATTTGAATTCGGCTGCCATTTCCGCGCGCGCGTCGGCAAACAGCTTGTCGGACTGCGCCGTGACCTTTCCGATGGGCTCCGTTATTTCCTCGGCATTGATCGCGGTGCAAAGAAGCCAGCCGGTAGAAGGTATCTCACGGGCGGTCATATAGATCTCCTTGCCGTCAAGCTCGGCGTGGAACGCCTTTCCGTGGCCGAAGGCGCAGTCGTCGATCTTTTTCAGCACGCTTTGCGGGTCGGCAAAGTGATCCTCAAAAGCGTTATGTAAACCGCCGTACGCTTTGGCGTCCTCCATAAGAGAGCCGTACGCCACCAGATCTCTCGTCGCGCCGAGAATGAAGGTCGTTCCCGTTTCCCCGAGTCCGCTGCCGATCACGTTCGACATCATCTGTTCGAAATTGACGTCGGCCGCCACCACGGCGACGATCTTTCCTTCGGGGTCCTTTACGGCCATCGACGCCGTGATGCACGGCCTGCCGTAAGAGTCTATCTCCGTCTCCTTCCACATGATATCATCGGGCGAGGATATTGAGTTTAAGTACCAGTGACGCTGCGTTACGACATAGTTTTCGCGGTAAACGTTATTATTCGTATACTGATAGAAGATCCCGCTGGCGGTACCGACGTAAAGATTATCCAAAAACCGGCTGTTGTATCGCATGACCGGCGCAAATATTTCTTCCAAATTCGATATGACCTTCAGTTCATTATACAGTTCGTCGGTCTCCGTGACGCCCGCGCTGAACATATATCTCGCGGAAACCGTATCCGGCGCCTCGGACAAATGAACGGGGTCGAAGGCGGAATTTATGTAATTCGCCGGCGAAGCATAGAGTCTTTCCGCGAATTCCGCCGACTGCCGAACCGCGTCCGACACGATCTGCAGACGTGAATTCGTTACCTCCATCTGCATATCCGCCAGCACGCCGAGCGAATCGGAATCCTGTGCATACAGGCCTTCCTCTATCGTCTGTTCCGCGTCCGTTCTGATCTCTTCATACAGCCTTTGTATGTTTTCTTGTAAATTCCCGATGATCGCATACAGCCCTGCATAGGTGAGCAGCATCGTACCGAGCGTCAGCGCGAGCATGGATATGATCAGTTTTTTTCCTATCTTCAAATCCCTGTGCCTCCCGGCGTTTTTCATTTGTTTTATTTTAACACAGATGAGCAACAGAAACAAGAAAAAAAAGCAGCGGAAACAAAAAATACACGAGTTCTCCGTCAACCGCAACAAAAAACGCATTTGCTTCGGTATACAAAAACGGTTTCCTTGCCGGCTGCCGTTCCTTGTTATTATATATTGTCCCGAAAACGGGGGATCGTGTGCAGACAGGCCGTTTTTTGCCCGATATGCGGAGCGAAAAAGAAATCTGCACGGTATTGTTTTCATAGTACCGTGCAGATATTTTTGTTGTTTGCTTATTTTTTAAAAAGCTTCTTAATGAGGTCAAACAGCTTCTTGATCAGCTTGAACGGACGGGTAAAGAGTTCGCGGAAATCGTTGTTCTGGTAAACGCGGTGAACGATATATCCGCCGTCCTTGTACTCCAGCTCGAAATACTGTACCTGGGTGGTGCCGTCGCCGTTGTCTATACAGATCTTCATGCTTCTTGCAAGCTTGCCTGAATAATCAACGTTGAGGTCGTAGCCGTTGACCGTGTATTTGCTTACGGGGATGCCGTTGATAAAAACCTTGCTTACGCTTGTATTTCTTACAAGGTCAACGTAGATGTTGTGATGCTCCTCAACGGGAGCAAGCGCGGCAAGGAACTGTCTTGCGATATAGTCGTGGCCTGTCTGGCTGGGATGAGAGGACGTAAGGGAATCATTCATATAATCGCCGAGCAGCGCCATATTGTTTTCCGAGGCGTAGGTTTCACAGTTCTGGATATCAACATACGTAACGCCGTACTCTTTTGCCCACTGCCGATACAGAATGTTCATCTGCTCGGTAATATTGGTCATGATATCGCCGAGGGGGAAAATCGTTTCGTCAAGAAGCGTTACGTCGTCGATCAGGTTAAAGCCGCCGCAGATCAGGATCGTGGCGTCGGGATTTAACTCCGTAACGGTCTTAAGAAGAAGCGGATACTGTGATTTAAAGTTGTTGAAGCCGTCTTTGATCAGGCCGATCGCCTTTTTGACAATTTCCGGGGCTCTGTTTAAGATGGAAGCGTCAAACTTAAGATCCGCCAGAAGCGTGCCGTTGGAAATGATCCGGTAAGCACGGTAGAAAATATCGCACATGCCCAGTTCTATCGTGATCAGTTCCGCGTTCTTTGTAAGCTCGATAATGTCGCCGCACTTTCCGCAGCTGCCTTCCACATAGTGCTGCACTTCCCCTTCCGCTTCATAGCGGGGATCTTCATCCCGTGTTGAGGGAAGAGACGCGGGCGTGCCGAAAAACTCAAGCATTGCATGGTAGTACGGATAGTCAAGCTCATAATCCGAATAACCGTCGTCGACGCCGTACAGGTCAAGCGCAACGGCAGTGGTCAGACCGGGATAGCAAAACGGATAGAAATTGGATTCCTGATCTGTGATGCTGTGTGTGGGAATGTCGCAGCCTACCGCGTTTGCGATCTGCGTAACGTAGGAGCCCTCGCAGTCACGGTATGTGTAGTCGCCGTGGTAATGCCCCAGATAGTAACCGTCGGAACCGCAGCCCATTCCGATACTGTCGCCTATGGCAAGATAACCGCCTTTGCCCTGTACCTTGAACGTAATGTTATCTTTTGTGGCGGCAAAAGAGGCTGGCGCAAGGCAGGAAAATGCCATAATAAGTGCGAGCGTCAATGCAAGCGCTTTTCCGGTTGTTTTTTTCATTGCTTTTGTCCTCCTTTTTTTGTGTTGCTTCGGGAATATGAACCTTTTCTTCCTGCGATGTTATTATAGCACAAAGACTTGTTTCAAACAATATACTTTTTACGGCTTTTTCCTCAAAAAGGTAATTGCCGGGTCCATCGTCTATCCGCGACGACATATAGACGGTTTGCGCGTCGGGATCCGCTGCGGTCCCGCTGCATTCCGGCTGCCCGGTATCCGGGCGAAACGGAAACGCCCGTTTCAGCTCCAATGTATCGCCGTCATGGACCGCGACCTGAATGTTTTTGCCCTCGCCGTCCGAAAAGTATCGTTGGCATCATTGGCTCCATTCACTCTTACTTCTTAGTTTCCCACCGAAAATCGACGACAGAAAACCAGTGAAGAATGAAGAAGTAAAAATCGACGGACGCTGTCGCTATCCGTCGATTTTGG
>JAFSXY010000093.1 GCA_017443805.1 Clostridia bacterium | reverse complement strand
GGTTCTGGCGCGGCAGGGGTACGACGTTACCGTGCTGGAGGCGAAAAAACGTGCCGGGATGGGTCATGACTGGCATGATGTGATGAACCGCGGCACGCTGACGGAGCTGCTGTCGGGCAGCCCTGCCGAAGACCCTGTTTTTCCCCACACGAACACCGGGTTTGTATCGCCGTCAAAAAAAACGGAGCTGGCGGAGCCCTACCGGCGCAGCGAAACCGCGGGCTATGTGGACCGAAAAGTCCTTCTGCGGCTGCTGATCAACGAGGCCGAACAGGCCGGGGCGCAGCTCCGCTTCGGCGTGCCGGCGGTCTCGGCGGCCTGCGACTGCGAAAAGGTCACGGGCGTGCGGGTTTACGAGCGGGGCCGCATCCGGGAATACGCCGGAGACCTGGTGATCGATTCCGCCGGGATCGATTCCCCCGTGCGCCGCACGCTGCCCGGCTCCTTCGGCGTGAAGAACGAGATTTCGCCGAAAGAGACCTTTTTCACCTGGCGCGGTTATTTTGAAAACACCACAGGCGCAGTGACCGAGCCCGAGGTCCGCGTGTTCTTCTACCATAACGGTCGTCCGGGAATGGATTGGGTAAACACCAAAGCGGATTACGCGGACGTGCTGGTGGGCGGCTTTGCCCCCATCGACCAAACGGACGTAGACAGGGCGCTGGAGGATTTTCGCGCCGACTACCCCTTCATGGGCAAACAGATCCGCGGCGGCAGCTTTGTAAAGATCCCCCTGCGCCGCACGCTGCCCATGCTGGTGGCAAACGGCTATGCGGCGGTGGGCGATTGCGCCGCCATGACCGGGCCCTTGAGCGGCTCCGGCATCGACCTGAGAATGCAGGCAGGGAAGATCCTTGCCGAAACGGTGATCGCGGCAGGGGAAGCCCCCCTTGCCGTGCAGACCCTCTGGAGCTATCAGTATAAGTATTATCAGGCCTTCGGCAACAACCAGCTCTCCTATGATATCCTCAAGGGGATATTGCGCAGCCTCACGGCGCAGGACGTGGATTTTTTGATGGACGCGAAGATCCTTACTCTCAAGGAGATCTCCTCCGCCGGGATCCGGAAATACAATGCCAGGGAATTCGTAGAAAAACTGAACATCCTGAAAAAGCCCAGAATCGTGCCGGGCCTCGCCCGGGCGCTGAGCCATCTTTCGCAGATCGACGCCGTATGCGCGAAAATGCCCGAAACCTACGACGAAAAAAAGATCGCCGCATGGGCAAAGGCGTACGAAGCGCTGTAAGGAAAAGAGCGCGTCAACGGATCTGTAGAGATTTACGCGTGCTGCGATACCCTGCAGATGACAGATTACAACAAGCGTAGTTGCGTGGAATACCGGAATCCGGCTTAAATTCTGCCGGAACTGTTTCAGTTATATTTCAAAAATCATTTGTATTATTATTTCAAAGTCATCGGAGGACAGTACGCCGTAGCGTAGGGGATCGTAAAGCGTTTGCTTTGCAGGCCGCCTGTCGGATAAGATGTCGGGTGAGCCCGGTTATTACGTTTTTTCAGACGTTGTAGCCGGGCTCCCTTTTTTATTTTACAAACCCGGAGGAATCACCATGAAAAAGACCAACGAACAAGTCCGTCTCGCGCCGCTGACGGCGGAGGACAGAGAGCAGTTTATCCTTGACAACCAGTACGCCTTCCGATTCGGCGCGATGGAGGAATTCGGACAAAGGGACGATCACTTTGAAGAGGACGGCGAGATCATTTCCCGCAAAACGATTGAAGACAGCATCGACGGGGGAACGGCGTACCGCATCCTCGCGGACGGCAGGCCTGTGGGCGGTCTTGTTGTAAAAATCGACGGCGAAACGCAGCATAACCACCTGAATCTGTTGTTTGTGGATCCCCGCGCGCACAGCAAAGGGATCGGCTTTGCCGCCTGGCAGGCGTTGGAGCGCCTTTATCCGGACACGAAGGTCTGGGAGACCTGCACGCCGTATTTTGAAACGCGGAACATTCACTTTTATATCAACAAGTGCGGCTTTCACGCTGTGGAATACTTTAATCAATTCCATCCCGACCCCCACGATCCGGAGACCGGCCCCGAAGCAGACGCAGACGGCGACCGTTTCGCCGGGATGCTCCGTTTTGAAAAACGGATGAAAAATTAAGAATTGTTATATCTCGGCGGCTCTGAAAGCAATTCCTTTATCAAATACAGGCGTTTTTCGGTTTGGTTCATAAGGCAACGTTAGAATAGCATAATTTGTTTTATTCGCTAAACCTTTCGTACTTCCTTCCCGGTAACGCCGCGCGCTATGCGGCAAAGCAACTGCCGGGCAGCAGACAAAGCTCCCTCCGATAATCACGATCAAAAATCCGAACCGCCTCTGCGCCGTACCGGCCCGGAGGCGATTCTATGCAAAAAGCGATCAAAACGTCTTTTTTACAATTTGGAGCACAAGCGCGCACAGCTCCTCCGGCGATTCCCGGCAGCCGTTTTCGAGCCATGTCAGATAAATGAAGAAAAAAGCGCCGATCCGGCAGTTCTCGTAATAATCACGGTAGTCGGTTTTGACGGCGAAATGATCGCGCATGCTCAGAAAAGCCTCCAGCAGCATCGCTTCCATATGCAGCTGGACCAGCTTTTTTGCGGACTTGCGGAAATCACAAAGGCGGGTGAATAAAAACGTGACGTACTGTTCGTCTGAAGCGATGTTTTTGCGGCTCAGCTCCGCAGTGACCGCTTCGGCGAATTCTTTTACGTAGATCCTTAAAATCATATCCTTTGATTCAAAATTCCGGTAAACCGCGTTTCTGGAAACGCCCGCCCTGGCCGCAATCGCGCTCAGGGTGATTTTTTCGTATTCCGTGCTTTCAAGCAGTTGGAAAAACGCCTCATAGACGCATTCCCGCGTAAAGCGTTTCATCTCCGCGTTGGATGCCTTTGCCATAACAAAACCCCTTCCTGTGTGACGTCCGCGCGATTTTTCGTTGCGCATTGCTAACCGATGTGCTATGATTAGGACGTAACATCTGTTATGACATAATCATAACATGAGCACATAAAAAAAGCAAGCACAGGGAGGTTGTTTCCATGAAAAAAAGGATTCTGGCTGTTTTATTGTGCGCGGCGCTGCTCTTCGGCGCCTTGGGCGTGTCGGCGTTTGCCGCAGGGCGTCCGGTTTATCTGGTGCTCGGCGATTCCATCGCGTTCGGTTCCGGGCTTTCCAACCCCAGGGAGGCGGTTTACGGCAAAATCGTCGCCGATACGAACGGGTATGAATATCTCAATTATGCCGTTCCGGGGCACACCACCGGCAACCTGCTGCGCCGGATGGAAGATGAAACGGTAAAAGACGCGATCGTAAAAGCGGATATCATCAACATCTCCATCGGCGGCAACAACTTTTTGCTGGGCAATATCAACGATCTGATGTACGACGGGATCGTAAAGGCGGATTATGCCCGTTTTGACGCCATTGCGGAGGGCTTTTATGCCGATCTCGAAACGATCGTGGCGTCGATCCGTGTTCTGAACGCGGATGCCGCGCTCATTCTTCAAACGATCTACAACCCGCAGACCGGTTACGTGGGAGAGGTGTATCAGCAGGGGGCGGACCGGATCAACTCCAAGCTCCGCGCTTTCAATGAAGCACACCCGAACGAGATTATCGTTGCCGACGTAGCCGACGCGCTTACGGATTCCGACCGGGATTTTGCCGAGGACCGGATCCACCCCAGCGCCGCGGGCAATGAGAAGCTGGCGCGGGTGATCCTTGCAACGCTGCGGGAAAACGGACTCGGCGAGGGAACGGATCCGGTGATCGCAACGTCCGGCCGCGACGCGCACGGCGCCGGGTTCTTTACGGTGTTCGTCAATTTCTACGGCTGGTTCTTCCATCTGCTTTCGGTCGTCAGAAATCTGTTCGTTGGAATTCTTTAAGCAAGGAGGCGCGACATGAACGTTTATGATTTTACGGTGACGGACAACAAGGGAGAAGCTGTTTCTCTGCGGCAGTACGAGGGAAAG
The DNA here is from genome assembly GCA_017443805.1 of Clostridia bacterium. Taxonomy (GTDB): domain Bacteria; phylum Bacillota; class Clostridia; order Oscillospirales; family Acutalibacteraceae; genus RUG806. The sequence goes on along the minus strand of JAFSXY010000093.1, from coordinate 10,027 downwards.
GCGCTGCTGATCGTGAACACCGCGACCCATTGCGGTTTCACCCCGCAGTACGAGGGACTGCAGCGTCTCTATGAAACCTACTGCGAACAGGGCTTTGAGATCCTCGATTTTCCATGCAACCAGTTCGCGTTTCAGGCGCCCGGCAGCGCGGAAAAGATCGATTCCTTCTGCACGCTGCGCTATCACACCACCTTCCCGCGCTTTGCCAAGCTCAAGGTGAACGGCGGCGGCGCGGATCCGCTCTATGAATATCTGAAATCAAAATTCCCCGGAAGGATCCAGTGGAATTTCACCAAGTTCCTGATCGACCGGACCGGCGAGCCAGTCGCCCGCTTCGCGCCGTCCGATAAACCGGAAGATCTGGAGCAGGCGGTGGCGCAAGCCCTGAGCCGGTAATATATGGGAAGGTTTTTGACGCTGTTCCATACGGGGTTTTCGGAGATCCGCACGCCGGATCTGACGGTCGGCAGACAAAACGCGGATTTCGGGCAGGGCTTTTATCTTTCCGATGATGAGGAATTCTCCCGGCGCTGGGCAAGGACTCGGCGCGGGATGGAAACGTACCTGAACCGTTATGAACTGGACACGACGGGACTTTTGATCAAAAGGTTCTCCCGGAATGAAGCATGGTTCGATTATATTTTTTCCAACCGTATGGGAAAAGAGGATGCGCTTTCCGCCTGCGACGTGATCATCGGGCCGATCGCCAACGACACGTTGTACGATACGTGGGGCGTCCTGACCAGCGGCCTTATCGACCGAAAAACGGCAATCGCACTTTTATCCGTCGGCCCGGCGTATGCGCAGACTGTCCTCAAAACGGAAAAAGCAGCTGCTGCGCTGCGGTATACGGGCGCACAGATCCTGCCGCCGGAAGAGATCGAGGCGTACAGAGAGATCGTACGCAGAGAGGAAGCGGTGTTTCAGGAGACGTTCGCCCGAATAATCACAGCGCTGCCGGAATTGACAGAAACAAAAGGAGAATGATCAAAGATGGATATGCTTGCATTGATGCGCAGCAGAAGGAGCGTCCGAACCTTTGACGGCGAACCGCTGCGAGCGGAAGACGCGGACAAGATCCTCGCGTTTGCTCAGAAGGTGGAAAACCCCTATGATCTTCCGATCGCATGGCAACTGCTCGACGCGAAAAAAGACGGGCTTTCAAGCCCCGTTATCGTGGGGACGAACGCCTATATTGCCAGGAAAATGACGCGCGCGCCGCATGCGGAGGAGGCGTTCGGCTACACGTTCGAAAAGGTCGTTCTGTTTGCGGAATCCATGGGCGTCGGCACCACGTGGATCGCCGGAACGATGGACCGGCAGGCGTTTGAACGCGCCGTAAGGCTGGGCGAGAACGAAGTCATGCCCTGTGTGAGCCCCCTGGGCTATGCCGCAAAAAAGATGTCACTCAGAGAAACCATGATGCGCAAGGGAATCCGGGCGGACAGCAGATTGGATTTCGGCGAGCTGTTTTTCCGCGCTTCCTTTAACGCGCCCCTGTCGCCGGAAAACGCCGGAGAACTTGCAGCCGCGCTGGAGGCGGTGCGCCTTGCGCCCTCCGCCGTCAATAAGCAGCCGTGGCGCGTGGTCCTTATCGAAGACAAAGCGCACTTCTATCTGAAGCACAGCCGCGGCCGGATCGCGGAAGGAGGCTGGGATATCCGGAAGATCGACGTGGGGATCGCCCTGTGCCACTTTGAGCTTGCCGCGTCGCAATACGGCAAGCGCGTTTCATTTGAAATCAGCGATCCCGGCGTCGCCGCCGGGGAAGATACCGAATACATTGCTTCTTATGCGATCGCCTGACGGATCGTGCGGAACAACGAACGGAGGAAAAAACATGCCGCAGCAAAACGAACGGAAAACACTGCTCAAGGCGCAGCAGGGAGAATTGGACGCGGTGCTGATGTACCACGCCCTTGCCGACGCTGTGAAGGAAAAAAAAGACGCTGAAACCTTTCGCCGCCTTGCTTCGGAGGAGGGTCGCCACGCCGCCGTGTTCAAAGCGCTGACAGGGGAAAACTTAAAGCCGAAAAAGACGCTTGCGACGCTGCTGCCGATCTTATATAAATTGCTCGGCAAAAAGCGGCTATACCCGATCATAGCGAAATTTGAGTATAACGCGGTCAACACCTACGCACCGGTCGCGGCAAATCATCCCGAGGTGGAGAGCGTGAAAAATGACGAAAAGCGTCACGGCGATACGGTATTGGGCCTGCTCTGACCGTACGTCAGAGGATAATCCCTTTTGCACCTCCGGTATGAACGGTATTGAAAAAGCCGCAGAGCACATCAAGGGCATCCTGGGGGAAACCGTAACGGTTGCCGCCGGCAAGCGGCTCGGGGCGGAAGCGACGTAGGAAGAAGTCAAGCTGTGGCGCGAACTTCCTGCGCGTTGATTTCATTGAAAAGAAGCAGCGCAAGCAACGACTAAGGTTACAAACTGAAAAAATGCGGCGGGACAGCGATGTCAAGCCGCAAATTCGTTATTTGGGAACAATAGCATATGTTGAATTTCAAACCGTTTTCACTGTCCGCGCTGAAAAAAGCGCGCACACACATCAAAAAGAACCCTTCGCGCAGCAGCGATCTTTCAGCCGGGTATCTGTATATGTGGCACGAAGGCGCAGATATCCGGTTCTGCGTCTGGAACGATACCTTTGTCATCCGGCAGCTCATCGGCGAACAACCGGCGTTCAGCTACCCGATCGGCGTCGATCCGGACGGCATGATCGACCGGCTGAAAGAATATGCGTTTGAGAACCATCTTCCGCTTCGCTTTTTTGCAGTGGATGAGGAAACGCTTGAGAAAATACGCTCAGATAATCGCCTGCAGCCCGCTATGTGGGCGTATGACCGGAAATGGAGCGACTACATTTACTCTTTTGAAGAGGCTGAGGATTTCCGGGGTAAAAAATTCAGCGGTCAGCGCAACCACGTTAACAAATTCAAAAAGCTTTACGGAGAACCGCAAATCCGGGTCCTGACTGCCGATGACCGGCAAAGCGTTGAAAGAATGCTTTGCGAATACGAGGCAGAGCACCCGGACGGTTATACGCTCGAGCGGCTTGAGATTGAACGGACAAAAGAACTCTTCGACGTTTGCGGCGAACTTGATCTGTATGCTGCAGGGTTATTTATCAACGGAAGGCTTACGGCTCTGAGTATAGGAGAAGTCGTCGGGGACACGCTGATGATCCACGTGGAAAAGGCGCTGACACAATATAAAGGGATCTATCCGACGATGTATTCCGGATTTGTGCGCTTGCTGTCGAAGCAAACGGGATGCTCGCTCACGTACGTCAACCGGGAAGATGATTCGGGAGATCCGGGCCTGCGCACATCCAAAACGCAGTATCACCCGGTCCGTCTGACGCATAAATATCTTGTCCATGTTGGCTCGCCGGCGGCGAAAATCGACATAATACCTCCGCTTTCATCCGGCGGCGTCGTGCTTACCCGGATAAACGAGCGTGATAAACAGGCGTATTTGAAATTGAATACGGATATTGAGAACAACCGCTATTGGGGTTACGATTACCGGGACGATGTAAGCATAACGGGGGCGCCGGACGAAAACACGTTTTATGATTCCGTTATGTACGATATGCGGTCTGGGGATTCGATCAACTTCGCTGTCCGTCTGTCGGAAGAGGGAGCTATGATCGGCGAGGCGATTCTGTGGAACTTTACCTTCGACGGAACGGCGGAACTGGGCTGCCGGATCCTGCCGGAGTATCAGGGCAACGGTTACGGGAAAGCCGCATTTAAGGCGGCTGCGGAATTTGCGTCATTTGACCTGGATCTGAAGGTATGGGCGCGCTGTTTTCGCGAAAATACTCCCTCCTATCGGATGATTATCGCCAATGGTTTTACGCCGCAGTGCGAGAATGAGAAATACTGCTGGTTCGGAAACAGCAAGAGCGTAAACACTGTCCCCGTAGGGTGCGGCGCTTCGTGTGGAGGAATTTTACACAGAAAATGATAATAAAAGAGTTAAACATCTTAATTGATTGCATTTTGATCGATCATATGGCAAAATAATACAATAGTAAAATTCCTTTCAATCTGCCACCTGAGATATACCGATAAGGGAAAAAGCTTCCATGAATAATAAGATATTTTACGTATGATGGTTAAGAACAATCATAAACGACTTCTTTCAATCGTTCTTATTTGTTTATTTGCGATTTTGTTTTTGACGGCGTCGCTGTATCTGCAGCAGCAGGCTGATCATAATTGCACAGGGACAGATTGCGCGATTTGCTCAAACCTGTCTTTTTGCACGCGTCAATTCAGCAACAGCGGAAATGCGGCGGTGATCCGTTTTTGGTTTCGCTTTGCCGCTGCGGCAACGATTGTTTACAGCGTGGCGGAAAACAGCCCCGCTGCGCAGGCCGGTTTGCAGGCAAACGATATCATTTCCGCAGCCAACGGCGAAAAAATAACGTCGGCAAGCGATTTAACGGCGTTCGTAAAGAAGCTGAGCGCCGGAGACGAGCTGAAACTGACGGTATCCCGCAGCGGACAGGAGACGACGCTGACCGTGATCGTCGGGGAAAAACAACAGGACGCGAATCCGCAGACAAACGAAGATCAAAGCGGCTACCGGCAATACAGCGACGGCAGTGATTCCTTTAACGACTTCAGCGATTTCTTCGGTGGATTCCCGTTCGGTTATTCCGGCGGTTATTCCGGCGGTTATTCCAGAGGCTAACGGATTCTTTCGGGGCTGTCTTCCGGAAGAAGGAACAGCAGTTCATTTATGATGTCTGCCGCACAACCAACAAAGATTGTGCGGCAGGCATCATTTTCGATTTCGTTTCAGACATCATTCTACTGAAATACTGAAAATTTGCTTTTTTTGCAACATTTTCAGGTCCTGAACTGTATATAGGTCAGAGCGGCACGAAAAGCGGCTCACGATTAACGTAAAAGTGAGGTAAAAAAAGATGAAAAAGTTGATTGCAGTATTCGTGTGTTTCGCGATTCTTGTTTCCGGCATTGCCGTTTTGGCAGGATGTGGCAAACAAAAGGGGAAAAAGGAAGACCCGACCGAAAACGGGATCACCGGCGGCGAGATCGTCGGCGGATGGATGAAAGCGGAATCTCCCATAATTACCGAAGATTTCAGAACCGTATTTGACAAAGCCACGGAGACCCTGACCGGTATACAATATATCCCCGTGGCGTATCTCGCAAGCCAGGTGGTGGCCGGAACGAACCACCGCGTGCTGTGCAAAGCTGCGGCTACGGTTCCTGACGCCGAAACCATGTACGCGATCGTGTATATCTACGAGGATCTGAACGGCGGCGCCCAGATCACCGATGTGGCGGACTGCGACGCGCAGGCAAACGTTTCGGCTGATGACGGCGGCTGGACCGAGCCCGATTCTCCCGCTGTGCCGGAGGACGCCCTGCAGGCGCTGACAAAAGCGTGCGAAGCGCTTACCGGCATGGAATACACGCCCGTCGCCCTGCTGGCGTCGCAGGTGGTCGCCGGGATAAACTACCGCATTCTTTGCGAAGCCAGAGCCACTGTGCCGGACGCCGAAACTGAATACGCGATCGTCACCGTATACGCGGACCCGCAGGGGAACGCTCAAATTACCGAGACGGCCGCATTCGGACAGCTTGCACAGCTTGTAAACCCGATAGAAGAATACGGCAGCAATATGGACTCTCTATCCGCCGCCGAAGAAGCCGTAGGTTTCACGTTGACCCTGCCCGGCAGTCTCACCCCGGAAAACTACGTTGTGATCAGCGGCGTCACGCTTGAGGTGGATTTTGACGGCGGCTATATCCGCAAGGCCAAGGGCAGCGAGGATATCAGCGGCGATTATAACGAGTACGAAACGGTAAAAACCGAAACGGCCGACAGCAAAGACGTGACGCTGAAAGGAAACGGTGGCAAAGTTATGCTTGCCATCTGGACGGAAGGCGACTATACTTATTGCATAGGCGCAACCGACGGCATAGCTGAAGCAGACATTCTTTCCCTGGTAAACGAAATAAAATAAGGTAAATCATTATGACAAGAGCAATACCCGTGTCACCGTTATTCATCCTGATCAGAAACGCGGCGCTTTTTTTTGCGTCGCTTTCTTCCGTGCGTTTTGAAACGGAAACGGATACTGCTCTTGTGAAAGAAAAAGCTGCGTATTATTTTGATCTGTTCGGCAACACGATCCTGCGCCTGGCCTATTCCTATCTGCATAATACCGAAGACAGCGAGGACGTTCTGCAGGAAACGCTGATCCAATTTATCCGGTCCGCACCGCGGTTCCAAAACGACAGGCACGCCAAGGCGTGGCTGATGCGGGTGACGGCCAATCTCAGCAAAAACAGGATCGGTTACAACAAAACCCGTCTGACGGACGAACTGAACGATGAGCTGATTGCTGAGGAGCGGGAGGACCTTTCCTTTGTTTGGCAGGCGGTAAAGGAGCTGCCCCTTAAACAGCGGGAGGTCATCCACCTGTTCTATCAGGAGGGATATTCCACCGCCGAGATCGCGAGGATTCTCAGCCGCAACGAAAGCACGGTCCGGTCCAACCTGAAAAGAGGCCGGGACGCGCTGCGGACGATCTTGAAGGAGGCGTATGATTTTGAGTAAATATAACGAAGTAATGGCGCGCGTTACCGTCTCCGAAGAAACGAAGGACAGGATCCTGAACAAGATCCGGTCCGCAGAACCCGAAAAGGCAACGGTCGTCCGCTTCCCGAATGTAAAAAGGTATATCGCGCTGGCCGCTTGTTTTGCCGTCGTGCTGATCGGCGTGCTCGCCGTTACGGTGATCAATCACCAGCCCAAGGTCGGGGGCGATCTGCAGACGGGCGGCGCGCCGTTGGAATACCAAAGCGCAAAGGAACTGTCAAAGGCATCCGGGATCAAAATTGAAGATCTGAAAAATCTGCCTTTTGAAGCGACTGAGATCCTGTATCTGGATCATCAGACCAATCTTGCGGAGATCAGCTATTCCGACGGAACGCAGAGCTTATATTACCGAGTTTCCAAGGGCAGCGGCGATAATTCCGGCGACTATAACGAATACGAAAAGATCGAAATAACGGAGACCGACGGTGTTACGATCACGTTGAAGGGCAGCGGCGAGCTGGTCTACTGTGTGCTCTACGAGAAAAAAGGTTATTCTTATTCGATCGGGACGACCGCAGGGCTGACCTGGCAACAGATCGAAAAAATGATACAGACCGCCGGACGGAATTGAATACCGAGAGGAAAGCGGTGAAAGGCGCCGGAAATGTCCGGATGAGCGCGCCGACTACCGCTCATAACCCGGAGGTCGTTGGTTCAAATACTTTTATAATAATTGCCCAATTAGATAGCACAAAATACAGTGTCCCATAAAACGGACTCATATCATCCAAATTGGGACGATAAGGTTGTTCTTGTCAAAAGCGCTGAGTTGCTCCGCCATACAGAGAACGGCACCGGTGCCGATTTTGAGCGGCGCTTTATCAATTACTCCGAAAGCCTTAACAATACGCTTATCCGGCATAGCGGTCTTTTTGATCTCGAGAGGACAGAGCTTTCCGTCACCTTCAATGATGACGTCTATTTCCCTTGCATCACGATCTCGGTAGTAGTAAAGATATGGCTCTTGACCAGAACTTTGATAACTCTTCATAATCTCTGAAACAGCGTAGTTTTCAAGTAGGGCTCCATTCATTGCGCCATTCTCAGCAATCTCCGGAGAAGACCATTTCGTCAAGTAGCAGACAAGACCGGTATCGTAGAAATAGACCTTGGGCGTTTTAATTGGTCGTTTCAGCACATTGTTGGAGTACGGATGCAGCAAAAAAATGACCCCTAACGTTTCAAGAATATTCGTCCACGCTTTGGCCGTCGGCACATCAATGTCCGCATCTTCAGCAACGGCGCTGTAATTAAGCATTTGCGCTGATCTTGCCGCCATAGCGGTGACAAAACGATTGAATTTTAGCACATCGATATTACCTGAAAGCTCGCGCACATCGTGTTCAATAAAGGTGGAAATATAAGACGAATAATAAATCTCACGGTCCGGGAACAGGCCGCTGACAATGCCCGGCATACTACCTTTCCACAGTCGCTCGTAGATCTCAGGCGCTGTAATCGGTTCAACCTTTTTACTTTCCGCAACTAACATATCAAAGTCTGTCGAGAAGGGAATAGCGGATCTGCCATCGATCTCCCGTTGTGACATCGGAGACATATGAAGCAACGCAACGCGCCCGGCCAAAGATTCCTGCACACCTTGCATCAGGCGGAAAACCTGCGAGCCTGTCATCCAGAAGTCACCAGGGTTGTGATTTTTATCAATGTGGATCTTAATATAGGTGAACAGTTCCGGCGCATACTGCACTTCGTCAATCAAGACAGGCGGTTTGTGAAGCTGCAAGAACATTGCCGGGTCACTCTTCGCCATTTCGCGCATAGAAAGATCATCGAGCGTTACATATTCACGCCTAATATTCTCTTTTTCAGCCAATGTTTTCAGCATGGTTGTCTTGCCCGATTGACGCGGACCTGTCACCAAAATAGCTGAGTATGATTTGGATAAAGACAAAACTTTTTCTTCCAAATGGCGTTTAATGTATTCCATTCGATTACCTCCGAATACAAACTCCAATGATACGATATTATTATAGTCAAAAAGTCGGATGAAGTCAACGATTTTTCGGCAGATTTCAGAAAAGGTTTTAAATCTGCCGAGGTTAAATCGAGTAGGGCGGGTTTATCCCGCTCTCTCACTCCACCGTACGTGCCGTTCGGCATACGGCGGTTCAATTCAATTTCAAAGCATGTTTCTCAAGATAGTAATCCATCGGACTGACTAAGCCTCGCTTGGTCAGTTTCTCTTTTGTGATTGCTTTCTTGATTTGTGGCAGACGTGCAACTTTCATATATCCTTTGATATATGACATTTCATGCGCGATCCACCCTTTTACTCCAAGTTTCTTTAAGCCCCATTCCCGCTTTGACGGCACCTTCCATTGCTTCCAGATAATCACTATCATCTGCACTCTCAGATGTTCGTCAATACTCCGCATTGCCGTTTTCATATCACCGAGGGCAAAGTAGTTTATCCACCCTCTTGTCACAGAATTGATTTTGTTAATACGGTAGGTCAGGTCTACGCTCCAGCTTCGCTTGCACAACTGTTTCAGCTTCCGTTTGAACTTCGCAACCGAGTCTTCGTGCGGTCTTGCTCTCCATCCTTCTTTGGATTTCCAAAAACCAAAGCCGAGATATTTCAGCTTTGTCGGTCTCGTGGTGTGCGTCTTTTCTGCGTTTACCTTCAATCCGAGCTTGCGCTCTATCCAGTCTGTCACGGAATACATCACCCTTGTTGCCGCCGCGCTGCTTTTCACAAGAATCACACAGTCGTCCGCATAGCGGGTAAATCTTAACCCTCTTGCCTCCAGCTCTTTGTCAAGCTCATTCAGCATGATGTTGCTGAGAAGCGGGGATAGATTTCCTCCTTGCGGCGTGCCGAGTTCTGTTGCTTCATATTGACCTTTTACCATGACCCCCGCTTTGAGATACTTCCTTATCAGACTTTCCGTATCTCCGTCGTGTATCACTCTGCCGACATAACTCATCAGTTTGTCCTGCGGTACGTTGTCGAAGAACTTTTCAAGGTCGATATCCACGATCCATTCATACCCGTCGTTGAGATATTCCAGTATCTGCACGATCGCCTGTTCCGCTCTCCTTCCGGGTCGAAATCCATAGCTGTGCTCACTGAAGGTTGGTTCAAATATCGGGCTCAGGATTTGCGTGATTGCCTGTTCTATCGTTCTGTCGATAACTGTGGGAATACCAAGCTTGCGCACCCCGCCGTTCGGCTTCGGTATTTCTACTCGCTTCACCGGCTGCGGCTTGTACGTTCTCGCTTGGATTTGATGCTTGATACTCTTCCAGTTTTGCGCCAGATATTCATCCAGCTCATTCACCGTTACTCCGTCTACTCCGCCTGCGCCTTTGTTCGCATAAACACGCTTCTTCGCAAGCTGTATGTTT